>CAYHDA010000189.1:7192-8360 GCA_964355145.1 uncultured Mariniphaga sp.
GTAACCATAAGGAGTTACAAGTTACCGGTTACTATTTATACCTGTAACCCGTAACCATAAGGAGTTACAAGTTACCGGTTACTATTTATGCCTGTAACCTGTAACCATAAGGAGTTACAAGTTACCGGTTACTATTTATGCCTGTAACCCGTAACCAGCTGCTTATCCACGCTCATTAAATGAACGATAGTTTCTGTCACCTGCATATTTTGTTATAGATCCTATTTTATATATTTGCAGACTTAATTTTCTAAAATCAGAATATGAAAGCATATGTTTTTCCAGGGCAGGGAGCCCAGTTTGTTGGTATGGGTAAAGACTTGTATGACAATTCCCCAATGGCGCGTGAGTTATTCGAACAAGCGAATAATCTGCTTGGTTTTCGCATTACTGATCTGATGTTCGAAGGCACAGACGAGGATCTGAGGCAAACCAAGGTAACTCAGCCTGCTATATTTCTCCATTCTGTTCTTTTAGCAAAAACATTGGGTGACAGTTTTAAACCTGACATGGTGGCTGGTCATTCGTTGGGCGAATTTTCGGCATTGGTTGCAAGTGGCGCTTTGTCATTTGAGGATGGACTGCTGCTGGTGTCGAAAAGGGCAATGGCTATGCAAAAAGCCTGCGAAGCTCAACCTTCCACCATGGCAGCGATTGTAGGTCTCGAAGATGCTTTGGTTGAGGAGATTTGCAAAAGCATAGACGAGATTGTTGTACCAGCAAACTATAATTGTCCGGGTCAGCTGGTGATTTCAGGTTCAATGGAAGGAATCGATTTGGCGTGTACCAAACTGACCGAAGCAGGTGCAAAACGCGCCATAAAATTAAGCGTTGGAGGAGCATTTCACTCTCCGTTGATGGAGCCAGCCCGCACAGAACTTGCAGAAGCCATCAACTCCACCCACTTTAATGTGCCTGTTTGTTCTGTTTACCAGAATGTTAATGCAACTCCGGTAACCGATCCTGAAGAAATCAAGAAAAATCTTATCGCACAATTGACCGCACCGGTCCGATGGACCCAAACTGTAGTAAATATGATTGCCGATGGCTGCGACTCCTTCACCGAAGTGGGTCCCGGACAAGTGCTTCAGGGATTGGTGAAAAAGGTTGACCGCTCAATGGCAACAGCCGGAATCAATACTTATCAGGGATAATATGACAAGTAATT
>CAYHDA010000190.1:0-8280 GCA_964355145.1 uncultured Mariniphaga sp.
GACCCTGTTTTGGCTACAATCGCCCTAGGGGTTCAACATGCCTATTTTGGGGATAAAACAGCACTCTCTTCTGCAGCCAGTATGTTTAATCTAGCCATTGCTCAGAATATTGCGAAACATTTTGACACTACTAAGGCTACAGGCTTCTTGGTTGCAGCTGGAATCGATATGGCTGCCATTGGTTTATTGTCGTCTAAGGGGAGTTTTGGAGCATTTAAGCAAAGCCTTATTGATATCAAACTATGTATTGCCTTAACAAACGCTGTCGAACAGGGATTTATAGCACAGGGTCTTACTCCAGAGGCAGCAGGATTAATGACAAGCACTGTCACCGGAGGGTTGGCGACCATGATGGCGATTATGTATAGCGGTCAAAGGCTTGAACCTGAAGAGCAGATTAATTTGAAAGTTGCTACGGCTTTGGTTGCAGAAACTGATATTGTGCTGGGCAATGAAGAAGATGCTGAAATGGTTTTTGGCATCAAAGCTGAAGGTGTCGATATCTCTGCAGGACAGATAGATGCAGCTGCCTATGAATCAGTTTCCAAACAGATTATGGAGAGATTTCCCCGTTGCAAAAAAGTTATCACCACCTTACGCGGTTCGGTAAATGCAAATCACAATTCCTGGGCCGGGGTACTTTGGGACGGGAAAAATTTATTGGAATCGCCTACCTACCAAATCACCCATATTGTTGACCGGGTAGGGGGCGGCGACTCCTTTATGGGCGGATTAATATACGGCTTTTTGACCTTCTCCGGCAATGACCAGAAGGCATTAAACTTTGCCGTGGCAGCTTCCTGTCTGAAGCATACCATTTACGGCGACTACAATCAGGTCACGGTTGATGAAGTTGAAAAACTAATCGCAGGTGATGCCTCAGGGCGTGTGGCACGATAAAACTCAAATTAAAATTAAGGATATGGCACGTTTTACAAGAATCGAAGTAGCGCAAAAAATGAAAGAAACCGGTATAGTTCCGGTTTTCTACCACAGCGATATTGAGTTGTGCAAGAAAGTGGTAAAAGCCTGTTATGAAGGTGGTATCCGTGTATTCGAATTTACCAATCGCGGTGATTTTGCCACTCTCGTATTTTCTGAGCTTAATCGCTGGGCAATTCAGGAATGTCCGGAAATGATTTTAGGCGTTGGATCAATTGTCGACGGCCCCACTACTGCAATGTATATTGCGCTGGGAACCAATTTTGTTGTCTCACCGCTTATCGATGAAGAGATGGCCAGAATTTGTAATAAACGTAAAATTTCCTGGAGTCCGGGATGCGGGACAGTCACGGAGATTGGCAGAGCACACGAACTGGGTTGCGAAGTAGTTAAAATTTTTCCTGGATCATCAGTCGGCGGTCCTGATTTTGTTTCTTCAGTGAAAGGACCAATGCCCTACGCAAGCATTATGCCAACAGGAGGTGTTTCTCCCGATGAGCAAAACCTGAGTGCGTGGTTTAAAGCAGGCGTTCACTGTGTTGGTATGGGTTCGCAACTTTTTCCCAAAGAGGTACTGGCAAAAGGCGATTTTGCCTTTATCACCGATACCTGTCGAAAATGCCTCGCAATCGTTAAGAAGTTAAAATAAGCATAGTTTTAAAACACGTCCAGTTGTCTTTCAGGAGTCGACACCTATGGTTTGCTCCCCCACTCTTCATTTGGTCTCGGTCCCATTTGCAAGACAAGCGTACCCCCGTTTGACAAATCAGTATGCGAAAACCTGGGCACATTAAGCGGTGAGCCATTTAACTGTGCCGACTGAATATATTTATTTTTCCCGGATACATCTCTGGCTTCAATTGTAAAGGTCTTATTGTTGCCAACGTTAATGGTAACCTTTTCAAAAATCGGACTGCCAATATCGTAAACCGGGGAACCGGGACACACGGGATAAAAGCCCATCGCACTGAAAACATACCACGATGACAACTCGCCTTCATCCTCGTCACCACAGATTCCTAAAGGACCGTCGTTGTACCAGATTTTCATGATGTCTCTTACCCTTCGTTGTGTTTTCCAGGGTTTCCCTGCATAATTATACAGGTACGAAATGTGAAAGCCAGGCTGATTTCCGTGGTTATACTGTCCTATTAAGCCTGTGCCGTCGGGGAACTGGTTCAAAAATTCAAATTTCGACCCACGACCACCGAATTGCTCCTGAAAGAGAGCATCGAGTTTATTGACAAAAGGCGCATTTCCCCCCATCAGCTTGATCAGACCGGCCACATCGTGTTGAACATGAAAAGTGTAGGTCCATGCATTGGTTTCTGTGTAGTAGTCGCGCCCGCCCTGACCTCCGCTCCAGACAGGATCTAACTGTTTTTCGTTAAATACCCAATTCCCGTCCGCCGATTTTGGTGCCATAAAGCCGATCCTGGAATCCCAGACATTTTCATAATTATACGATCGTTTCAGAAAAAATTCATAATCATCTTTCTTGTTTAATGCTTTAGCCATTTGTGCCAAACACCAGTCATCGTAACTATGCTCAAGTGTTACTGCTACTGCTTGTCGCTTCTCAAACCTGTCGACCTGGGGCACCCACTCTTTTTCGCCCAACCGAAGTGCAGGGAAAAATCCCTTTAAAGCATAAACACTATCTGGTTCAGTCAAAGAGCCGTTGCGCCATGGGAGCATCGTAGCTTCCAGCGCATTCTTTTTCATCCCTTGATAGGCCTTTTCAGCATCAAAATCTTTAAATCCCTTCATATAGGCATCTGCTATGGTGGCGGTTTCGTGCCTTCCAATCATAACACGCTGATTTAAAGCTGCATCTCCAAGCCAATTCCGTTGCTCATACATTCTGATATACGATCGTACGATATCATTCTGCCGTTCAGGTTCCAGTATCAGACCTAAAGGAAAGAGCGACCGAAAGGAACCCCAGCTTTCACCCAGCTGGTAGAAATCGTGTCCCTCAGCGGCATGAACCTTGTTATCAAAGCTGCTGTAATATTGATTGTTTTCGGTAATATTGGTTGTTTTCCTTCCAAAAACCCGGTACAATGCAGTATAAAAAGTCGTTCGCTGACTTGCACTGCCCCCTTTAATCTGAATTTTATTTAAAACATCATTCCAGATTTTTCGGCCATCATCTTTTACCTGTTCAAAATCCCACCCGGCAATTTCTTTTTCTAAATTCTCCCTTGCCTGGGCAGGGCTGATGTATGAAAATCCCACCTTTACCTGAATCTGCTCCTGCTTTTTAGTGGCATATGTCACATAAATGCCAATATTATTGCCACTTCGCTCTTTGTCACCCGGTTTAATTTCCTGATTTCCCAGACTTCCGCAGGTTTTAAATGGTTTACTAAACTCAGTGTGAAAATATAATGTCCGTTTGGGATCCATTGCTTTAGGGTTGGTCTGCGAACCCTCCATAACATACTCGTTTACAATCTTTAGTTCAGAATTTTGCAGCAGGCTGATCAGAACGTTTGAATTTTCAGCTTCAGGAAAAGTAAACCGGTAGAGTGCAGAATGGCTCGTTGCAGTATATTCAACTTCGATGTTCTTATCTTCAAGAAGAACTGAATAGCAATATGGGGTTGCCTTTTCCAGATCATGGTCAAACCGGGAGGCATTCTCAGCCGGATCAGCCTTTATTTTACCGGTTGTCGGCATTATAAAATAGGATCCGATTCCTCTTGAAAAATCGCTGGGTAATAAAATAGTTGAAAACGAAAATATTTTATCGGCAAGATAAACATCCCTGATCCCTGGCGTAGTGGTTGGAATTATCCTGATTAACCCACGCGGACGCTGAACATCGGGGGTGGTTGCTGTTAGAAGGTGCCCGATTGCACCTATACTTGGATTCACTTCATCCACAGGATCTTGTCCATAAACAGAACAGGTAAAGGCAGCTAAAAATAAATTGCAAATGATAATCAATCGCAATTTCCGGTTAGATTTTGTTTTCATTTTTTCTTATAAACTTTTACATAATCAACTATAAATTCATCCGGGAACACGGTTTTCTTAATTTCTTTTAATTCTGAAGGAATTTCCATACTAAGAATCAGATATTCTTCAATATTTGATATGCCTTCATTCACCTCATAAAATTTGTATCCGTCAACGTAAAAAATATATTTATCGGGCAACCATTCCAATCCAAAAGTGTGAAATCCTTCACTTACCCCTTTGAGGTAGCTTTGCATTCCATGGGTGGATTGCTGGTGCGGTCCATAAGCCCAGTGGACATTGTGCGAAACGATATCCTTCCCCAGTTTTTTAAAAAATTCCATAATATCAATTTCTGCGCCATATTTAGCAGGATCTTCGCCTTTTGAAATCTCGGCGGATTGTATCCAAAAGGCAGCCCATACCCCGGGCGATTTTTGCAGTTGAGCCCTGCATTCAAAATAGCCGTATCTGGTCATAAAATGGCCTTGCGTTCCAACTGCACTTATCAGGATGCTGTCACCCCTTTTTATAGCGGAAAGCTTTAGAAAACCATTTTCGATTTTAACAGCATCTGCCGAAACATACCCCAGAGCTCGCGGACCAATGCCCCTGACGGACCATTTTTCAGGATCAAGCTTATTGCCATTAAACTGATCCTCCCAAAATAATTTATATCCCAGAGAATGAGGTGTGTATTGTTCCTGAGATATCGGATTTTGCGCAGGTCGCTGTGCCATACCTGTGATGGACAATAAAAGTCCGGCAATAAGAAGATAGAAATGTTTCATATAATGAAGATAATCAAGTAAAAAATATAATTAATCCGTCAGCTCACGGAGAACATTGATAATTATTCAATTAGGATCTCCGGTTTCTGTCCAGGTAAATGAATAATAGCCAATATAAATGTATGCAACCAAAGGAACGATCATTGCAATAGCCATACTTGTGGTTACTTCGGCAATATATCCCATTAGCGGAGTGCACAACGACCCTCCGATAATGGCCATTACGAGAATAGATCCTCCGATTTTTGTGTTTTCTCCCAATCCTTTGATGCTGAGTGCGAAAATTGTAGGATACATCAGCGACATAAAGAAGCTTGTGAGAAAGATAGCCCACATCCCGATCCATCCCGGAACTAAAACGCTGAATCCAACCAGAATCACATTGATCAGACTATACCAGCCCATCAGGCGATTGGGAAGGATATGACGCATCAACCAGGTAGCAGAAAAACGTCCTAATCCAAAGGCAACCAAGGTTCCTGTCAGGAAATACCCGGCAATTTTCTCCGGTTGACTTGTATAATCCTGCACATAAGGGATAAAATAACTCCAGGTTCCTACTTGTGCGCCAACATAGAAAAATTGTGCGGCCACCCCTTTCCAAAAATGAGGAAACTTTAACAGATCCCTGAATTTCCCTTTTGAGCCTGTTGAATCATGTTGCTCAATTTCAAACTTAGGAAATTTTACTTTGATAATCAATACAGCCCAGATTACCGCGAACAGTGCAAGGCCAAGATATGGTCTTACCACCCGCATGGTTTCATGCTGAAGAAAACCATTATATTCTCCGGCTATTTTCATAGCGGCAATTTTTGTTTCATCAGGTTCAACGCCCGAAAAGATAAATACAGTGCCAAGCAGCACTCCGACAACCGATCCGATTGGGTTGAATGCCTGCGAAAAATTCAATCGTTGTTCCGAAGTTTCGGGATCACCCAGCAACGCGATAAAAGGGTTTGCACCTGTTTCGAGAAAGGCCAATCCGGAAGCAATCACAAAAAGTGATAAAAGGAAAAAACCGTATTCCCCGATTATTGCAGCCGGCCAAAAGAGGGAACATCCTGCCGCATAAAGCAATAACCCAAAGACGATGCCTGTTTTGTAACTAAAGCGCCGCATTAACATTCCGGCAGGTATCGCAAGGACAAAATAACCCATATAAAAAGCTGACTGGATAAGTCCTGCCTGAAATCGCGTAATCTCCATCGATTTCATAAATTGTTTGATCAGCACCCCATTCAGATTGTTGGGGATACCCCACATGAAAAAAAGTGTGGTGACCAAAATAAGCGGAACAACACTCCTGGCAGAAATAAAACGACTCGTTTGATTTATTGTCATTATCAGAATTTATTATTTATTCACAACCTTCATTGCGATATCGGCCCATTCCCAAAGCCGTTGGGGTTTATAGTTTACCGTAGAAATATCTTTCATAATAAATTCATAATTGCACCCTTTCGCCGTATGTTTAAAAACGGTCAGCTGTCTCTCTGCCTCTTCGGCATCCCAGGCCACAAAAATGGCCGGAGATGGTTTGCGACTCATTACATATTTGCCACCCAGATTACTAACAGCCTTATCAATATCCACCCAGCCACTGGTAGATACTTTACGCAAATTAGGTATGTGCGCCAGGATACCGGCTTTTGTTTCCAATGGTTCACAACATCCGTAATAGGTCAGACCAAATCTTTTCAGCCAGCGCAAGTCGTGCTCAAGGGCAAATTCCCAGTGCATTTCAGGCGAAACGGAGGAGAAAATCTGCGCATTGGAGCATCCCCACATATTTATTGCCCTGACATGATTTGGATCAAAATTAGCACCCGGAAGTTCGCTGGTATAACCATATCCCCCTGAACCAATTCTGGTGTTATTGCAGTCTAAACTTAACAAATTTTGTGCTTCAAACTGATCCAGCTCATACATCCAGGCATCAACCATCTTCTCATAGGCAGCATGAACCATTTCGGGCCGTAAGCACAAATCCATCATGGCTTCTTCAATTCCCCACCAGCGGATTAAAAAGTCCCACGGAGTATACCAGATATGTGTCTGACCCACTTTTTGAATAGGGATTATTCCTCTGAAAATATCCTGCATAGTGTCATAACTATTCCGGGTGGCCTTCTCCTTATAGGTGAGTTTTGGCAGCTTTATTTTTTCACTATCTTCAGGTTCACTGATTTGTATTTTGAAATGGCGGGAATAGATTTCGTTATTCTCATCTGTATGGACAGTATCTACCTCTTCTACAATTCCGAAATCGGTGGTGTGGTACACGATCGGACAATCGAGATAGTCGTTGACAACCATATCGCAAGGCATATGTTCCCATTGGTAGATTGTTCTGCGCAGATTGGTCTCGAGCTCTCTGGCCCATGGATGACTGGTCTGCAAAGTCAGTTCATCATTGACGTTCATCTCATGCCATGGAATTTCATTGATCCATACCATTGGCCTTTCTTGCTTCAGGTCGTTCATTTTTTGCCACAGCAAGGCCTTTTCCTTATGGATGTTCAAGGAGGCTATTTCAGCTATTTTGCTGCCCAGCTGGCGCAAAACAGATTTTTCCTGTGTCGTTAAAACGATCTCCTGTTCCATAGGAATTTGCGGGACGTGGCTTGGGTCGTGCAGCATGGCAATATATTTTAATTACTACGATTTTTTTGCAAAAGGTCTATAGGTTCCTGATAAAGGATTACTTCTTCTCCTTTTTTCAGGCTGATTTCAAAAATTCCGGACTCTATCTCCCGTAAGCCGACTGAAGGCAATGATGATGTAAAGGTGCCAACAAATCCGGGACGGACTGTGCAAGGAGCGCCGGCCAGACTTTTGATCTTAACCCAGCGGGTAAAACCGTTATGCCGGGCAGCGCTGACTAAAAATGCGCCCTCTGTCCTTAGGTCATGAAACCTTGCTTCTTTCCATTCCGAGGGTATTGCCGGAAATATTCTGATACGGTCACCCCAGCTTTGAAGCAGCATATCCTGTAATGCTTTAGCTGCAAAGAGTGAGCATTCGATCACCGGCGAACCCTCGATGTACATGGTATTAGGCATCACAAAGCGCTTGTTGTTGTGATGGGCGAGCAGACGTTCCAGAGCTTTTTCGCCATCGCCCATTGAAGAATAAAGCAGCGAGGCAGCAGCACTTGACCAGCCATAGATCTCACGTCCTTTATCGACGGTGAGCCAATGGTTCATTGTCTTTTCAACAAGTGCCTTATTTTCGGGTTGCTCAACGGAAAGCATATGCAACGGCCATACCATCAACAGGTGCGACCAGTGCCGGTGTGATCTGGCAAAGGGGACAGTTGCACCGATCATAAAGCCATTTTCATTTTGGGGATAGGAAACGAGATCCCGAAGAATGCGTTCCCATTCTGTACGTTGCGGGTCCTTAATACTGTACCGTTCATTCAGATCAAGCAGTGTAGTGCATCCCCAGCGAAGTAACGACAGATTGTAATTATTATCGGTATCGCCGTCTTTATTGTATTCAGGGGAGTGCAGGATCGGAAGGTGAAGTTTGCCATCATCACCCTTTCGAAGCAGGTGCTGATAGAGGATAATAA
>CAYHDA010000191.1:0-8231 GCA_964355145.1 uncultured Mariniphaga sp.
ATTTTTATGATTCGCAGGGCACAATTATCTACATTGGGAAAAGCAAAGATATCCACCAAAGAGTATTGAATCATTTGAGTAATTCGCAAACAAAAAAAGCGATTGAAATGAGGGATAAAATCGCTGATGTATCATGGGAAATTACCGGCAGCGAACTTGTAGCACTTTTGTTTGAATCATCAGAAATCAAAAAACATAAACCTCTCTATAACAGGAGTCAACGAAGGTCGGCATTTAATTATGGATTGTTCTCCACCGAAGATTCAGATGGATATATTCGTCTGATCATCAATAAAACAGAAGCTGATGATCTTCCTTTGACTACTTTTCATTCTCAGCAGGAAGGGATTGATTATTTACATAAACTTGTTGAAAAGTATGCTTTGTGCAAAAAATTATGTAATCTCGATAACAGTTCCGGCGAGTGTTTTAATATGCAACTGCACCATTGCAACGGAGCTTGTACCGGATTGGAGCCGGCACTGAATTATAACATACGTGTTGGCAAGTCAATAAAAGGGCTGCAATATCGCTCTCCTAATTTTTTCGTAATAGATCAAGGTCGTACAATTAATGAAAAATCGATCGTAAAGATTGCAAATGGGCGATTTTCAGGTTTTGGATATTTATCAACTGATTTTTCAATTACTCAGGCAGATTCCCTCCACGACTGCATTCAAAAGCAGAATGATAACAGAGATATTCAGGTGATTATCAAGGGATACCTGAACCGCAGCAAAACCCTGAGAATTTTGGAATTCAGTCCGGAATAATTAATCTTCATTAAAATTCATTCCCTGAGCATATCTTTTCAGAGCTCTTTCGCGGGCAAAACGATGTTCGATTATCGGGATTGGATAATCCTCTGTGCCGAGTTCGGGAATCCATTTTTTAATGTAATCAAAATCAGGATCAAATTTTTTTGCCTGCAATTCAGGATTAAAGATTCTGAAATAGGGCGCTGCATCGCAACCCGATCCGGATGCCCATTGCCAACCGCCGTTATTTGAAGCCAGATCGTAATCGTTTAATTTTCCGGCAAAATAAGCTTCTCCCCACCGCCAGTCAATCAACAGATGCTTGCATAAAAAGCTTGCAGTTACCATCCTTAACCGATTGTGCATGAATCCGGTCTGATTCAGTTCCCGCATTCCTGCATCAACCATCGGATAACCGGTTTTTCCCTGACACCAGGCATTGAAGTGATCCAGGTTATTTTCCCAGCGAATATTATCATAAATTGGTTTGAAAGCCCGCGTTGTAACATACGGAAAATACCAAAGAATCTGACTGTAGAAATTACGCCAAATGAGCTCCGACAAGAAAGTCTCGGAGTGCAAAACAGCCAAAGCAGTAACTTTCCGGATACTTAGGGTTCCAAACCGGAGATGAACACTTAGTTTCGAGGTGCCATCTCTTGCCGGAAAATCCCTGTTTGCAGCATATCCTTCCAATAAAGCCTGAGGAAGCCGCATTGAAGGAAAAGTGATATTGAAAGTTTCAAAACCAATCATTTCGATGCTCATCATCGGAAGAGGCTTGATTCTGATGAAATTATGAAAATATTGAGTCGTATTTAAAGGGCGAACCATTTCCTTGTTAAACTTTTCAAGAAATTTATTCTTATAGGGTGTAAAAACGGTATATGGTTTTCCATCTTCTTTTACAAGTTCATCTTTTTCAAAAAGGACATGATCTTTATAGGAATGATATTCAATCTTATTGATTTTCAGAAATCTCTCAACGTGCAGATCGCGATAAACCGAGTAGGGTTCATAATCACGGTTTGCATAAACACTGCAAATATGAAACTCCTCCGCCATTTTTTTAAAAATATCCAGAGGCCTTCCGTGCGCAATATAAATGCTTGATCCGATCTTCTCCAAAGCTTCCTTAATTCCTGCCAGCGTTTTGTATATAAAATTGACCCTGAAATTGGGTCGTATTTCGAGTTGCTCAAGAATATCCGGATTAAAAATAAATAACGGCAATACATTTTCCCGGGTTTTTAAAGCATGAAAAAGAGCGGTGTTATCCTCCAGCCTCAAATCGCGCCGCATCCAGAAAATATTCACTACCGTTTTATTTTTTTTTAACATCAAAAAATCTTTTTTTAATAATTAATTTGCCGGAACTTTCGAAAGGGCGTTAAAACAATAATGAGGATTGAAATACAAACCCCGTAACAAGGGATGAAAAATACTAAAAAAGCCGAAAACAAAACATATTTTTACGGGAAAATATTATAACAAAATAACAAGGTTTAATCAGATAAACAATGAATCAGGAAAGAGGTTTTGCAAGCGATAATAATTCAGGAATTCATCCTGAAATTTTAAAAGCAATAGTGAATGCAAACGCAGGCCATTCAATAGGATATGGTGATGACAGGTGGACTGACGAAGCCGTTGGATTGTTTAAAAAGGAGTTTGGCGACGACACTGAAGTATTCTTTGTATTGACAGGCACAGGGGCTAACATACTGGGAATCAAATCTGCTACACGTTCTTTTCATTCTGTGATTTGTGCCGATACTTCACATATTCAGGTAGATGAATGTGGTGCACCAGAGAAATTCACCGGATGCAAAATGATCCCCGTGGCAACACAAAATGGAAAGATTACTCCTGAACAAATTGAAAAATATTTGCATGGCTTTGGTTTTGAGCATCATTCGCAGCCCGGATTGATTAGTATTACACAGGCAACTGAACTTGGCACTGTTTACCAGGTTGAAGAAATCAGGGCGTTAGCGAATCTTGCTCACAGTCATGGGATGTTCCTTCATATGGATGGAGCGAGAATTTCGAATGCTGCAGTCTCTCTTGGCCTTCCATTTAAAACCTTCACAAAAGATGCCGGCGTCGATATTCTTTCCTTTGGCGGAACTAAAAATGGCATGATGATTGGCGAAGCTGTACTTATTTTTAATCCTGCAATGGCTGAACACAGCAAATATTACCGGAAACAGGCTGCTCAGCTTTTTTCGAAAATGCGCTTTGTAGGTGCCCAATTTGTTCCATATCTGCATGACGAGATTTGGAAAACCAATGCAGCCCATTCCAATCAGATGGCAAAGATATTGGAAACCGAAATCCGGAAATTAAAGGGAGTTGAAATCACCCAGCCGGTAGAGGCCAATGGAGTATTTGCCCTTGTTCCCAAGTCCATCATCCCTCAATTGCAGGACGAATATTTTTTTTATATGTGGGATGAAAATCGCGGAGAAGTTCGCTGGATGACCTCTTTCGATACTACGAAAGAAGATATACTGAATTTTTCGAAATTGCTTCGCAAATTACTGAATGAATAAGAGCTAGTTAATATGCCATTGCTCTCTAGATATCATCCGGCGAATTACACTGAAGAACAGTTTAATCTGGAAAAACGGATTGTCCGGCATTCTCTTTTTGTATCCTGCTCTTTCATAATTGTTTTATGGCTGATAAAGCTTTACGAGATAGAATTTAATCTTGACTTTTCATCCTGGGGAGTGCTTCCGCACTCCATAAGCGGATTGCGTGGAATTTTCTTTTCTCCCCTTATTCACGCCAATCTGGAACATCTGATAGCCAATACGATACCTCTGTTTGTCCTTACATTTACCTTATTCTTTTTTTACAGGAAATCTTCCTATTCCATATTTATATTGATCTATTTGTTTTCGGGTTTTTTTGTCTGGATGGGCGGGCGTGATGCGCTGCATATTGGGGCTAGCGGAGTTATATATGGTCTTGCTGCATTTTTATTTTTGAGTGGAATCATTAGTTTTAATATTAGGTTGCTAACGATCGCTATGATTGTTTCGCTGGTTTACGGCGGAATGTTTTGGGGAATATTTCCGGTTAAACCTGATATTTCGTGGGAATCACATTTGTGGGGAGGTATTTCGGGATTGGGATTTGCAATTCTTTATCGTAATTCGGCTCCGTTAAATCGCAAAGAAGAAGATGATGATGAGGACGCCGATGATTTTAACGAGCCGGATTCAGGTCCGGAACCGGATCAGGATCAGACTGATCGCAATAATTGAACAACTCATATAATTGTTGTACTTTTGTAATCTGAAATTTTATTAGAAACCAGTTCTGAATTCATCATGATTAGCCGAAGGATTATCCGCACCAAAGTACTGCAAATATTATACGCTCATACTTCGTCTCCCGAAAAAACAATTACTCAATCTGAATCTGAGCTTCACTTCAGCATTAGAAAAACCTATGATTTGTATCATTTGTTGTTTGCTATTTTGGTCGAAATGAGCGATTTTGCAAATGAGCGGATTGAATCGAGAAAAAATAAGAATCTTCCAACTGAGGACGACCTTAACCCTAATCTGAGATTTGTTAACAACCGACTGATTAACAGGTTGAAGGATGACAAAAGCCTGAATGACTACCTTACACGTAATAAACTCAACTGGTCTGCTTATCCGGATCTTATCCGTGGCATTTTTAATTCAATGATTGAGTCTGATCTTTACGCGATTTATATTAATTCAACTACAGACGATTTTCAAAATGACCGAAGGTTCTGCGAGGATTTTTTTAGTAATATATTGGTTAATAGCGATATAATGCTTAATGAGCTCGAAGAGCAAAGTATTTACTGGAACGACGATCTTGACTTTACAATTTCCATGGTTATTAAAACGATTAAGAAATTTAAAAGTGCAGACGACCGGAATGAATACCTGATGTCGCTCTATAAAGATGAAGAAGATCAGGATTTTACCACTAAATTATTCAGGAAAGCCATCATGAATAACGTGGAGAACAGACAGATCATCGAAACCTACACCAAAAACTGGGATGTCGATCGGGTTGCCATTATGGATGTGCTGATAATGCAGCTGGCGCTTACTGAGCTAATGGAATTTCCTTCTATACCAGTGAAGGTTACCCTTAACGAATACATTGAATTGGCGAAATATTACAGCACAAACCGGAGCAGCACTTTTATAAATGGAGTCCTCGACCGGATCACCAAAGATTTCCGCGAAGAAGGCAAGATTGTGAAATCCGGTCGCGGATTGCTTGAAGCATGAAATACAGAATTCGTAATGCGATGATGATCGCAGTCTTTATATTCATCGCCGTATCCTGCTTTGACAGAAGAAATCCGGTGAAGAAGAGAACTGAACAAAATACGGTTTCAGAAAAAAAGACTCCCGGAAAGATTGTATTTGATAAGGAAATTCATAATTTTGGTACACTAAAAGAGGGGGAAATCGTATCTTTTTCCTTTCAGTTTCGAAATGCAGGAGGATCTCCCTTAAGTATAGTAAAAGTGGAGAAATCTTGCGGATGTGTTGAGTCCCATTTCAGCTCAAACCCTGTTTTGCCGGGAGAGTTATCATCGGTAGAATTGGTGCTTAATACAGTCGGCGAATGGGGCAATCTGGTCAAGGGAGCAACGATTATTACTTCCGGGGGCGAACAGAAAGAGTTGCAGATTGGTGCATATATTGAAAATAAACAGTTTAATAACCTTTTAAATACACAAAAATGAGTTCTATTTTATTTATTATTGCTCAAGCACCTCAGACAGGAGGCTCGCCAATGAATATGTTGCTGATGATGGGCTTGATGATCGTAGTGTTTTATTTTTTTATGATCCGGCCTCAAATGAAACGTCAGAAAGATATGGTTAAATTCCGCGCAGCGCTTCAGAAAGGTGATAAGATTGTTACAACAGGTGGTATATATGGTAAAATTGAAGAAATAAAAGATAACATCATTATTCTTGAAGTCGCACCTTCTGTAAAACTTAAAGTTGACAAAAGCGTTGTTTTAAGAGATATGACAGATGCGCCTGAGCAGAAATAATTGATAATTTGTTTTATCGAATTCTGAAAGGCTGGGTAACCGGCCTTTTTATTTAATTAAATTTCAACAGGCTATGGATCGACGAGTTGTTCCGTATTTCAAAACCGTATTGAATGTTGTTCGCAGCGGAAAGGCCTTTGTTTTCTTGGTGTGTCTTGCACTGGCTTCTTTCCTGTGGTATCTTAATGCACTCGAAAAACACTATACCGATCATATATCTGTTCCGGTCAGGTATGTTAATCTGCCTAAGGACAAAGACCTGTCAGGGAAATTGCCGGAAAAACTTGAACTGACGGTCGATGCTTTTGGATATACTTTATTGCGAAATAAACTCCAGCTGGCATTTTCGCCTGTGATTATTGACGTTAATGAATTGACAAACAATTACCTGGAAGGGAAATACTTATCGAAATATACCATCTCTACCAATGAACACAAGGCTGAATTTGCCAAGCAGATCAGCAGCGAAATCGAGATTATCAGTATCAGACCGGATTCAATATCTTTCAATGTCAGTAATACAATTGAAAAATTAGTCAAAGTTTATCCTGTCGTCAATGCTACTTTTGCCAAAGAATTTATCTTCCTAAAACAGCCGGTTGCCAGGCCTGCGTCAATTTTAGTTCGGGGTCCTGAATATATTTTGGATACTCTGCAATACATTAGCACGTTGCCTTTAGAGCTAAAAAACCTGTCCCAAACCATTGAGCAGGATGCTGATTTATTGTTTCTGCCTGAGCTTAAAAGTGAATTAAAAAAAGTCTCCGTTCAAATTGCTGTTGAACAATGTACCGAGGCCAAATTTGAAATTCCGATTATTATACTTAAACAACCAGATTCATTGATGATTAAAACTTTCCCTGCAAAAGTGAAAGTTTCATGCAGGGTTGGTGTGAGTCAATTCAATAAGCTGAACAATAGCAGTTTCAGGGCAGTCAGCGATTATTCAATTCATTCCGGGGTATTGTCAAAACTTCCGGTAATACTCGATATTGTTCCTGAATCTGTTCTGTCTGTTGATTATTTCCCTAAGGAGGTAGATTATATTATTGAACGTAAGGATTAGGATCAATGAAAAAAATCGGTATAACAGGAGGAATTGGAAGCGGAAAAACAACTGCCTGCGAAATTTTTAAATTGCTTGGTGTTCCTGTTTTTCATGCAGATACTGAAGCCCGAAATCTTCAAAATAACGACATAACAATTAAAAAATTGCTTATTGACTTATTTGGTGCGGAAATCTATACCCATGACGGGATGCTCGATCGAAAGCAACTGGCTGAAATTATATTCAATGATCATGAAGCTCTGGCAGCAGTAAATGCCATTATTCATCCAGCTGTAAGACAATGCTTCATGAAATGGTTTGAAAATTACCAGGATTCTGCATATGTATTATACGAGGCGGCTGTTCTTTTTGAAAGTGGTTATGCATCAGATTTCGATATGAATATCTTAATTTTGGCCGATGAAGCAGTTCGGACAAGGCGGGTTATGCAACGCGATCATATCTCGGAAAATCTAGTAAAACAACGAATTAGAAATCAAACACCCGATTCTGAAAAAATTGACAAAGTGGATTATATTTTAGAAAACAATGGTTGTAAATTATTGTTACCTGAAATTATTAAATTGGATAAATTGATCAGGCAAGATGGCAAAATTAGGTAAATGGATTGGAGGAGGTCTGGGATTTACATTGGCCGGACCTTTGGGGGCACTGGCCGGATTCGTACTCGGATCGTTTTTTGACCAGGCAGACACTATTCTGCAAAAACCGGGTGAGACAACGATTGGGAAACAACAGATTACTCAGGGCGACTATATGTTCAGTTTGCTGGTGCTGATAAGTGCTGTGCTAAAAGCTGATGGTCAGATTCTGCGTTCCGAACTAGATTATGTGAAAGATTTTCTAATCAAAAATTTTGGAGCTGAAGGTGCAAAACAGGCGCTGGTTATTTTGAAAGATCTAACCAAGCAAAACATTCCCGTTACCGATGTCTGTGCCCAGATTCGAAAATATATAGATCATTCATCCCGTTTGCAACTCATTCATTTTTTGTTTGGGATCGCAATTGCTGATGGACTGGTGCATCCGGAAGAACTTAAACTCATCAGGCATATTTCTGCAACAATGGGCATTTCGGAAGCCGATTATAATTCGATTGAGGCTATGTTTGTCCCCAAAACGGATTGGGCTTACGATATACTTGAAATAAATAAAATGGCTACTAATGAAGAGATTAAGAAGTCATATCGAAAAATGGCAATCAAATATCACCCCGATAAAGTTAGTTATTTAGGGGAAGATGTTCAGAAGGCTGCTAATGAAAAATTTCAAAAACTGAATGAAGCGTATCATTTAATATGCAAGGAGCGGGAAATTTAACGAAGGACATCAAT
>CAYHDA010000192.1:0-8229 GCA_964355145.1 uncultured Mariniphaga sp.
CTTTGAAAGGGACGATCAGCGGGTCAGCAGCCTCCCGACCGGTTTTGCCGCCAGGGCGGAAACAGTATTCAATATTAATCGGATTACAATAAGTGCTGTTTGCCCGGACCTTTTTGGGAGGGGCAATAGTATTGGAAACTTGTGCATGTAAGGAAACACTTATTATCAGAATAACAGCAACAGTAAAAAATTTCATATTATGTCAGTAAGTAAATGATATTCAGGATAAGGAATATACGTTTTGTGATAATTTTTCTTGTGTTTTATGAGCTATGACCATATCAATCAGGGAGCTCTCTTCAATCCTTCCCATTTTACGACCCATGAGCCATCTTGTGGGAATCCAGGATTCGCAATATTGGGTGCGCCATCCCAGCCGGCAGCCATCAATGCCACCGCATAGAGCAATCCGCCATTTGAAGGGAAATAGGGAAATGGTCCTCCCGTGGCTAGGCCGCAGTTATTAAATTGAAATCCATATGATGGGTAAAGTAACATATCCACGGCTAGTTGGCGTTCACCAACTTTAGCTGCGCTCATAGCCATCATGGGAAAATCCCAGCCCCAGGTTTGATTCCATTTCCAGGTTTGTGCTACTTTCAACACTGTTCGTTTTGCGAAATCAGGATCCACGCCATCTCCTGGAAGCATGCCATAAGTGCCAATTAATGACGGGTGTCCATAATTGTGTTTTTCATAAGTATCCGGCTGGCTCTCTTCCATAACATAAACATTGCCATTGGTAGGTAACGGTGATAAACCGTTTAAAACTTTGTCCCACTTTTCATCGCGGGAAAGTTTCAGCCGCTCGCGCCAGAGCTGAGCAGTGCGTAAGCCAAAACGCCAATAGGACAACTCGAATGCTGGATTAATAACGTCTTCAGGCTCGGTGTTTTCAGGTACTGTTTTTATTGGGGGCAAGAGTTCATATCGTTTTTTAGCTTCGTTCCAGACCGGAAAGTCGGCCATGAATTCTGCTGTGCTAAAAACGAGTTCCCGCCACTTGTCCAACGTTTTTTTGTTAGGATGGGCGCGGTAATCAAGTTCGGCATAAAAGATCGGGTGAGGCTGCTGCCATATTAGCAACGGATTGATATTGTTGGAAGATTCACGGGCTTCGGGGCCGATCATTTTGGGCCAGCGGATCCCTTTATATCCCTGTTTTTCGGCAATAGCATGTGCTTGCGGCACAATGGATTTTAGGTATCCAAGGCTGCGATCCCATAAAGGCCATCGATCCCACAAGGCATAATGGGCAGCGTGCCACCAGTACATTTCCAGATGAAACTTACCCGACCATCCCGAACTATTTACTAGCCCGCTTTCCGGGGGTGGGAGAGAGCCTGCTTCATTAACTGCCATTAAATACTGAGAAAGGACAATGCGTCTTTCTAGTTCGAACCACCGAGGATCCTTGCTCCCTGACAGGTCGATTGCACCTCCGTGTTGCCAGAATTGACTCCAATAAACGGCACTCGCCTTTTTAACGTGGGCAAAGGTTGGTAACTTTTTTGGTGCTGTTTTTTGGTTGAACTCGCAGGTGAATTCAAGATCTTTGCTTTGGGAATTCAAGATGTAATGGTGACGATTACCCGTTTCCGGGCCCTGTAGTGAGGCTTTGGAAGACCAGCTTAGACTAACCGAATAAGAGGTTGTATCTAATGTACGGGCAAAATCTGCATGATTGGCTCCACGAAGTGTCATTACTGTTTGGTGTGCTTCCGGTGTATTCCAGATGGTATTTCCGGGAGAATCACTTCCATCAACATATGGAAAATCCAGGGCGATCTGAAGTCGTCCAGTGCTCATCAGACTCGATTCGATTTTGATCGATACCGCATCGGTTTTTGGATTACCAAGTGTCATCACATCAACCGGCAGGCCATCCAATTTAAAGTGGCTGGTAATTACCCCTGACCATAAATTGAGTTCCTGATGGATGTCGGTCAAATCTTCCAACTTAGCAGTCTTCCCATCCGATTTGGTCAGTAGCATCATTAGCCTGCCAAGTGGAAGCCGGTGAGGATTATAGTAGAGCCATTCTTCAAGTGCTTTTTGATTGGGTGAAACGGTCATGTAGGGGACTTTGCGTCCTGCATGATCCCAATCCTGCCAGCGATATTCTTCAATTTTCTCTCCTGGTGGCAAAGGTGACGAATGCCAGCCCCACTGGGAAAGGGTGCTGCCATAGAAAGTTTGTAATCCGGTAACATCCACACTGAACGCAAATTCACCGTTCCCAACTTGCAAAGCACCCTTTTTGTCTGGCTTGTTGACAACGATGTTATGACGCGTTACTAAAGCATGACGATCTATCCCCGCTGCATTGCTTCGTACTAAGGAAAACAGAAAAAATGTTGCCAAAATTGCACTGATTCCGGATATTTTCATATTACAGATAATTTGATCATTTTCTGACTACGATTCTTTTATTTCCCGGTGATCCCTTGTGGAGACGTGGCCGGAAGAGGTGGCTGGGTATTGGCAGCCCATTTCTCATTCGGTTGTGGTCCCAATTCAAGTTCGAGTGTGCCGCCGCGTATAACTTCGCGCTGCAGAATCCACCATTTGTCCAGAGGTTGACCGTTAAGTTTTGCCGACTGAATGTATCGGTTAGTCTTGGACGCATTTTTGGCTAAAATAGTAAAGGTCTTACCTCCATAATGTTCTTTTGAGAGGTGCAGCACAATTTTTGGGTACAGCGGACTGCCGATTTCGTAAACCGGATCGACACGACAACCGCCATCGGTCTGAAACAAACCCATTGATGACATCACAAACCAGGCACTCATCTGACCCTGATCTTCGTCTCCAAGATAGGCATCAGCAGGGTTGTGACCATAATAGGAGTTCAAAATTGCCCCTGTCCACTTCTGGCTTAGCCACGGCTTTCCTGCCCAGTTGAAGAGCCATCCCACATGCATCGCAGGCTGATTCCCGTGGTTCAGCGGATACATCCAGAAACGGTCACCGGCAGCATTGAAACGTGTAGGCGCCGACTTTTCGAAGGCATCATTCAGCCGTTCCACGAAGCGGTCCCGACCCATTGCCTCCACCAGACCGGGCACATCCTGCGGTACAAACCAGGTATATTGCCAGGCGTTCCCCTCAACGAAGTTATGCCTGTCAAATGCATCAAAGGGGGTAACCCATTCGCCGTTCGCTTTGCGCGGATGGGCAAATCCGGTTTTTTCATTGAACTGGTTACGCCAGTTTTGTGAGCGCTTCATAAAGGTTTCTGTTAAATCCTTGCGCCCCATGGCTTGTGCCATCTGGGCAACACACCAATCATCGTAGGCATACTCATAGGTATTTGAGCACCAGGGTCCTTTCCAGTCCCCCGGTTGTTTTCCATCTGTAGCTACATATCCATGCTTCAGGTAATTACCGAGGTTCTCATTCCCGGCCCATCCGCCACCCGGTTGCTTTTTCGGCATGGTTGTCTGCATTTTAACAATGGCTTCAAGGATTTTATCTTTATCGAGTCCTTTGATACCGTGCTGGTAAGCGGCAACAAGCAGGGCAATTTCGTGTTCTGCCACCATGATGCTGACATATTCCAATCCGGCAGGACCTTTCGCCAGCCAGCCGTTTGCATCATACATGGCCAATTGAGATTTCACCCAACGAGAGGACCACTCAGGAGTGAGGAGGTTCATCACCTGGTTCAGGTTCCAGAATGTAGTCCAGAAAGCATCTCCTCCCAGCATTACCGCGTCGGGATCTTTAAGTTGTTGTTTATGTTCCTCAGGGTCAGTCCATTCGCCGTTGATATCACTAAAGGTATTTCTTCCAACCAGAGCACGATACATATTTGAATAAAACCGTGATTTTTCGCGTGCGTCCGGGGACTCAATCTCCACCCTTCCCAGGAGTTCATTCCAGGTATTACGTTGATTTTGAACTACAGCTGCGAAATCCCAGCCAAAGGGTTTGGCCAGTTCCTGTTGCAGATTCTTTCGTGCATTGTCTCTGCTGACAAGTGAAATTCCTGTGCGTACAAGTATTTGCTCACCGGCGGTTGTTTTGAATTCAACGAATGCGCCACAGTCATCGGCAAGTGAAAGTTCCGACTCATTCGAAAGGATCTTCTCTCCCTGCCAACCACCTAAAGTATCGAAAGAACGACTGAACTGCATCACAAAGTGCAGGTCAAACCTATTATTGCCATCGCCGAAAAGGTCACGAAAATGGGTTTGAATGGTTCCTTCAAGCTCTTCAGGTCCTGAGCGGCTGACTTTTGCCCCGATGACATTCATCCTATATTCATTGGGTAAAAGGAAGTCCAGCATCACCCTTGCCTGTTCATTTGCCGGAAAGGTATAACGCTGAAGTGACGCGCGTGTTGTTGCTGTCAGTTCAGCTTTAATGCCGCTGGTTTTAAGCAATACTTCATAAAAGCCAACTCCCCCTTTTTCGGTTGATTTATCGATCCTTGAGCTGTAGCCGGTTCCATCGAGACCAGGTTGAGTGTGCAAAGTGCCTGCCGTCGGCATCATCCCCAAACCGCCCATTGTCCATTCGTGGAGGTGGCTGAAACAGTCGATGTATTCGTGTGTATATTCATAGCCGCCAACCCATCCCTGACTCTGATTATCGGGACTGATTTTCACCATTCCGAAAGGCATCCAGGGCCCCGGTGCGATCATCCATCGCGAATGTGCTGTTCCCCTGAAGATATCAACATAGTCTGCAGGAGTAACCTTTTGATTTTCAATTAAGTTCAGAGTGGTTCGCGTCAAAAGTCTGCCTTCGGAGCCCAGCACAACAGCGGTGTTTTTATTTTTCGCTGACCCAGCCGCAGGTATTTCCAAGACCTGAAGTCCCGGCTCCAGTGCCCATTCGTGTGTTGGACTATTACCTATTCCAACAGAGAGTTTTCCTGTTTTTTCGTGTTGATAGACCTCCACCCTCAAGGTCGCTTTTTCATTATTGCGCCGGCTTGTGCCATAGGGCAATGCGCGGACCGAGCGAACCACAGTATTACTTGCGGATGAAAGCTTTGCACCATTTGGGGTTTCGAGACTCAACGCGTCAAATAATATCCAACTGCCACTTGTGGAACGAAGTGCAATTTCGTTGTATCCAATTCGTAAAAGCGAGGCAGGAAAATCGATACGAGCATGAAATCCGTTCGCTTTGGAGTAATCACCGCTCAGACTGGCATCTCCACCCCCTTTGGGTATTGTGACTTCATAGATCGCATCGTTGACAGTAACCCGCAACACCGGTGGATAATCGGCCGAGGCATCGCAGAGGTCAACCAAGAGCGCACATTGACCTTGAAGAGGAAGAGATTCAAGGACAAACCCGATGGGCAAAGTGTTCATCTGATCCCAGCTGCCGTCAGGATTCCCTCCCGCCCATGGATCAAGTCGTCCGGGCAACACGCAGGGCCAATCGTTGACCGTCTGCGACAGACCGATATAGTAAGCGTGGTCAGGACTGCCGAATCTTTGCAAGAAGCTGGTATATTCATTTTTCGCTAAGGCGAATTCGGCAGCACTATGATCTGTTTTTCCGATCTGCCACAAAGGCTGGGCATGTATACCGGAACTATACAGGATCATTGCCGGCAAAACGACAAACGTTAGAATCCGATTTAAAATTGACTTCATTATGATTGTATTTGATATTTAATTAGGGTCGTATTGGATATTTATTTATGTTGATTTTTTAATTTTTCCTGAACTTGTCGGATAAGAACCTCCCGATCGCCATCGGCATTCGGATGAATGCCGTCTGGTACATAACTATGCCAGGTGGAGTGATCCGTTTGACTATTATAAAGTTTCATCCAGTTGGCATAGTTATCGATTAATAACACGCCGCGATTTTTCTTGACAACCTTCTTATACCCTTCGTAGTATTGCTCCAAATTGGGTCGGCTGGTTGCATGGACATTTATGCAGTTGTTCATAGTCTGCACTATGATATCGACTTTTTTCCCTTTCCCCTGATTTTGCTTTTTGGCCCATTCATTGATCTGATCAATCATCGTCTGCAGGTTTTCTTCCGATGCCTGGTTCGAAATATGATAGGGTAAGAAGGCGTCATTGATGGCAAACTCGATAAATATGGCATCCGGATTTTCATTGGCCAGCACATCACTAAGTTGGAGTAGTCCATAACGTCCAGGGTGGTAACCCGGGTCAGACTTGCCGGTCTTCGAGGCCGATCCGCCCACTGCGTGATTCGACCAGGTCGCTTTGCCCTTGTAGGGCAGTGTGTTAAGCCATTCACCCGTGTGTTCAAACCATCCTTTATTGCCTGATCCTTTATCGGTTAAGCTGGTTCCGATGGCAGCAAGTTTAAGGTTTTCGCCATGTTTCAGCCGGGGGATGATGGCGCCAAAACCGGATAAGGCCATAAGGAAGAAGACCGTAACTGGAACAAGCCTCTGAAGTTGGGAAACGGCAGTTTTAAAATTTGATTTCATTGATTGAGTATTTATAAAGAATTAAGTAATAGGAAAGATTTATTGTCGCATTTTTGATTTTCATTATTATTTGTAAATGATCTCTGATAATTACAGAATTATTAAATAAATATTTCGGTGCTTTGCACCTTTTGGTCTAGGACGATTCATCTTCTACAAATATCGCGGTGCTCTGCACCTTAGTAAAACAGGAAAGCAGCAGAGCTGCGAAATATTTGTAGAAATATTTATATTGAGTACGATTCTTAAGGTGCAGAGCACCGCAATATTCAACATTCACTAATCACCAGGATTTAAATTAATTGTAACTATAAAGAATTTAAATATTGAATCAGGTCATTCAATTCCTGCCCGGATAAATGACTTGTCCGGCCATGCCGGTCATGAAGGTTAAATGTTGTTAATACCTCTTTTAGGGTTAAAGCCCTCCCATCGTACAGATAGGGGGCATTTCTCCAGATTTCATTTAAAGAGGGAGTGTCGAATTCAGTCGCTTTCTCAAGTCCATCGCTTGTTCCTACACTGTATTTATTCAAATCGGTTAGGTAGGGGCCGCTGTGACAGTTCATACAATCGGCCGACTTAAACAGGAGTTTTCCGCGTTCTGCTGATTTACTAAGGCTGCCATTTTCAAGAAATGGAGAAGGTGTCTGCTTTAATGACTTTAAATAGAAATCAATAGCCTGCGCATCAGCTTCCGGTCGTTGTGCAAATTGAATGTATTTTAATCCGGCCCTAACCCCTGCTTCGGCGTTGGGCCTGATTCCCGTTATCATAGAGGGAGGGGTAAAATGGGAATAAACCAGGCTTTTGGTATTCTTGGGATTCCCAATCCCATCATTTAACAAATCCCAGTTTAATCCATCCGTCCTGACATCCGGATGACAACTGACGCAGCTTTGCCATTTCTGAAAACAGAAATCCGCATCATTGAAATATTGCTCCCCTTTTCTTACGAGGGTTTGCCCGGGCTGGATTCCCAAAGAACAGGATTTAACCTGGTAATCACTATTATTGAGTGAGAGCATGTCGATTGTCCCGGTAAAATATTCTGAGATATAAATCAGATCATCGGCAACCGCCAGTCCACGGGGGCCTTTCCCATTTAGTTTTACCCGCTTTTTTATATCAGACAGAAGACTGTAATCGTTCTTTATATTTGAGGCACTGCCGTAATTTACACTCTCACCGCCGGCCATCTCTGACAATCTCTGATGCAGTTTTACACGGTTAATGATGCAAATTTCATCTGTACCGGCCAACGAGACAATTAATTGATTGCCGTCTTTGGAACACTCAACTGCCCATGGATTAGCCGCTCCGGCATTAAGGTCATCCAATAAGACAGTATTATAAACCTCCATTTTTTGCAGATCAATAATCGAAACCGCATTGGCATTCATCCAGCCCTTTTCAATCTGGGTAGTTGGGTACTGGTATCTTGCTAAAATATGGGTGCAATAGGCAAACAGACCGTCGGGTGAGACGCAGATCCCTTTTAGTCCGGTTGATCCGTTAGGCAAAAGAATATCCTTTATTTTTTCGAGAGTCTTTGTGTTGATTACACTGATCTTTGAAGCGATATGGTTTTCTGTGCCGGCCATTAATGGCAAGGCGTTGGCTACCAACAAGAAATTCCCGTCCAAGGTGAGGCAAATATCAACAGGCACCCGCACAACGGGAATCCGTTTGATCTCTTTTTTAAGGTTTAAATCAACTACCGAGATATCGTTCGAAAATTTGTTCCCTACAAAGGCCAGGTTTTTAGATGTGGCGATGGAAACAGGTGT
>CAYHDA010000193.1:0-8220 GCA_964355145.1 uncultured Mariniphaga sp.
TCCCCGATCTTAAAGCAATTGCTTGAACAAACGGGTATATTCACTGTCGAAGTTATCAAAACTCCGGAGAAAGGTGGTGATATGAATACTTTTAATCCCGATTTTTCAAAATATGAATTAGTCGTTCTTGATTATAGCGGAGATTCATGGCCGGAGAAAACCAAAACAGCCTTTATTAAGTATGTAAATGATGGTGGTGGTGTAGTAATTTATCATGCCGCCGATAACTCTTTCCCTGAATGGAAGGAGTACAATGAGCTGATCGGATTGGGATGGGGCCGTACGGAAAAAGATGGCCCTTATTACTATTATTCATTCGCCGGCAATAAACGAAATGAGAAGCTGGTCATCGATACAACATCAGGGAAAGGTGGATCGCATGGACAAAGACATGAATTTGCTGTAAAAATCCGCAATATGGAACATCCTGTCACCAAAGGGCTTCCTGTCATTTGGTTCCATGGGAAAGATGAACTATACAGTAAACTTCGGGGACCCGCCAAAAATATGGAGATTCTGGCGACTGCTTATGCCGATACCAGTCTGGGTGGCACTGGGCGCAACGAGCCGGTTTTGATGACAACCAGATATGGCAAAGGGAGAGTTTTCCATACCGTGCTGGGTCATGCCGATCAGGGCGGCGGTCCCGCTATGGAATGCGCCGGTTTTATTGTTACTTTTCAGCGTGGTGCCGAATGGGCCGCTTCAGGAAAAGTAACACAGAAAGTTTCTTATGATTTTCCAACTGCTGTCAGTGTATCCTTAAGAACAAACTTCCAGGAAATAACAATAGAAGATGATCTTGCAAAGATTCCGGCTTACGATCTGACCAAAAGCACAAAGTATTTCGTGAATCTGCAAAATCGAATCCGGGCCGAAGGAAAAACGCTGTATAAACTCCGAGAATTTGAAATTATGATGATTAAGATGCTGGAAGATAAAGCTGCAACAAATGAAGCGAAGAAATTACTGCTTCACGAAATCAGCTGGATGGGTTCCGAATTATGTATTCCGGTCATCAAGGAACTTGCAAAGAATCCGGAGCTAAAAGAGTCAGCAGATTACGCTTTGGCACGTCTGGAACAAATTAATTAAACCCTACATAATCACTCAGTTTTTTTTAAATCAATTTTAAAAATTCTCTTAATTTAAAAAATCATGTCAATTAAAGAAAATTACTTCCGATTTCTGTTTCATCTCGCTATCATTGTGGCTATTACCATTCAGGCTGCCCATGGAACAGATAATAAAAAACCTGACGTTCAAAACAATCGCGACAAGTGGGTAAATTCGCTTGCTCCTGTGGGAAAACCGGGTTTAGAACTGACAATGGTTACCGGAGGGAAAAGCGATTATCGCATACTCCTCAGCCAAAAACCTACCACACAGGATCAAAAAGCGGCAGACGAATTACAAACATGGCTCCTCCAAATGACCGGAACAAAACTGACCATTGTAAAGGAATCGCGCGAACTGAAAGATTATTCCCGGCTTGTAAGCATTGGTAAGACGCAGCTGCTTAAAAAAAGTGGTCTCGCAGCTATGGCAGAAGATCTCCAGGACGAAGGTTATGGCATTGATCAAAAAGAAGACCATTTATTTCTTTGGGGTGGCCGTACACGAGGCATCATTAATGCAGTATATGCTTTGCTCGAGGAGGATCTGGGCTGCCGGTGGTATTCCAATGAAGCTATTGTAATTCCCAATAACAAAACACTAAAGTTTGTCCCCGTTCTGCGAACCTTCAAACCTGCGTTGAAAAGCAGAGATCCTTTTTGGGCCGTTGCTTTTGATGCTACCTGGTCGTTGCGTAACCGGACCAATGCCCCCTCAGCAAAAGTTCCCGAAGAATGGGGCGGTACAGTTGATTATGATGGCATGTTCGTCCATACTTTCGGCGGACTATTTCCTGAAAAAGATTATTTTGAATCGCATCCCGAATACTACATGATGGACGATAAGGGAAATCGGAATACGCATCAGCTTTGTACTACTAATCCCGATGTTATCCGGCTGGTGAAAGAAAAAGTTCGTAAGATATTAAAAGACAATCCCCATACAGAACTGATCAGCATATCCAAAAATGATGGAGGAGGAACATGCCTTTGCGACAAATGCAAATCGCTTGATGATGCAGAGGGCACAAAGATGGCATCGCTGATGGTTTTGGTAAACGCAGTTGCACAAGATATTGAGAAAGATTTTCCGAATGTTTTGATCTCCACCCTTGCTTACGGTGAAACCGGAAAAATCCCGAAGACAATGCGCCCCCGGAAAAATATATCCATCATGCTTTGCAGCGACAAGACAGGAGCATGGAGACGACCTTTTGAACCATCTGAAATTTGCGAAATAGGCACTTTGGTCAAGGATTGGTCAGTGGTTTGCAAACAACTTTTCATTTGGGATTATAACGTTAATTTCAGCCACTATCTGGCACCAATGCCTAACATGGATGTGATGGCTGAGAACATCCGGTTTTATGTAGAACACAATTCTGAGGGGGTGATGCTTCAGGCAAACTACCAGACCGCTGGTTCAGAGCGTGATTGGCTTCGGTCATGGGTCGCTGCCAAGTTACTCTGGAACCCATCGCTGAATCTTTACGACTTGATGGATGATTTCATCTATGGATATTTCGGAAAAGCTGCTCCTCCTATTGCAGAATATAACCGGCTTCTTCAAAAACAAAAAGAAACTTACAGCCTTGAATTAACAGGAAAGTGGATGATGGCACACAATTTTACCAAACCAATACGTTACGACATGGATCATCCGTTTTTATCAAGGGAGTTTATCCTAAGCTCAACTTCGCTTTATAATAAAGCGGAGGAGTTGGCAGGTGATCAGAAAATTCTTGAACGGGTACAGCGCGACCGATTACCAGTCTCTTATGTCAGGCTAATGCGAGGTCCGGAATTTACCGGTAAGGAATATGGAACAGAGCTGGAACGTTTCGAAAAAACATCAAAAAAAGTGGGATTAACCCATTTGCGTGAAGGTGGCAGCCAGCAGGATGTAGATAATAAAATAGCGCTTTGGCGTAAACAATGGAACGAATATAACTCAGGGAAATGAGACTAAACAAACTGTTATTAATTGTATTTGCAGTGATAACTGTCAATACATCCTATGCATGGAAGCCGGCAGGTGACCGTATTATGACGAAATGGGGTGAGGCCCTTACTCCGGAAAATGTTCTGAAAGAATATCCCCGTCCCCAGCTGGCACGAGAGGAATGGCTGAATCTGAACGGGTTATGGGAATATGCCATTCTGCCGAAAAGGGATCCGCAACCGACCATCTGGCAAGGAGAAATACTCGTACCGTTTTGCGTCGAATCCGCACTGTCGGGAGTAGGAAAAACGATGACAGCCGCTGATAAAGTATGGTATAAAAGGAAGATCTCCATCCCGGAGCAGTGGGCGGGCAAGAAAATCATATTGAACTTTGGAGCAATCGATTATGAGGCTTATGTTTACATCAATCAATCAATCGCCGGCTCCCACAAAGGGGGGTTTGACCGATTCTCGCTTGATATTACAGAATATTTAAAACCGGGTGATAATGAGCTGGTTATTTGTGCTTCTGACCCGACGAACTGGGAAGATATCCCGGTAGGAAAACAACGGTTTAAATGGGGTGGAATCTGGTACATGCCGGTTTCAGGCATCTGGCAGACAGTCTGGCTTGAACCCGTCAGTCCGGATTTGTCTGTCGAAGAGATAACAATCACACCAGATATCGACAAAAGTGAGATTGCTGTTCAGGTTTTTACCGATAAGGTGATGTGGGGGCAGGATTTTGGGGTGAGACTTACTGTCACCGCTAAAGGAAAAACTATTTTGTCAGAAATATCTCCTCTCAACAAAGATATCGTGCTGAAGATACCATCGCAACAACTATGGTCTCCGGAAGCTCCATTCCTTTATGATCTCAAAGCTGAGATTTGTAAACTTGAATGGCCTGTAAAGGATGAAAAAGATACAGCTAAACAAAAGGAGATGATTCCCGCAACACCTAAAATTATTGGCAAACCACTTGACATTGTCAACAGCTATTTCGGAATGCGAAAAATTTCCCTGGGACCCTGGAAAAATAATCAACCAGTAGTTTATCTGAATAACAAACAATATTTTCAAAATGGCGTGCTGGACCAGGGATGGTGGCCTGATGGATTATATACTGCTCCATCGGAAGATGCCATGTTGTTTGATATGATTTTTTTGAAAGAGGCCGGCTTTAACATGCTGCGCAAACACGTAAAGGTTGAACCCGACCGATATTATTACAATGCAGATAAGCTTGGACTATTGATCTGGCAAGATATGCCTTCCGCAGCAAGTTGTCCTAAAGGTACCCGATGTGGTCAGTTTACCGGTCCGGGTGCAACAACCGATCTGATCAAAAAATCAGCTGCAGCGGGACAATTCGAGCTGGAATACCGCAATATTATCGCCATGCTTTATAACCATCCAAGCATTATCTGCTGGGTTAATTTCAACGAAGGCTGGGGTCAGTACAACACCGGACGCCTTACTGATTTTGTACGCGGTCTGGATAAGAGCCGTCTGGTAAATTCTGTCAGCGGATGGGCGCTGCTCGATTATGGCGATTTTTATGATATTCATACCTACGATGCCATTCCTGCCGCTCCGCAAAATATGGATCACCGGGCCATTGTAGTCGGAGAATACGGGGGAATAGGATATTCGGTAAAAGATCATACCTGGAATGTGAATGCCGGCGGGTGGGGTTATCAACAGTACGATGATCCTCAAAAACTGGAGGAGGCATACCGGATAAAATTTAATGAAATCATCAGACAACAAAAAGAGGTCGGTATAAGCGGCGCTGTGTACACTCAGACAACAGATGTTCAGGGTGAAGTAAACGGTTTGCTTACCTATGATCGCAAGGTGATTAAAATTCCGGCAAAAAAATTAAAACAAATACATCAACCATCATCTAAATAAAAGTTTATTTTTAGCTTTATGAAATTTATCATTTCGCTGTAAAATAATTATTTATGAAACTAAAGAAGCCTTATAAAACGTGTATTGCGATCACTATCTTTATCCTGTTTGTTTTTAGTTTAAACGGGCAGGAGACGACAAATCTGAAATATCTTTCCCAAGATATTTCAGAAATTGTTTATATTGAACGACTTCAATATGCAGCAGATCACCACAATACAGAGACGATGTTCCAAAAAGGGGAGATCAGCGAAAAAAGTTTTGTTGGAAACGCTGCACTTAAGGCTTTTGATCTGACTACAAAGCGCTCCCGCATTCTTCTCGAGTCAAAAGAGGGAATCATACGCGATCCTGAAATTTCGTTTGACGGAAAAAAAATCGTGTTTTCGATGAGAAAAGACAAAGACGATTTTTACCACATTTACGAAATCAATACCGATGGTTCAGATCTCAGGCAGCTGACTTTTGCACGGAATATTTCGGATATAGACCCGCTCTGGCTTCCAGATGGCACTATTGTTTTCAGCAGTTCCCGTGAACCTAAATACTGCATGTGCAACCGTCACATTATGTGCAACCTGTACCGCATGGAAGGTGACGGAGCCAACATTACCCAGATTGGGAAGAGCACCCTTTTTGAGGGTCATTCAGTGCTGCTCAACGACGGCCGTATTTTATATGACCGGTGGGAATACGTCGACCGTAATTTTGGAGATGCCCAGGCTCTTTGGACTGTCAATCCCGACGGGACCAAACATTCCGTTTATTATGGGAATAATATGTCATCTCCCGGAGGCGTTATCGATGGCAGAGCAATCCCCGGAAGTACTTTGATCGCATGCATTTTCGGATCTTGTCACGATCTTCCATGGGGTGCCCTTGCTATTATAGACAGGCGCAAAGGAGTTGACGGAGCTGAATCGGTTGTTCGTATTTGGCCTTCAAATGCAATAGATCTTGTTAATAAGGGCGATTACAGGAATAGCGCGTTTGACAATATGAAAAAACTGACTTTGCGTTATGAAGATCCATTCCCCTTGAATGAGAAACAGATTTTGGTCTCCCGGTCATTGGAGGGTACAGATAAAAAGATTAAAGAGAAAATGGGGCTTTTTCTCGTTGACGACAAAGGGAATGAAACATTGATTCTGGAAGGCGAAAAAAGCATCTTCGATGCGCAGCCGCTTACTGCACGATTCAAACCCCCTGTAATTACTGAACTTCGTAATTACAAAAATCAAACCGGGCAATTTTATGTCCAAAATGTTTATGAGGGAACACACATGAAAGGTGTGGAACAAGGCTCCGTAAAATACCTGCGGGTTATTGAATCCCCCCCTAAGCTCAACTGGTCATCCAAGGCATGGAATGGTCAGGGACAACAAGCCCCTGGAATGAACTGGACTAATTTCGAGAACAAGATGATCCTCGGCGAAGTTCCTGTTGAGACCGATGGTTCTGCCTTTTTTGAAGTGCCTTCAAATAAATTTGTCTATTTTCAACTATTGGATCAGGATAAAAAGATGATACAATCGATGAGAAGCGGTACCATGATCCAATCAGGTGAGGTAAATGGCTGCATTGGTTGCCACGAAGACCGGATCAATGTTCCCCCGCCAACGGGAAAAATGGCTTTGGCGATGCGCAGAAAACCCACCCCGATGAATGGGTGGATGGGTAAAAGCCCGGAACCTTTCTCCTATACTAAAATTGTCCAGCCGATCTTTGACAAACATTGTGTTTCATGTCACGATTTCGACCAAAAGGAGCGTTCAAAACTCGTACTTGCCGGCGACAATAATCCCTATTTTAACGCCTCATATGTAGATTTATTTGTGAAGAAAAAAATAACGGTCATAGGTGCCGGACCGGCCGAAATGCAGCAACCCTATACCTGGGGATCTCACTCCAGCCTTCTTACAAAAACTATTGATAATAACCACAAAGATGTCAAATTAAGCGATGATGAAAAACGGGTACTCTATACCTGGATGGACATCAACGCTGTGTATTATCCGACCTATGAGTCTGCCTATCCCGATAATATGGCAGGCAGATGCCCGTTGGACGATCAGCAGATGAAACGGTTAAAGGAGCTTACCGGAACAGATTTTGAGAAAATCAATGGTTTCAACCGGACAGCAGGACCTCAGATCACCTTTGAAAGAGCTGAGTTAAGCCCTTGTCTCGACAAAATCAGGGGAGATACCCTAAAATTCGATGAGGCCGTGGCCCTGATCCGGCTGGGTGGTGAAAGACTGAAAATTAAACCGAACGGATCAGTTATTGAAGGTTTTACCCCATGCAAAAAAGATCAGGAACGGTTGGCTGAATATGCCCGTCAGCAAAATGAGGAGAACCTGTTTATGAAAGCAAGGGCTGAGGGGAGAAAAGAATATGATAAAAAATAATAGAGTACATATTTAAACACACAATTAAAAACCAAAGAGAATGATTGACAAATCTACAAGAAGAGATTTTCTGAAACGATCGGCCGCCGTAGCAACAGGCGCGATGATCCTGCCGCAGATTATTCCCTCAACTGCGATGGGGATGGGAGGTAAACTTCCCCCAAGTGACCGTATTGTAATGGGAGCAATCGGGGTTGGCTCGCAAGGAACCGGCAATATGCGGACATTTCTGGAACGTGTTAAAGAGGTGCAATTTGTAGCCGTTTGCGATGTAGACTCCAAACACGCCGACAATGCCAAAAAGCTGGTTGACGAAACCAACAAAAATACTGATTGCCGTACTTATGGCGATTATCGGGAATTTTTGGAAAAAGAAAAACTGGATGCGGTATCTATTGCTTTACCGGATCATTGGCATGGTCTGATTTATTCAGCTGCAGCCAATAAGAAACTGGATATTTACGGCGAAAAACCGCTGGCCAGAACGATTTATGATGGCAGGGCAATTGTAAGTGCAGTAAAGAAAAACAACATTGTATGGCAAACCGGAAGCTGGCAGAGATCAGGAGTCAATTTCAGAAAAGCTGTCGAACTGGTTGTCAACGGAAGAATAGGAAAAATTATTCGGGTTGAAGTTGGATTACCCGATGGTGGCAGAGGAGTAGGAACACCTCCTGTTATGGAAGTTCCCGCAGAACTTAACTGGGAAATGTGGCTCGGTCCTGCACCTAAAGTTCCATTCCGCGGAATCAGTCATTGGAACTGGCGCTGGATTCTTGATTATTCCGGAGGCCAGCTGACCGACTGGGCAGGTCACCATATCGATATCGCAC
>CAYHDA010000194.1:0-8198 GCA_964355145.1 uncultured Mariniphaga sp.
TGGAAGGACCCATCAGGCAGGCACCCGCTTCCAGATGCAAGTCAACCCCTGACTTTAAGAAAATTGTGCAGGTCATAAAGTTACCGGGAGGAACAATAACCTGCCCCCCCCCGTCAGCAGAAACCTGATCGATCACATACTGAATCGAAACGGCATTATTCGTTTTTCCATCAGCAATTGCACCATAGGTTGTTATCAAATTTCTGTCCTTTTGCCTGCATCCAATGATCAGAAGGATCGTCAAAATCAACAATCCGGCTTTCATCCTCTTCGGTTTGTGTATTATAAACATTCTAAGTAATTGTCAATTATTTTGTACTACCCCATTTTTGATTGGGTGATGGTCCCATTTCGAGTACCAATTTGCCACCTTTTGTGAGCACATCGTGGAAGATCCATTGCTGAAACAGTGGTTTTCCGTTTAGTTTTGCCGATTGGATGTAATAATTTTCAGGCTTATTGTTCTTCACTTCAATGACGAGACTTTTACCTTTGTAGTAAGCCGGATCGAGATGAATGGTTATTTTATCGAAGATGGGACTGCCCAATTCAACAACAGGTCTTTGCTCCGCACCGGAATTCATCTCAAATAATCCGATTTTCATCAGGACAGAAAGCGAGCCCATCAGTCCCTGATCTTCGTCACCGTTGTATCCCATATCGGTAGAAAGTGCACTGAAGGCTTGTTCTACCACCTTGCGCGACCAGTATTGTGTGAGCCATGGATACCCGATATGGTTAAAAACAAACGCCGTTTCTATTGAGGGCTGATTGCCATAATTGATCGGAATACGACGATATTCCTCCTGCAACTCTTTTGAATGTGCCTTTCCGGAAGTGAAATCGAGTTTGGCAGCAGCTTTAAAACTTTTCTCCAGTCGGGCTGCCATTTTATCCTTTCCACCCATCATCGTCGCCAATCCCGGCAGGTCGTGGGGAACAAACCAGGTTCCCTGCGCCGCATTCCCTTCAACAAAACCACTTTCGTACTGGTACGGATCAAAAGGTTCCTTCCATTTGCCTTCCAGATTTTTAGGGCGTATCCATCCTGATTCAGGATCGTAGAGATTTTTCCAGTTGGCGGATCGTTTCATAAAATAGGCGTAATCATCCTGTTTGCCAAGCGATTGTGCCATTTGTGCCAGACACCAGTCCTGTGAAGCATACTCAAGGGTCTGGGCTGCCCCGTCCTGGTGAATTCCCCATCTTTTGGTCAAAGGATAAGGGACGTAACCCCTTTCGATGTAATATTCAATTCCACCGCCATTGGCAGTAGTATGCTCGTAGCCAGCCTTTCCCATCATACCACCCGGCATGTGATTTTTCTTCATCCCTTCGTAAGCCTTGGCGCTGTCGAAGGTGCGGATCCCTTTCATATAAGCACCTACAATAAAAGGAGTAGACGAGGCACCTGTCATCACCGCCGTATAATTGCCACCGGCAGGACCTCTTGGTATGAGTCCTCCGTCGTCGTACATCATCAGCATTGAGTTGACAAAGTCGCTGGCTATTTTGGGATAGACCAGATCCCAAAGGGTGGTAATGGTCCATTGTGCCCCCCAGAAAGAGTCTGAATTATGATGTTCGAACATCGGCTTACTGTTCTTATCCAACGGAATCTGCCTGATTCTTCTTTCCGGACCAGTCATGTCGCAGTATTTACCGTTCGCGTCGCTGATTGTTCTCCGTCCGAGCAGCGAATGCCACAAGTCGGTATAAAACCGCCGCTGCTGAACAAGCGTACCCCCTTCAATCTCAATTTTGCTGAGCTCGCGGTTCCATTCGTCAGAAGATTCCCTGACAATCTGATCAAAATTCCAGTGGGGCAATTCAGCCTGAATGTTAAGACGAGCCTGGTCGGCATCGACATAAGAAATTCCAACCTTCATCTGAACCACTTTCCCGTTGGAGGTGTCGAATTTCAGGTAAACGCCTCCATTACTCCCTTCGAATTCATTGACAACACCTGTGAGCTGACCATCTTTCCATGCAGCCATATTTTCGAAGGGGGTATCAAACTGAATTGAATAGTACACAACCATCTGCTTGGGGCGGCGTGTCGTCTTATCCATCAGGGCATATCCCTGAATCTCCTTATCGTTCAACATTTTGGCATACCCCTTCACTGTTCCGGAAGGACCTAAAAACGTTCCAAGATCAAGCAAAATATCACTCTCTTTTGCGGCGGGGAAATGATACCGGTGGAAGCCTACCCTGGTGGTGGAGGTTAGTTCAGCCTGAATCCCGTAACTTTCGAGCAAAACGGAGTGATAGCCCGGCTTCACTACCTCCTTGTCATGCGAATATTTGGAGCCGTAATTCTTTGATCCCAAATGACCTTTGAACGTGCCATTAACGGGCATCACAGGAACGCCCGACAGCTGCCATCCATGGATATGACTAAAAAATTTAACGGAATCTCTTTCATACCGGTAACCCGAACCCCAGTCGCCATCAGCATTGTTATCAGGACTCAGGTTTACCATTCCAAATGGACGGCAGGCCGATGAGAAGAAAATCCACCGCGAATTTTCGCTGTCGAGCTGTGGATAAACCAATTCGACAGGCTTAGCGGTTTTTTGAGCCTTAAGTCCTGAAACCGGAATCAACAAAAACAGAACACCGGAAAACAAGTTTAAATATTTCATTTTGTTTTTTGATTCTTGATTATTTCTAGTAATGCTGACAGCTCCTTCACCTTTTCGGGATACTGTTGATAGAGATTGTTGTCCTCATGAATGTCGGTTGTCAGGTTATAAAGTTGTCCGGTCGCTTCACCCGCTTGAGGTTTTATTTCCACAGGAACGGTAAAGCCTCCAGATCCCAATCCCATGATGAGTTTCCAGGAACCCTTCCGGATCGCAAAAACGCCCTTGGATGAAATATGCACAACAGCCTTCTGTCCAGCCACATCCAATTCACTCCCTGTCAGTTGTGGGAGAATGGAAAAACTATCACCCGTTTTAAACTGAGCAGAACGTTCGCCAACCAGATCCACACAGGTAGCCATCAGGTTGGCAAGTGTGGTGGTAGCGGTGCTAATGGCGCCGGGTTTCACTTTTCCAGGATATCGCACGATCAATGGGACGCGGTGCCCCCCTTCGAAGGCATCCCCTTTCATTCCCCTGAATTCACCGGCGGCATGATGGTCATATTTTTGAACAAAATTTTCACGCCAGTAGGGACCATTGTCACTTGTAAAAACCACCATAGTATTTCCAGAAAGGCCAAGGCTGTCAAGGGAATGCAGCACTTTTCCGACGGCATCATCCACCATCTGAACATAATCACCATAGTCTCCAACTTTCGAATGACCTGCAAAATCAGGGGTGGGCAACCAGGGAGTATGGGGAGCAGGCATAGCGAAGTAGAGGAAAAAAGGATGCGAGGCTGTCGATTGATTTTTGATAAAATCAATCGCTTTATTGGTAAAATTGGGAAGCACATTATTGAAATCAAAGGAAGGAGCCATTAATCCGGCTCTCCAGAAAGGACCGGTATAGCCAGAATCCAGTTTATTTCCAGGAGTGTAGCCACCAGGTTGTTCCGTCAACACATCATTTTCAAGGTAACAATAGGGGGGCATGTCCAACGAAGCAGGCAGGATATAGGAATAATCGAACCCTTGAGTTCTGGGTCCGTGAATGGGTGGACTGGAAAAATCGATCTGATCAGGATTCATATCGGAAGATCTTTTATTTACTTTATCCTGTTTAATCTTCTGTTGCACAGAATCTTTGAACTGATCCTTCGGGACCCAGTCCAATCCGAGGTGCCACTTCCCTACCACGCCAGTGTGATAAGAATGTGATTTGAGCAGTGTGGCAACCGTGGGCTGACCCTCTTCAATCAATGTCCTGCTGTAGCCATGCAGCACCCCAACGGGCAACCGGCTGCGCCACGGATAGACTCCTGTTAAAATTGAATACCTCGAAGGAGTACAAACCGCGGAAGTGGTATGTGCATCCGTAAATCGCATTCCCTGTTTTGCCAGACCATCAAGATTGGGAGTGTTTATCTTTCCCTGAGGATTATAAATCGAAACATCGCCATATCCGAGGTCATCGGTTAAGATATAGACAATATTTGGAAGTTTATTTTCTCCCTTATTCTGTTTAATCCTGTCTGCTTTGCCAAATCCAAGCAATGGGGCAGACATCAACAGTAAAAGATACTTATTTGGTGTATTCATTTAGAGACTGTTTAAATTTCATTTTATTTGTCAATTATAAATTACAACCCCTTCAGGGCTAACTGAATGCAAGTCTTAAAGACTTGAAAATAAATAATCTCCGGTGAATTGAAAATCAGCGAAACTAAACCGGAGGCATTGGAATACATTTAATCAGGAATCCTGAAGTGGGTCCAATCTTGTTTTTAATTAAATTTAAACTATTAATTTGTATATATCCAAACCTATAACGATAAAAGGTATCCTGACCCCTCCTTGGCATAATGTTCATTTTTCACCTTTGAGCAGATTATTATCAGAATGATTTTTACATCTTTTTTTATTCACCTGATTTTTCTTTAGCAGTCCTGACACCAACCTCATTTTCCCAAATTTGATAAGAGACTGACATTTTTTTCAAAATACCAGATTGGGAAACGCTCAGATTATTCAACTCCGTAGGATCGTGGTGGAGATCATACAATTCCCATTCTCCTCCATTTTTTTTGACCATTTTCCACTCGTTCTGCCGCATCGCTTTACCGCCGGCATATTCCCAAAAGACGGGTGCTTTCCGTTCAACCTTATTTCCTTTGAAAACAGGGATCAGGCTGTTTCCACGCAGCGACCTCAATGGTTTGTTTTTATAGTTCTCCGGATATTTTACCCCTGCGGCCTCTATACAGGTCGGCATAATATCAGTGAGATGGCCAACCTGTTCGGTTAAAGTGCCATTGCCTTTTACCCCTTTAGGCCAGCGGATGATGAGCGGTGTGCGAATTCCCCCCTCGTACAAATAATTTTTATAAAGCCGGTAGGGAGTATTGGACACATTGGCCCAGGGTTCGCGGTAGGAGTCGTATGACCCTTTCTCTCCGATGGGAATTCCCGGACCGCCTAAATTTCTGGTGGCAGCAACTTCTGCGCATCCTCCATTGTCAGCAAGAAAAAAGATCAGGGTATTATCAAGCACTTTCAGTCTTTCCAATGTGCTGATCACCCGGCCAATTCCCTGGTCCATCCGGTCGATCATCGCGGCATAAACCTGCATCCTTCTGATCCAAGACTCCTTATCTTCAGCGTCTGTCCATGATGGAATTCCTTCGGTACGGGGGCTCAATTTATAATTGTCGGTTATGATTCCTAAGGTGAGCATTTTGTTATAACGAATGCTTCGCAATGAGTCCCAGCCGATTGCATATTTCCCTTCATATTTTTTAATATCCTCGTCGAGTGCATGAAGCGGCCAGTGAGGCGATGTGTAGGCGACATACAGGAAGAAAGGTTTTGCTTTTGCTGACTCAGCATGCGAATTGATAAAACCCACAGCCGAATCGGAGATGGCATCGGTGAGGTAAAACCCTTTGGGTGGTGGTGTCCAAGACTCATTTCCACCAGCCATTTTTCGAAGTCTGGGTTCTTTAATAATTTCAAAATAGCTGCTTGCACCACTAATCAAACCGAAGTATTTGTCAAAACCACGCTGCATTGGCCAGTGTTCATGACGTTCGCCCAAATGCCATTTGCCTGACATATAAGTAGAATATCCGCCTGTGCGGAGTACCTCAGCGATGGTCATACAGTTTTCATTTAAGAATCCCTGGTACGGACCCGGCTTTATTGGCGCATCATCATTTGACACCATATTTCCCATGCCGGCTTCATGATTATAAAGTCCTGTCAGCAATGAAGCCCTGGACGGGCAGCATTTGGCATTATTGTAAAAATTCCGGAACCGCAACCCATTGGCTGCCAGTCGGTCGATATTTGGTGTTGCGATCTCGCTGCCATAACATCCGATATCGGAATAACCCATATCGTCAGCCATGATAATCACAATATTAGGTTTAACAGCACGAATCTTTTCGGTCGCCCAGGCACTTCCTGAGGAACCCAATAAGGCCACCAATGGCAAAATACGGACGACCCCGGTCAGGTTGTATTGAAATTTGTTGCTTCCCATCTCTGATTGGTGCAATTTAGGATTGAACATTTTATTCTCATTTACTCCAGGCCATAATCCTTCTCAATTTAATGGATGCCGGTTTTGGATCGAATCCTTAAAATGATGCGAACTATAAGGCATAAAAATAGAAAATCTTTTTTCATATCTTATATATTTATTAATTTCGCCAATAATAAATACCATTTACGTGATTTAAATCACAATATTGATACTTAAACTGTGATATATGCAGATAAATCGAAATATTTTAACCCAATTGACTGCATGGAAACAGAATCCAAACAGCAAACCACTTATCCTGCAAGGTGCAAGGCAGGTGGGAAAAACATGGGTACTGAAAAAGTTTGGTCAAACATCGTTTGAAAATGTAGCTTATTTCAATTTTGAAAAGCAGTCTTCATTAAGGCAGTTTTTTACCAACTCCAAAATTCCTCGTGAGATCATCAATAACCTCACATTGGTAAATGCCAAGCCCATTGATCCTCAAAATACACTGATTATTTTTGATGAGATACAAGAATGTACTGAAGCGCTGAATTCCCTGAAGTATTTTGCGGAAGAAGCACCCGAATACAAAATTGCCTGCGCAGGTTCTTTGCTTGGAGTGACCATGGCCAGAGGTGCATCATTTCCGGTGGGCAAAGTTGACTTTCTGAATATGTATTCCCTCTCCTTCACAGAATTTCTTGCAATTGCCGATCCTGCATTGCTTAATTATTTAGATCAACTTGAGAAATTTGAGGCGATACCCGACATTTTTTTTGTCCCTTTAAAAGACAAACTTAAAATGTATTTTATATCAGGTGGAATGCCGGAAGCCGTCATTGCACTTCTTGATCTACGTGATATTGGCATGACACAAGCGGTGTTGCAAAATATTCTGGACGCTTATCGTCTTGATTTTTCAAAACATGTTGAAAACAGGAGCATACAAAAAATATTTCATATATGGTCGTCGCTGCCATCGCAATTGGCAAAGGAGAACAAAAAATTTCTTTATCAGACCATAAAAATTGGCGCTCGTGCCAGAGAGTATGAGAACGCACTAAACTGGCTGGTAAATGCGGGCCTTGTTTGTAAAATTCATGCTTCGACCAAGCCTGCCCTGCCAGTTACAGCTTATGACGATTTATCCTCTTTTAAAGTTTATATGCAGGATATAGGTTTGCTAAGAAGATTATCACAACTCGATCCAACAGTATATGGTGAAAGTAACCGCCTTCTGACTGAGTTCAAAGGCGCTCTGGCTGAAAATTTTATTTTGACCGGTCTACTCAGGCAATTTGAGTGTTTACCTCGCTACTGGAGTTCAGGGAACATGGCAGAAGTTGATTTTCTTGTTCAATACCAAAATCGAATCATTCCTATAGAAGTAAAATCCGACGAAAACATTAAAAGCAGAAGCCTCTCTGTTTATCGAAATCATTTTGCACCTGACCTTAGTCTGCGATTTTCATTACGCAACATTCAAAGAGAGCAGGGTTTTATAAATCTGCCTCTCTTTATGGTGGACTACACTAATAAATTTATTGATCTTTATCAAAAGCATTAGTGCCCAATAACGTACAATTTGCCTTATATGTAACAAACAGAAAATAGTTTGTAGTTTGTTACGGTACTTAAAAAACCAGAGCCCACAACGTTTTTTTACAAGATAGCTATGGAATGAAAACGCACCTATTCTGCATTATAAATGCAAAACAGGTGCGAAATTTCATATAATACTGACAATAAACAACTTAAGTGGAGCTGGCGGGAGTCGAACCCGCGTCCAAACGAGGAAGCAATACGCCTTCTACATGCTTATCCAAGATTTGATTTTCGAATGAAAACTGGATCAAGGCCACCGATCTTCATCTTATCTCCTTTATTTCGCCGGCTATTCGGAGCCTTTAGCCGACTATTTCCGATATTACTGCACCTCCGGTTCAGGCCGCTTCGGATCTACAGCACCCGGGAGATGTCCCACTCCAGCATCTAATGCCGGATTAGCTCAATCTACTTGATTCGATTAAGCGGCAAGAGCAAAATTATTTTCGCCAATTAATTGTTTGGGTATTA
>CAYHDA010000195.1:0-8197 GCA_964355145.1 uncultured Mariniphaga sp.
AAAATGATTATTCGCTTTTACGGCCAGCTGAGAGTTCCCATCGCCCGATTCCAAACAAGCCTGAGCCATAATGATGCTGGCAGGAATATGATATTCATTCATCTCCTGAATCGCCAATTGGGCAAACACATTGATATACTCCTGGCGCGTAGTTCTTTGGGGCGATTTAGCCTTGACAAGACAGCCAAACCCAGCCAAAAGACAAATCAATAAAACCAATTTCGAACGGTAAAAATTCATATTTAATGGATCTGGTTATTTTTTCTAATTCAGCCTCAAAATTAAAAAAATTGGTCTAAATGCCATTAAAAATAACAGAATGAAATATATTGTAAATTTGGCGTACGTTTACATCAGGTCATGAAAGCATTATAAACAAGGAATCCCAAAAACAGGAATACTGGCCAGGGTGCTTTTTGATTCTTATAAATAAATTATTCAACCATGAAAGAGATAACACTTCAGATAAAATATACTGAATTCGATTCGCCGGCTCAGTTGCCAGACCAAGATAATCAACTGATAATAAAAGCCAGAGGTGCAGCCCAAAACGGATACGCTCCTTACTCGGGATTTCGTGTCGGTGCTGCTGTTCAGATGGAAAACGGAGTAATCATAACCGGGAATAATCAGGAGAATGCCGCTTATCCTTCAGGTTTATGCGCCGAAAGAACTGCACTGTTCTATGCCGCAGCCCAATATCCGAATATGGCAATCGTAGCAATAGCAGTCAGTACGCTGAATCGTGACTCCTCGCCCTCAGGAATTGCGAAGCCGTGCGGGGCTTGCCGGCAGGTAATGGCAGAATACGAAGACATGGCAGGTCAACCGATACGTATAATCCTTGATAGTGCAAATAAGATATTGATTATAAATGGCATAGACGGATTACTTCCCCTGCGGTTCAAGAAAGAAGATCTGAAATAATCAGATCCGTTATTTACTTTGCCTGTTATTCCTCTAATCGACCCTAATATCAATGCTTCTGCCGATCCACTGCCCAAAATCCGTAAAACCTGCTATCTCAAGTACAAAAACAGATTTAACTCCACCGGTCTTGAAGGGGATTGTAGCTTCTCCGTTTTGATCCGTAAACAGAACCGGAATCCATTGTAAGGTAGTTTTTAAATCGTACTTGTCATTTCCAATTGCTTCCGGGATAAACAATTTTGGGGAACTCTCCTTTGGTTCTTCTTTGGTTTTAGCAGCCTGGATATCCTTTATACCACCACTTTTGGTTGTGATCACAATAACTCCAACTGAATTTAAACTCGTATACTTCCCCATTTCGACAGGATCAAGCAAGATCTGTATATCTTCAACATCGTGAGTATTAATTATCGAAAGCAGCGAGGCATCGGTACCCATTTTCTGACCATCAATAACGATCAGAGCTCCATCCTGAGAAAGTAAAGAGTTTCTCCCTCTGAAGACAATTTTATCCTTTAATAATTCAAATGGTCTGATGGTTTGCAGAATCTCAATGAGATTGGAGGAGCCATCAAGGTATTTTTTCCAATAAGGTTCCTGCGCACTTCCTTCACCATTTTTGGCCCTCAAAGAAGGTCTGGCTTTAAAATAATTTGCGTTATTTTTAAAATAATTTGATTTGTCTAATTGTTCAAAAATTTGCCAGCTGCTTGTAGGGTTGAGGTCCAAACTATTAACCAGCACATCCTTGAAATCCTTATTAAGCACTACACGGAAATTCCCTTTTCCGGAACTATCCGTAGCCGAAGCCGTAAGGTTTTTTTTATCAAGCGAAACAGGCAGACTGATTACAAAATCACCGTTCATATCGCTTCTGGCACTAAATTGCTGCAGCGATGAACTGCTCAGACTAACCAAAGCATTTGGAACCGGTAAATCTTTCATATCAAGAACTTTACCTAAAACCTGTATCCCATTAACCGTAAGATTCAATGATTTAGAAAGATCCACTCCTGCAACACTATTCCAGTCATATCCCTTCAAGGTATTCATTGCAAGATAGTAATCAAATGCAATTTTATTTACACTATCGCATGACGCCTCAAATGGTGAAGGTTTATCAAGGCCATAATTAAGATATCCGACACTGGCACATGAGGCAGGGAAAGTGTATTTATCAGACAAGCCGGCAGCCAATTCTGCCCTGACAGATTTTCCGTCCGGCCCTGTAATTTTCACTTTAATCTCCCCTTCTTCACCTGTCTTATAACTACTTTTATTTGGGACTAAAGAAATATTCAATACCTGACCCTTCCCTGTACTAATTAACCGCTGAGCTACAATTGAACCGGAATCAGTAAAAATGGCAAATGCAGCAATTTCGGAATGAAAATTGTCAAGCGGCACATTGAGGATACCTGCTTGCTCAAGTTCAAAATCGCTGGCCCAAATCAGCTCTCCATTGCTGACAGCCACAATTACAAATTTTGCAACAGGAGATTTTGGTGATCGGCCCAGCATAAGGGAGAGGGTTTTTCCGTCATTTTTTTTAACGGAAATACTCATGCTGCCAGGAGAAAGAACCGGGAGATCAATTAGTTGATTCATCCCAATGTCACTTATAATTTTCATTTTAAATTGCTCTTTCTCAGTATTCAACAAACTAAAAGCGCCAAACCCCGGCGTTATCGTTGCTGTCGCTACAACAATGCTACCCCGCTCATCGATGATTTCGGCCTTTATATCGACTGGACTTCCCAGCTGATCTTTGGCTTCATAGATAATCGTTTGTGGGATTCCCGGCACCATTCGGCCTCCTTCGGGATAAAATGCAATATTGATTTTTTCTGATGACAGAGGAATTTTACTGACAATTTTAAGTCGGTCGTTCACCGAACGAATTTCTAAAGAAACAAATGCCGCACCTCCATTCTGCTCCGAAGGAGTTATGAAAACCACTTCATCAGTGCCATTCCCGGTAGTTTTTCCTTTTCCTGACAAAAGCACATTTTTATTACTCAGAATTTGATAATCAAATTTTTTCCCTGACAATGGTTTTCCATTGAAATTCATCAGCCGGAGGGTCGCCGACTCCTTATTCTCAGGAGAAAAATAAGGTTTGGAATATTCAATATGGGGGATCATATCCAGATTCTCAGGCCTTGCTATGATGATTTTTTTCTTAAATACAGACTGGATGCCCCTGCTTTCCATTTCCGGAGTATAGGCAACTAGATGATAAATATCGCTTGGAAGATCTGCCGGTATTGAAAAACTGAAATCAGCAACTCCATTTTTCAGGATATATTTCCCTTCTGACACACTTACACCCTTATCATCAGCAAGTTGAACTATTAACTCAAGACTCTGCAGCGACAAGGAATGGGTTATTGCATCTGTTACATAACCTTTCATCCAAATTTTCTCTCCCTGACGATATAATGTCTTATCAGTCTGGACAACTATATTCTGATGTATTTTTTGAGTGCGATATAAAAGTAATTGCGTCTTCAGCCGGGAAATAAAATCATCTTCCTGACCCCGAACAAATGTCACTGAGATAATCATTAAAAAAATAATCGTCAGATTCTTAAAAATAGTTTTCATCAGAAGATAATTTGTTTTTTAATTGCCTGATGGAACACCTGTGTTATCTTCGTTCATGTTTGCGAAGCGCAGATTCATGGGTGTTTCATCAGAAGATTAATTAATCATTTTAAATATACTCATTACCAACCTTAAACACGTTCAAATAATCATTTTGCCTCTGCTTCGATCTCTCGTAGTGCCTTGTTTAAAGCTTCATCAGGCTTAATCACATTGTAACTTCCCCAAAACTCGGGGTCGTAATCACCATTAATATCCGCAAAAATATCATCGGCATTAAAAAGACCATCTGGTCCAAACCTTGCTCTTGAAGGAAAATGATATTGCTGAGTTACTAATACGTCGGATACACTGCGGTATTCTGTTTTCAAATTTCCTTTATTTTGCTTTACCTCGAATATCACATCGGTACGTGCCGAATAGAATTGCCATCGTCCTTCTACCATACGATAATTGACTGCATATTCTGCACGTTGGGGGCGGGTATTAATACCATGTGGTTCTTTCTTTATAAAAGTATCGCCGTTCAGTTTAAGGCTTTTTTTATCAAGTCCGAACTCAGCATTTACAAGTGCATAGCTATCTGCATCGATTAAAATCCTGCCAAAATAACACGGAAAATCAACATCTTCTTTCCTCGAGAACCGTATCACCCAGGTAATGCGACCGTTATACATCTCAGGTTGATCAAACCGATAGCGGTAAAGGTGTTCAAATTTTGGATCTAAAAAGGTTTCAAGATTTCGTACTATATCCAAAGTGGTGATATACCAAGGTCCTCCTTGTATCTTGAGCCGTATGTCATTAAAAGTCTTGTTAAAATTGCTCTTTCTTCCCTTCAGAAAACGAACACGATCGTTTCCTTCAGAGTTATAGGGGCTCTTAAGCATTTCCATAACGGCTTCCCAAACGCCAATATATTGATCATCCCTTTTAATTGTTTCCCGATAAAAAGTAATCATAAGTTGTTCGGACAGTTCATAATTCTTTTCAATTTTCTCCCTGAATGCCTTAAGAACTTCCGCTACAATTACAGGCTTTACTTCAATTTCACGTAAATGAACCGACAGCGATTCCATTCGTGTGATGGGATGACCCTTCAATTCATTTTGCGTAACTTCCAACGGTTTAAAGCCCAGGCAACGAACAGAAATTAACCGGTCGTGAAACCGCCGGGGAATATTAAGGTCATACTGTCCATTAATGTTGGTCATCGTTCCAATACTCTCACCTGAAATGGTCAAGGTGGCAAATGGCACCGGAGTGTCCTTTCTGCCTTCAACGATCAGACCTGACAATCGCACTGAAGAAATCTCCGACAGAGTGATAATTATTTGGTTATCTATTACTTCAACTTTATATTCGTTAATTGGGAGTAGATTTGAAAGTATCTCTCTAAGTGAAGTGTTGCTGAATCTCACATTTCGTTTCCCTTTTGGAAGGATTTCAGGATTATAGGAGAAAAAGAGATCGTTTTCTAAGACTAATTGTTCAAGAATTTGTTCTGCACCGGCCGAATCAATCTGGCAACTGATACGGCGTTCAAGTATCGATAACCGCTCCTGAGCCGGTAATTTAAACCACAACAGAAGCAAAAACAGGAATACTCCGCAGAACCTGATCAACCGCATGGATTAGAAATTAGTTCACCTGATTACGAATATACCACTTTTGAGAGAGATAACCCCTTTATTTTGGAATTGTGTCAAATATAATTTCATCACCGTTTCTTTTCACTTCAAGATGGTGGGTACGCGCAATAACCTCAATAATATAATCAAGTTTCAGATCAGCAAAATTAGCAGTATATGGTATTTGTCCGATTTCGGGTTGTGCCATTAACACCTTCACATGATAGGTATTTCCGAGTACTGAGAAGGCCTCAGCAAGGGGTGTACGTTGAAAACTAATTTTCTTTGTGATCCAGGATGAATAATTGGGTGCAAGAGTTTCCTCCTGACCTATTTCTTCATTCACTACCTTTAGCCAACCCCGTGAGCCGGCGGTTAAAATAGTTGATTTGGGCATCGATTTCCCATCAGTGGCTTGCGTGAGTGTGAGTTTAACCTTCCCCGTTTCAACATTTACATCGACCAATCCGGCATGGGGATAGGCAGAAACGTTGAAGGAAGTACCAAGAACCTCGATTGATGCATTTTCAGTTTCAATGATGAACGGATGCGCCGGATCTTTTACAACTTCAAAAAATGCTTCTCCTGACATTTTCACTTTACGAATATCAGCAGCAAATTGTTCAGGATATTCGATTTTAGTACTTGCGTTCATTTTAACTGTGGAACCATCGGGTAATGTCAGAACAGACAGAATTACAGGATGTGCAACAGTTTCGATAAAATTCATCTTTTTATTAACTGCCAATTTCTTCTCGGGAATGCGAAGCGCCTGGTAAGTGGCGAATCCTGTGGCAATAACCATCACGATCATAGCGGCATATTTCAACATACGACTTTGCTTCATCTTTATAAGCCAACCAGATTTTGGCTTAACAATTTTGCTGTGAAGTGTAAGCCAGGCGCGATCGGTATTTGCAGACGAATAGCTAAAGTGATCGCCGGTAGCTTTCCAAACAGATGTAAAATCAGCGATTTCTTCAATTTCAGGATTTGAAGTTTCTGAAACATCGGACTCGCCATTTAGGAAGGCAGCCCATCGGTTTTCTTTTTCAGAAGGTATGTTATTCTCGAATTGCATCTTATGAATTTATTTAAAGACAAGCATTGTAATATTTACCCCTATCGGTTGAGAATAAGAAACATTACGAAATTTTTAAATTCCTTAAGCGAAACCCTTAATTGCTTAAATGCCAAACTCATCTGAGCCTCAACAGTTTTCACAGAGAGATTTAGCCGTTCCGCAATTTCACGGTATTTTAGTCCTTCTTCCCGTGCCAGCCTGAAAATTTCCTGTCGCTTTAAAGGCAAGGCATCAATGGCGGTTTCAATTTTCTTTATTAAGTCAAATTCAAGAAAGAATTCGCTGTATTCCGTTCTATCAACCTCATTTTTTATGACCATTGTCTGGTAACCCGTTTTGATTTTTTCGTGTTCTATTTGATTAACACATTGATTTTTAACAGACTTAAAAAGATAATTATGAAGAGAGGTGGTAATCATCAGCTCTTTTCTTTTCTGCCAAAGCCGAAGAAAAACATCCTGGACGATACTTTCAGATTCGGTAATATCACCCAGAAACCGGAAAGCATAGGCTGTCATCGGACGGTAATAAGCGCGAAAAATCATTTCATAAGCACGATGATCGTCCTTTTTTATTGCTTCAAATACTCGATTGTCGTCTTCAGGGAGCATAAACAAAAATTAGTACATACAATATAAGGTCTTGACAGCTAAAATGCAACTTACCCTCAATAAATTATCACAAACAGGGCAAAATAGTCAGAGAAACAATGAAATGGCGGAAGGCACTTCGACTTCGCCCGGTGCTCCAAAAGAAATGCAGTGTTTTTATCAATAGAGGAAATCAGTCTGGGGTAAAACGGATGAATCGAAAAAGGAGATCTTTTTCATTTAAATATTTCGATAAAAAGAATATTGGATTATCTTTGTGCCGCGCTTCTAAAAGCAGTTCCATTTGCCCGGGTGGCGGAATTGGTAGACGCGCTGGACTCAAAATCCAGTGATAGCAATGTCGTGCGGGTTCGATTCCCGCCCCGGGTACTTTTAAACCGCCTAACAATCTGATTGTTAGGCGGTTTTGTTTTAGGGGAAAGAATAGGGAAAGATTCTTGTTATTGAAGAAAAATTGAAAGAACACGTAAAAAAAGCATCTTTAGCCATTCCGGTAAAAAATTTCACACAAAAAATCACTTGGTAAATTTTATAATATATTTTTCTTCAGGGAAATCCAATTAAGTAATCAATTTTAGGTTACAATTAAACTTCTTTTTCACTGTTGTCCGGGCTATAAAGGAGCACCGGCTTTGCTTTGATCAGAATCCACTAACTCCAATACCGATGCTCCAGATATTGAATTGCGACCGTTGCACCTGGAATATGTCTTGCAGGTTCTAAAAAATCTTTTGGGTCAATAGTCCTGTATTTTTCCGGCGATTTCAATAAATTCGACCATGTTTCCTGGAGTGTTGAACCTGGCAGAATTCCCCTTGAAGGATTTAGACTTATTTGGTTAGGTGTGATCTTATCAATGATGCACAACTTTTCTTCGAAATCGATATAAAGAATATTGGTTTTTCAGAAAGTAATTATTTGATGTGATTTTATATTCCTTGTAAGATTGTCGGATAATAATTTTCATTCGACTTATTAGAATATGGTAACCAATGAAAGTGATTACGGGGTAAGAACAAAAATGAACCTAAAAGCTGGGCTCATATTCGAAAAAAAATTTGTTTGAATAATGTAATTCAACGAAGGAAATATTATAGGATCATGATGTATAAAATACAAAATGCCAATTCTTTGTAATGAAACTCTATTCTATATATTCTTCTAAATCCCCTCTGAAAAATTGTGTGGGAATTATCAATGGACCAACTATATTACCTAAGTTAGCAGTTAAAGTTGAAATAAATGATCTTATATAGGGAAACATAATTGCAGGAGCATTAGAGTTAACAAAATGTTTCCGCAACTCATCATTGAGTTCAGAATCCAGTTCGAAA
>CAYHDA010000196.1:0-8095 GCA_964355145.1 uncultured Mariniphaga sp.
AGTTACAAGTAAAAAAGGTTACAAGTTACCCGTAACCCTTCGTAACCCGTAACCCGTAAAAAAAGTTACAAGTGAAAAAGGTTACAAGTTACCTGTAACCCTTCGAAACCCGTAACCTTTAAAAAAGTTACAAGTAAAAAAGGTTACAAGTTACCCGTAACCCTTCGTAACCCGTAACCCGTAAAAAAAGTTACAAGTGAAAAAGGTTACAAGTTACCTGTAACCCTTCGAAACCCGTAACCTTCAAAAAAGTTACAAGTGAAAAAAGGTTACAAGTTACCTGTAACTTCGTAACCCGTAACCCTTTTGTAACTCTGTGTACCCCTGTGTAACCTTTCGTAACCCGTAACCTTAAAAAAGTTACAAGTGAAAAAGGTTACAAGTTACCCGTAACTTCGTAACCCGTTACCCGTAACCCTTTTGTAACTCTGTGTACCCCTGTGTAACTTCGTAACCCTTCAAAAAAGTTACAAGTAAAAAAGGTTACAAGTTACCCGTAACCCTTCGTAACCCGTAACCCTCAACCCTTTTGCCACTCTGTGTACCCCTGTGTAACTTTCGTAACCCGTAACCTTTTCGATACAGTTTGCAGCTAACAATTTTTTACGGTAATATTTTATGATCACATCGAAAATAGTTTTTACTTTGGCGAAAGAATCAACCCGGACGGCAGATATGGAAAATGAGAAGGTGGCACCCCTGTTGAAGCCAATTGTTTTAAAAGAACTGATCGCGGAAAAAAATTCTAAACTTGCTGCGAGATTACCCCGCTTTGTGTACAGACTGATGAACAGGTTGCTCCACATTGATGAAGTAAATGAAATCATCAGAAAATACGGACATCTAAAAGGAATCCCTTTTATTGAGGCAGTACTGGAATATTTTGAGGTGAAGGTAATTTTTAATGGTGAAGAGAATTTGCCTGATGAAGGAAAATACATATTTGCCTCCAACCATCCTTTGGGTGGATTTGATGGTTTAATGTTGATTAAAGGCGTAACAGATCATCTGGGAAAATCGTTGTTTCTGGTCAGAGACGAACTGACCAAGATCCCGCCACTTGCCGAACTGTTTATCCCAATCAATAAGTTTGGTGATCAGCGTCGTTCCGCCAGCTTGATAAACAGCGCTTATGAATCAGACAGTCAGATTATTATTTTCCCGGCAGGGCTGGCTTCCCGGAAAATTAAGGATCAGATTATCGATTTACCCTGGCAGAAACATTTTATACAAAAATCGGTGGAGCATCACCGGGATATTATTCCCGTTTTCATTAGCGGGCAGAACTCACGGCTTTTCTATTGGATCGCAAATTTTCGTAAATGGATTGGCATCCGCATCAATGTTGAAATGTTTTTGCTGTCGGACGAATTGTTTAAAAACAAAAGCAAAACCTTTATGATCAGTTTCGGGAAACCGATTCCATGGACGCAGTTTGATCGCACCCAATCGCCGATGGAATGGGCTGGCAAAGTGAAAGAGGTTGTGTATGAACTGGCTGGCAAAACGAATAAATAAAAAATTCAGGAATAATCACCGCCAATTATTGTTATTTTTGGAAGATCAATTCAAGGTTTTAAAAAATGAAGGAAATAATTCCTCCCGTACCCAGGGAACTAATTGAAGCAGAACTTACTTCGGACAAATTTCAGCGTAAAACGAATAAAGCTGACAACGAAATATATATCCTTACGCACCACGATTCACCTCATATAATGCGTGAAATAGGGAGGTTAAGGGAATTAACTTTTCGAACTGCGGGCGGAGGAATTGGCGAAGAAGTGGATATCGATCATTATGATACAACAGATGTCCACCCATACAAGCAATTAATTGTCTGGGATCCTGGCCGGCGTGAGATTTTAGGAGGCTACCGTTTTATCCATTGTGCAGGTCTCCCGCGCGACAAAAACGGAGAAGTGCCGTTGGCAACATCGCACCTATTCAATTTCTCGGATAAGTTTATTGACGATTACCTTCCTTATGTAATTGAGTTGGGAAGATCTTTTGTTCAGCCCGACTATCAATCAAGTAAAGCCGGGGCGAAAGCGCTTTTTGCGCTCGACAACTTATGGGACGGACTGGGAGCGCTGATGATTGACTATCCAGACATCCGTTATTTTTTCGGGAAAGTTACCATGTACACACAATATAATGTGCATGCGCGAAATTTAATACTCCATTTTTTCGAGAAATTCTTTCCTGATCATGACAATTTGGTATGGCCCAAAAGACCAATGCCCTATAATGCTGATTCGGCTCGTTTGGATGAGCTATTTGCGGATAAAGGTTACGACGAAGCCTATAAAATTCTTTCTGCCGAAGTTCGGAGTCATGGGGAGAATATTCCTCCTTTGATCAATGCCTATATGAATCTGACCCCATCAATGCGCACTTTCGGTACAGTAATCAGCGATGAATTCGGGGATGTTGAGGAGACCGGTATTTTGCTTGATATTGACGATATGTACGATACAAAAATCGACCGGCATGTAGGAACTTATCTTGAAGAGCTTGCGGATAAGCAGGAAAATCCGAAAGTAAGATTTCAGTAGAAGAGGAATGGATTGAAAGGTTTGAATTAGGTACGCCAGGTGACGGAAGGAATTAAGAATTAGGAATTAAGAATTAGGAATTATGTCCGTCAGCTGACGGAAAGAATCAGGTATGCCTGCTGACGGAAGGAATTTGGGGTAAAAGGTCACAAAGTGGAGTCGAAGTACCTCATTAGCACATTAGCCTTTAGACTATTAGAATTTTAGGATAATAGCACATTATCAAATCAGCACATTAGTATGCCCGTCCTTTTATACCTTCAATGAAATTAATAAATGCGGTATTCACCACCTTGTTCCCTCCCGGAGTAGGATAATCCCCCGTGAAATACCAGTCACCCAAATCGTTGGGACACGCCTTGTGAAGATTTTCAACAGTCTGATACACGATTTCCACTTCTGCATTGCAATCATCAGGTTTCAATATTTCTGCAATTTTTGCAGAAATCTGATCGTCAGTAAATGGTTTGTAAATTTCTGTCATAAAATTGCACATCTCTTCTTTGGGCAGATGTTGCTGTTCTTTGCATTTGCGGTAAACTGTGTCAATAATATTCGATCGCCCGGTCTCTTTTAACAGCGCAATAGTAGCCTCGAATGCAACAAATTTTTCAAGAATTGCCATGTCAATTCCGTAACAATCAGGATAGCGTATCTGGGGTGCTGATGAAATGATAATAATCTTCTTGGGTTTAAGACGGTCGAGGATCTTAAGAATACTCTGTTTAAGTGTTGTCCCACGCACTATTGAGTCATCAATTACTACCAGGGTGTCGGAATGATTTTCAACAATACCGTAAGTAACATCATATACATGACCCACAAGATCGTCGCGGCTTGAGTCGTCGGCAATAAAGGTGCGCATTTTAACATCCTTTATGGCAATCTTTTCCATCCGTGGCTGCAGGGAGATGATCTCTTCAATATCTGTATCGCACATTGCAGTACCCAATTCCCTTATTTTCTCTTTCTTCCAGGTGATTAGCTGAGCCCTGATTCCTTCCATCATCCCGAGAAAAGCGGTCTCGGCGGTATTAGGGATATAAGAAAATACCGTATTTTTCAGATCATGATTTACTTTATCCATAATAATCGGAGCCAGCAAAAATCCCAGTTTTTTACGTTCAAGATAGATATCCCTGTCAGATCCTCTCGAGAAGTAGATACGTTCGAAAGAGCACGATTTACGGACTTGGGGTATTCGCACCAATTCGTGTTTAACGGTGCCATCAGCCTTTATGATTAAGGCATTACCCGGTTCAATTTCATTGACCTGGTTCCATCCGACATTCATTACTGTCTGTATTACAGGCCTTTCCGATGCCACCACAACAATTTCATCGTCTGCATAATAAAATGCCGGTCGAATTCCCCAAGGATCGCGGACCACAAAAGCATCTCCGTGTCCTATTATTCCGCCAATTGCATATCCACCGTCCCAGTCGCGGCTTGCCCGTTCGAGTATTTTGCGGACATCCAGTTTATCTTCAATAAGTCCGGAAATCTGTTTGTTTTTATAACCTTCGTTTTTATATTGTCTGAATAGAAATTCATTCTCTTCATCAATAAAATGGCCGACTTTTTCGAGAATGGTCACAGTATCGGTGAAGCCTTTCGGATGTTGGCCTAATCCGACAAGCAGATCAAACAATTCATCAACATTGGTAAGGTTGAAATTTCCGGCAAGAACCAGACTACGTGAGCGCCAGTTATTTTGCCGCATCACAGGATGTGTATATTCAACGCTGTTACGGCCGAAAGTTCCATACCTCAGGTGCCCAAGATAAACTTCTCCTGCGAAGGGAAGGTTTTCTTTTGCCCATACCGGATCGTGATAGCTTTGGGGAAATTGGGCAGCAGCATGATTAAATTCTTTGTAGATTTTTCCAAAAACATCTTTAATCGGATTGGGATCAACAGAGCGGTGGCGGTAAATATATTCCTGTCCCGGAGAAACATTAATCTTTACTCCAACTGCTCCTGCACCATCCTGACCGCGATTGTGCTGTTTCTCCATCAAAAGGTAAAGTTTGTTTACCCCATATTGCCAGGTTCCATATTTTGATCGGTAATATTCCAGCGGTTTCAGTAGTCTTATCAGGGCAATTCCACACTCATGTTTTATTTGTTCGCTCATCCTAAGTTATCCTGATTTAGTTGTTTGTCGTTATATTTATCAGCTCTGGAAAGGCTATCTCATCGGCTACTATAAAGGCATTCGGATATTGATAACCAAGTGATTTCTGCATTTTCAATGCTTCGCTCTTTGTTCTGAAATTACCTATTCTGACAATGAAATCCGGTGATTTAAAGAGGAGAACCGCCATAATGTCGGGATGAGAAGAAAGGAATTCTGTTTTAATTTTAATCGCCTGAGTATGTGCTTTATCTCCTGATCCAAAGTAAATCTGAAGTCTGTAGCCACTAAGCGTCCCATTTTTTTTACTCAGTGCCGCCTGCTGTCTAAGCAATTCGTTAATTTTGGGATCGCTCCGGATCGATAATTTATCCCAGATCTTAAGTGTATCCTGATCATAAATTTGATAAAGCTGCGTCAAAGATTGGCGTGGCGCGGAAAACCCCGGGATAAATGCCAGTATAAAAAGCAGGATGATTACACGTTCCATATTCCGGTAATTTTTGATTTGCAAATATAATCAATTTCAAATTCCCTTTAGATTTTGTCCGGTCAGGTGTGTTAATTGTTTATTAACTTTAGAATTAAGGTGATAACTTTGCATGAAAAATTAATACGATTATTATACAACCAGGATGGCCACTAAAAGAACCATTGAGCTATTGGCTCCCGCAAAAAATTTGAACTGTGGTCGTGCGGCAATTTCTCACGGAGCAGATGCCGTTTATATTGGAGGTCCAAAATTCGGGGCACGTGAAGATGCAGGTAATTCTTTGCAGGACATCGGATTACTGGTTTCAGAAGCACAGGTTTTCGGAGTTAAAGTATATGTCGCTCTAAATACCATATTGTACGACAGCGAGCTGGAGGTCGCAAGCAGACAGATAAAAGACCTTTATGAAACCGGTGTTGATGCTTTGATCATTCAGGATATGGGGATTCTGGAAATGGACCTGCCCCCGATCGCCTTGCATGCCAGCACCCAGGTTCATAATTATTATCCCGAACAGTTAAAATTTTTAGAAGCCGTTCATTTTAAACGTGCCGTCCTTGCACGTGAATTAAGTCTGGAACAGATCAGAGACATCCGCAATCAGACAACCATTGAACTCGAAGCTTTTATTCATGGGTCACTGTGCGTGAGCTTCAGCGGTCGTTGTTATCTTAGCCACGCAATTGGTGGACGCAGCGCCAACAGGGGAGCCTGTGCACAGCCCTGTAGAAAACTTTATACTTTATATGATTCCGAAAGGAAGGTAATTACTGCAGACCAACATCTGCTTTCACTTAAAGACCTCGATCATTCCAGTTCAATCAAAGAGTTGGCAGAGGCTGGAATTCAGTCGTTTAAAATTGAGGGTCGTTTAAAAGAAGCAGATTATGTAAAAAATATTACAACCTTTTACCGTCGAAAGATTGATGCCTTTCTTGAAGACCGGCCTGAATTTACAGCAGCCTCAGCCGGGAAAAGCTATGTTAGTTTTGAGGCAAACCCCATCAAGTCGTTTAATCGTGGAAGAACAGATTATTTTTTGCATGGAAGATCAAAGGACATCGTATCTTTCGAATCACCAAAGTTTTTGGGGGAATCAGCAGGGGTTGTGACCAAGGCAGCGCTGGACTATTTTGAACTTGCAACTACCCTTGAAATCGCCAATAATGACGGGCTTGTTTTCATATCAAAATCAGGTGAAAGCATTGGAATTAAAGTAAATGTAGCTGAAAAAGGGAGAATCTATCCTGATAAAATGAACGGTATTTATCCGGGTGCAAGGATCTACCGCAACAACGATCATCGTTTCCATCAGCAGCTTAAGGCGGATCTGACAGTCAGAAAAATTTCCATAAATATAGGGATCAGTGAAACAGACCAAGGTTTTGAACTCTGTGCAACTGACGAAACCGGAATTGAAGTATCGGCAAAATACGATCTGCCGAAAGATCCAGCCCGCGATAGTTCTAAATCAAAAGAGACGATCATTCATCAACTGTCAAAATCAGGAGATACGAACTATTTTATTTCTGGGATAGCCACAAATGGAGCTGAAAAATATTTTTTTCAGGCCTCTGCGTTAAATGGCATGCGCCGTGATTTATTGGACCGGATCACCGAACAGCGTAAGAATTCCTCAAAATTTAAAGCCATTGCCGAACCAAATGATTATCCCTTTTATACTAAAGAAATCGGCTATGAGGGGAACATAAGCAATCGTCTTGCCCTGCAGTTTTATAAACGACATGGAGTCGAAAATGTTGAGATTGCTTTTGAAAAACAAAGAGATCTTCGGGGAAAAACAGTCATGACCATGAAGCATTGCCTGAAGTTTCAGCTCGGATTTTGTGCCAAATTTGGCGGTGCAAAACCGGTGGAATTCAATGAGCCGTTTTTACTTCACGATGGTGTAAATAACTTACGCCTTGATTTTGATTGTGTTCAGTGTGTGATGAAGGTGATATACTGACAAAAAATACAGCTTTTAAAATTTTATTTTCCGATTTGCCAACCTTTAAATTATCTTTGGCGCATTGGATTCAGAAAAAATAAACATTTCCCAATCTATCATTGTCTGATTATGGAACTTTTTTTCACCGTTGAAGCGTGGATTGCACTTCTCACTTTAACTTTTCTCGAAATTGTGCTGGGAGTTGATAACGTGATATTTATTTCAATTGTCACCAATAAGCTTCCCACAGAAAGCCGTCAATATGCCAGACGTTTAGGACTGGGTATTGCGCTGATTTTCAGAGTTCTTCTTTTGACAGTTATTTCCTGGATGACAACCAGCATGACAGAACCTCTTTTTACGGTTTTCGACCTTGGATTCAGCATACGCGAATTGATTTTAATGTCAGGTGGTCTTTTCTTATTGGCAAAGAGTACTTCTGAAATTCATGCAAAAATGGAAAATCTCAATGAAGGAACTAACACCGCAGGAGTTGCGGTCCTTTCAAAAGTGATCGTTCAGATTATTTTACTTGACATCGTTTTTTCATTTGATTCGATATTAACCGCAGTAGGACTCACCAATCAGCTGTCAATCATGATTCTTGCAGTGGTCTTCTCGTTGTTTATCATGATATTCTTTGCCGACAAAATCAGTAAATTCATTGCGAACCACCCTTCACTCGAAATTCTGGCACTTTCATTTCTGATACTGATCGGATTTATGCTGGTGCTGGAGGGGGTACATGTTGAAGTACCAAAGGGGTATATTTATTTTGCAGTCTTTTTCTCCCTTCTCGTTGAATCGATTAATATGAGGGTACAAAAAAAACATCACCCGGTAGTGCTTAACCAAAGTATTGAAGCCGGAATTATTAGCAAGGAAAAATAAGAAAATAAGGAAATAGGAATTAGGAATTAGGAATTAGGAATTAGGAATTAGGAATTAGGAATTAGGAA
>CAYHDA010000197.1:0-8085 GCA_964355145.1 uncultured Mariniphaga sp.
AACCAGTTTTTCAGGTGTTACACTGGCAACTGAACCGGTAACGTCACTTTTTTTCTGAGTACCATAACCGATGGCGACTACTTCACCAATACTTGTGGTTGCGTCCTGGAGCGTGACATTGTATTTTAATTTTGAATCGATGGCTATCTCTTGCGGATTCATTCCAACAAAAGAAAACACCAGGGTTTTGGCGTCTGAAGGTATCGATAAGGTGTAATTGCCATCTGTATCAGATATTACTCCAATGGTAGTGCCCTTTACAACAATTGATACACCAGGGAGTGCGGATCCGGTGGCATCAGTAACTTTTCCGGTAATCTTCTTTGTTGCCTGTTGAGTCGCGACATTGGTACTCGCGTCTCTGGCGACCGCCATATTCTGGGACAAAATACCCAGCAATAGGAGAAGGGTTAATTTCATGATCCTTAAAGCTTTAGCAGAATCATAAAACGAATACCCATTAAGGTTAATCCATTTTTTTTTCATCATTTTGCAAATGTTTAATTAATTAATAATAAAAAATTGATTGTTGGAGGACAATTTGTTGTGATGACATCTTGCCTTTTTTTTGTAACATGCACAATTACAGCTTAGTGTAAAATAATAGTTCCTTTGAATTTCACCATATTTCAATTTTTCGTTTTAGTTAGTACTTTACTCAATTCGCTCAATTATATCCTGCGTTTTAAACAGTCAGCATCCTGTGTGACCCATTTAAGGAACTCAGTACATAGGCAAACACAGGCAGACCCGAAACAACATGTCCATGCATCCTGCCTGCCACCAATAACCGAAAAAAACCCTGACCGCCAATCATTACGATAATCAGGCCAAAGCATTCGGATACCCCAAAAAAATAAGTGAAAATTGTTATTAGTTTCTGTTGTCAAATATAATAACATTTTTTAACAAAAAACCTTTTTTTTTAAAAAGAATTTCGTGAATTCACAACGGTCAAGAAATCATAACATTGGCATTCCGGTGGACGCACAAATATTATTGCTAATCCACAAAATTGTCCCACAAGAATTGATGCACGAAAAAACACATACCTATTTTGAAGAACGGTTCTATACCGATCAGATGTTCATTTCAGTACGTTCCGGCGCTGTCCTGACATTTTAAAAATGAGATTTCAAACAGTTTTTGGTGATTAGTGAGAGCCTGATTAGCTCGGGACTGAACAAGTCAGGCTCTCACTAATCCGAAAAATCTATAAACTAAAGCCTCAGATTCCCTTTTTATACTGGTCGTTTGTGGTGGGCTGAATAATTTTTTCAAGTTCCATTTTTGAACCGGTATCTCCATTTAAAAGATTTTCAAAAAGCCTGATTACGCTTAATTTACTGACAGTTAATTTGGATTCGGTTTCAATATCCCTTAAATCAATGAAAAAATCAGAAAAGAGACCTGGCACATCAGCCACAACGTCGGTATTCAGAACATTAATCGAATTATAGATCGTATGATAGTTCCCTCTTGTTTTTTCAATAATGAAAGTGACCTTTTTAAAATTTGTAATTGATGATGATTTCTCACACAAATTACATGAATCATCAATTATATTTTTTTCACATCCCGTAACCTGATGAAACAGACACTGCCTGCTCGTCATCAATAAAACAGGATGATAAATACTGTGATAAACCTTGAAATCGTCGGGCTTCCTGATACCTTGCAACTGAATCCGGCTTAATTCATTCGAGATAAATGCACCCGAACAATTGAGTGTTTCCTTTAGACATAACAGACTAAAAGAATTGGCAATATTGAGAAAGGGCCCTGCTATCCAATTAATTTCCAGCCGATAAGCCTCATATGCTATTCCTGTATTATTTGTCACAATGAGTCCCGGCCGTACCTTCCGAAGAAATTCTACAGCGGCAGTATAGTCCTCTCCTATTAAAACAGATGGAAACCAAGGGATTAATTTTGTGTTCTTAAGAAAAAGATCGGTAAGCTCAGAATATTCATTCTTAAAACAATCGGGAAGCTGAAAACAGATCGTTGCAGTGGTCTCATTACAAAGGTACAAATCCTTTATATCGGAAATTAATACTGAAAGAGCGGGTTTAGTTTCAGGGTCGTTTAATTTTATTAAAACCGGCATATGAACCGGATCGATGGTATCTTTTGAACCATTCAGGATGAACAATACCCTTTTTTTTATCGCGGTAAGCTCTTTAAACGGCAGATAAACATCATTGCCAAGGTTTTTCAGGTTAAGCAGCTCAATGTAATATCCGGTATCATTTATGGCTTTCAGCCTCCTGAAAACCATCTCATAATTTAATGCTTCTGTGCCTTTATTCTCAAGATCAATTTCTGAAAACACAACAAATGAATCATCAGGTGTTTTTACCGTTACCTTTAAGGGTGTACCATATTCGCCTGAAATATCAATAACCAATGGCACTTTTGAAACACTTAGGTGTTTGATCTTATTTTCTACCGCTGTTTTTATCGCCTCTTTTTCCTCATACAATTCCATTTGAACTTTTTCCAGTTGATCACCAAAAAGGTTTGGTTGAACGTCTGAAAGATGCTGAATGGAATGGTCACGCGGGTTATCTGTAAACTGATCTTTATGAATTTCCCCCTTCAGAAAAGCGTTTGAAAAATCGCGGTTAAACACCTTATAAAGAGAACTATTATCGTGGTGGAGATTATTCAGATTATAAAAACTCCGGATTTGTTTTTTCCATGAAGAGACCACCGTATATACATAATCAAACTTCTTTATTCGTCCTTCTATCTTCAGCGAATCTACCCCAACATCGGAAAGTTCTTTGAGGTCAAACCATGCGGAATTATCTTTAAGATTCAGCGGATAATCTTTCCCTGCGGGCGTGGTCAAGTACCTGTCGCGGCAGGGTTGACTACATCTTCCACGGTTTCCAGAGTTTCCTCCATGAACGGAACTCATGTAACAAATACCTGAAAAAGAGATACAGCAGGACCCATGAACAAATACCTCTGTAGCAATATTGTAATGATGACTGACTGAAGTCAAAGTTTTTATCTCATGAATACTTAACTCTCTTGACAGGTTAATTCGGGTTGCAGTGAGTAGATTAAGAAAATGAATCTGACCTTCATTATGCGTTGTAAGCTGGGTAGATGCGTGTATTTTCAGACTTTTGAAATAGTTGGCCAATAAATAAAAAACTCCTGTATCCTGCACGATAATGCCATCAATGCTTGTATTAACCAACTTATTCAATAAGCCAATCAGTTCCGGGATTTCATGCTCAACGAAAATAATATTGAGTGTCAGAAAAACCTGACAATTGTTATAATGTGCCAGCCGTAAAATTCCCTGTAAATCATCGAAGCTTATATTGGGAGCCCGGTTTCTGGCATTAAATTTATTGAGACCGCAATATACAGCGTCAGCTCCGGCAATAATTGCAGCTTTTACAGCATCAACATCACCGCCAGGTGCCAGTAATTCAAATTTTCTTTTCACATGCAATGGTAAGGGACAATTGCGTTATGCCCAGCGGCTGAACTGTCTGAGATTGTTGCGGAACCGGCGAAAACGTTGAAAAGCCGGAGCGAAGAAGAGACGGCGAACTTTTGGAAATTCGATTTTACCAAATTCATAACCTTCCGCTTTTAAAGCAGCGATAGCACGGGGAAGTGCCCAATACAAATGATTTGCAGCTTTTTTAGAGTCATGAAAAGTAATAATGCTACCTGCCCTGGTAAAATCAAGTACGTTCTTCAAGACCTCTTCTTTTGTGATATTGGCATTGTAATCGCAGGAGATAACATCCCACATCACAATTTTATATTTACCTGACAGATAACGGTACTGAGCTCTTTTTAACCACCCATGAGGAGGCCGGAACAGATTTGATCCAATAAGTTTGTCGGCCAGAAGAATATCTTTGTAATAAGTGCGGTTATCGGATTTGAGTCCTTGCAAATGGTGATAAGTATGATTCCCTACCGCATGACCCTCTTCAATGATTTGATCAAATAATTCGGGATAATGAAATACGTTCTCTCCTACCGCAAAAAATGTTGCTTTGATGTTATTTTCGCGCAACAAGTCCAAAACCCAGGGTGTAACCTCCGGGATTGGGCCGTCATCAAATGTAAGATACACCGTTTTTGAATCTTCGGGCATCCTCCACAAGGCTGACGGGAACCATTTTGTAATATAATGCGGCAGGTGAACCTGCAGTTTAAATCTCATTTTAGGATTATCTGGCTGAGCTGTTTTTTATCAATGGAAACAAAAGTAAAAAAAATATACCAATTATCAACAACGCTTATTTTTTTAATCCCTGGCCTGCCAAATCGGGCTGATAAACAGTAAGAATATCATTTAAGCGTTTTGCCACCTCATCGCTTAAGGCTTTCTCGCCGTAATGACCGGCAACATTGCTTAGCTCCCTCATAATATAAAACGATCGCTGAAGTTCATCCTGAATTGATGCACGGAACTTTGGTTTAAGTGAATAATAGTATTTCAATTCTTCTTCGCAATTATTGGCCATTATCTTCACAATTTCATTCGCCTTTTGGGAAGCTGCAGGGAATACATTTACTTCACGGGCTAAACTATCAATAGCCAGGGTCTTCAAATTTCGGGAGGCTTTGTAGTAGGATTCTACCATCAGGAGGTTAAAATAGTTGTAAGTCACCTTCGCGTCAGGGACCAGTTCATTACAACGATCGAGAACGGCAATGGCCGAATCGCGTTTCCCTTGCTCGAGCAATCCATCTGCCAATCTAACGAAGCTGTTCCGCACATTCATCGACATGCGAATATTATTCTCATCAAGGTAAACTTTTGGATCGTTCATATTACCCCACTTAAATTTGTGCAGGATATTTTCGTACATAACATCGGTACGAACACTTCCAATTTGACCGCTGGCCGACGATGTCTTAATCGGAACAAGCCGGTATGCAAATCCTTCAGCCTGAAAATAGTCCTGCAAATTGAGGTATTTATCACGGCCCACCGTTATTGCAAAGTAGATCGGACGCTTCCAGTTATTGTTTGCGATAATATCCAAAATCATCAACTCATCTTTAGTGAGGTAATTCCCGGTAAGTTTGATGTCCAGATTGGACACGATCTTATCCGCATCTTTGGGATCAATCACATTATTAGCTAAAACTGCTGCCTTATCAACCGGATAAAACAATTGTCGCGAAGGGAGGAATGAGGCATTATCAGCTTGTTGTAATTTTGTTCCCTGATCATCGGACCTGACAAAATCGATGGCTTCTTTCAAATTTACAGGACGTTTGATCTGATCCAGAACATATATAACGTCGCGTGTACCCTGGACATATTGATTATGCTCAAAACTTATTGGCAAAGCATCTGAATCATAAGCCTTGCGTTTCATTTGATCGACATACCAGTCGGTCTGGAAATAGCTTAAGTTACATACCCGCACATCGGTTCTGATTCCTTCTACCATCTGTGCATACCACAGCGGGAAAGTGTCGTTATCGCCGTTTGTAAAAATAATTGCATTTGGGGCACACGACTGCAGGTAGTTACTTCCAAAATCACGGGCAGTATAACGATTTGAACGATCGTGGTCATCCCAGTTTTGGCTGGCCATCAGGCAAGGAACAGCTATAAAGGAAATCGTTGTTGCAGCAATAGCACTCATCTTTGCCGGAGATACCTTGTTCAGCATTTCATAAATAGCGAGTACGCCAAACCCGATCCAAATTGCAAAAGCATAAAAAGAACCGGCATAGGCATAATCGCGTTCACGCGGCTGAAGTGGTTCCTGATTCAGATAGATCAAAATTGCCAGACCTGTCATAATGAATAATGACATCACAACCCAGAAATCCTTGTTCCCCTTAGTTCCGCTGTTAAACTGAAAGAAGAGACCTAGTAATCCAAGGATTAAAGGCAAGAGATAATATTCATTTTTACCCCTGTTGTTGGCAAGCGATGACGGAAGTTGACTTTGATCTCCCAATCTGATCGAATCAAGAGCGTTAAATCCTGTTATCCAGTTTCCGTTTAAGATATCTCCATTCCCCTGTATATCATTCTGACGCCCGGCAAAATTCCACATAAAGTAACGCCAATACATCCAGTTGATCTGGTAAGAAAAGAAAAAAGTAAGATTTTCAGTAAATGTTGGCTTAATCAGCCGTTCAGGTTCTCCTTCCCGGTTGGTAATCTGAATGGGTGTCCCTTTGATATCCGCCCAATTCTGATATTCTTTAATATGGTCAGCGCCCGAACTGAACATGCGTGGGAAAAGGGTGCAAAACCGATCGTCGTAATTAGGGCTCTGTTTATAATCAGCGATTTCATATTTTCCGTTTCGCTCGATATAATTAGGTGAACCCTTGCTGTAGGGATTTTCTGTATTCAGCGGAGCATTGTAGTATTGTCCGTAAAACAGTGGTTTGCTGCCGTATTGCTCGCGGTTCAGATAAGAAAGGAGGGAGAAGGCATTATCCGGATTATTCTGATCCATTGGAGGATTTGCCGATGAGCGAATAATAATTAATGCATACGAGGAATACCCGATCAGCATTACTGTAAAACCTAAAATTACGGTATTGGCAAGCGCCTGTTTCTTTTTAATGGTATATTTTAATCCCCATACAATGGCTGCGATAAGCGATAAAATATAGATGATTGCGCCGGTATTATAAGGTGCTCCCAATCCATTTACAAATAGCAGTTCAAACCATTGCGCCAGTATTATAATTCCGGGGATAAATAAAAACATTACAAGCGCTACAATTACCATTGAAAGAGCTACAGCAATGATTACTCCGTTGCGGGTCGTATCGTATTTTCTGAAATAATATACAAGCACAATTGACGGAATTGCCAGCAAATTCAACAAGTGAACACCTATGGAAAGTCCGATCAGATAGCAGATTAATACAATCCAGCGATTGGCGAATTTTTCATCAGCCTCATTTTCCCATTTTAGGATACACCAAAAAACAACTGCCGTAAACAATGATGAAGTTCCGTAAACTTCCCCCTCAACTGCTGAGAACCAGAAAGTATCTGAAAAAGTATACGCCAGGGCTCCCACTGCACCGGCTCCTAAAATGGCAATTATCTGACCTGAAGCAAGATCCGATGTTTCATGATCAATAATTCTGCGTGCCAGGTGTGTAATTGTCCAGAACAGGAACATAATCGTAAATGCGCTGGCAAGAGCCGACATGATGTTCGCCATTACCGGAACCTGTTCTGTAGTGCTTGCGAACATGGTAAAAAGGCGGCCCATAATCATAAAAAGAGGTGCTCCCGGGGGGTGGCCTACCTGAAGTGTAAAAGCGGTAGTGATAAACTCTCCACAGTCCCAAAAACTGGCTGTTGGTTCAATTGTCATCAGGTAAACAATTGCTGCTACAAGAAATATGAACCATCCTACGACGGTATTATAAAACTTATACCCCTTTGTCATCATATTATTAACAGGTTATATCTATATTTTGCCAAAAGCGGATTTTCCGCTCAGGATAATCTTTAAAATTTTTGCGAAGGTATTAATAATCTTTATCAGCTCACCTATTATGAGGTTCAACATTATCATTAATTAACCTTTAACGCCAAAATAAAATCTTTAAAATGTGACATTGTATTAATATTTATGAATTATTATTGTCATTGAACCAGTTTTTGGGCTTAATCGTAAAGCCAAAATGATAAAAAAAACGGATTGTCTTCAATTTTTACTCCAGATCAGTTTGCAGAAAAAAAAAACTTAGTACTTTTGCGCCGTCTTAATCAATAAGACTTTAAAGATTGACCCGTGGTGTAATTGGCAACACGTCTGGTTTTGGTCCAGAAGAGTTCAAGTTCGAGCCTTGACGGGTCAACAATAAAAAAGGCAAAGCGAGATATTCATCCAGAAAGGCGCAGCCGGTTCGGAAAGCCCTGGGAGGTCGACCGTGATTCTGTCCTGTGGTGTAATTGGCAACACGTCTGTTTCTGGATCAGAAGAGTTTAGGTTCGAGACCTAACAGGACAACAAATAATCAATCACTTGCAATTTATTTTGCAGGTGATTTTTTGTTGTTGCCATATCCTCGCCAGGTTTGGAGAATATTTCATACTCA
>CAYHDA010000198.1:0-8046 GCA_964355145.1 uncultured Mariniphaga sp.
AAAATTTGCTTTCAGGAGGATGTTCTCTCCGAAGTTGAATTTTTATTGAACACTCCGGCTTCACTGCTTGCCAGTCAATTGATTGAAGGTGTTGTACTCCGGCGCGATAACCTAACCCGTTTTTTGAGCAAAGAACGCTATTTAATGCGCCCTTTGCATAATTTTCTCTTTACACGCGATGCTTCAATGACCCTCTGGGATGAGGTTCTGATCGGTAAAATGGCCAATAAGGTGCGCGAGCGTGAGACCTTAATTATGGAATGCATCTTTAAGAACCATCCTGCATTTGGAGTTAAAACGATTAATCCATCCGACTTATCCGAAATTATGGGTCGTTTTCCCAATGCGACTATAGAAGGGGGAGACGTCCAGATTGCGCGCGAAGATGTGTTGGTGGTTGGAACAGGTTCGCGAACTTCAACCGAAGGAATCGACTACCTGATTGAGGTGATTAAGGCTAAAAAGACAAGTCTGAAACATATTATTGTGCAGGAACTTCCGGCCAGTCCCGAATCATTCATCCATCTTGATATGACTTTTACCTTTTTGGACAAAGATGCCTGTATGGTTTACGCACCATTGATATTAAAAAACAATAAATTTCATACTACACATATTACTATTGATAATGGTTTAGTTACAGGCATCAGACAGCGGAAAAACATTGTGAAAGCACTTAACAGCATTGGTTTCAACCTCACACCGGTGTTTTGCGGCGGGAACAACGACCCTTGGATTATGGAGCGTGAACAGTGGCATAGCGGGGCTAATTTCCTGGCATTTGCACCCGGCAAGGTAATTGGCTACGAACGAAATGATTACACCCTCGAGGAGATGAATAAACATGGTTTTGAGATTATCCGCGGTATTGATTTCATCGAAAATAAAATCAACCCTGACGATTATGCAAGAGCCGTGGTTACAATTCCGGGCTCCGAACTGGCCAGAGGCGGGGGAGGTGCACGATGTATGACGATGCCGGTTTGCCGAAGGAAAGTAGATGGGTTAATGGGTTGAGATGTTTAACGGTCGATTTTATATTAAATACAAAGCCCTCAATACCCTGAATATTTAGAGTTATAACTATGCGTAAATTAATTAACGAAGAACTTACCCGGCTTACTGTCGAAGATTTTAAGCAAGCCGGTAAAATGCCAATTGTGGTTGTTCTTGATCACGTAAGAAGCTGTAATAATGTAGGCTCGATTTTCCGGACTTCTGATGCGTTGCTTGTTGAAAAAATATGTTTATGCGGAATTACAGCAACTCCTCCCGATAAAGAAATTCATAAAACAGCCCTTGGCGCTGAAAACAGTGTCGATTGGGAATACTTTAATACCACAGAAGAGGCTGTTGCAATCCTCAAAATTCAGGGCTATACCTTAATTGCGATTGAACAGGTTGAAGGGAGTATTTCCTTAAATGAATATATGCCGGTACCAGATCAGAAACTGGCATTAATATTTGGAAACGAAGTAAAAGGGGTAAACCAGGAAGTGGTCAATCTATGCGATCAAACTATTGAAATTCCCCAATTCGGAACCAAACACTCATTTAATATTGCCGTAAGCGCCGGAATTGTACTGTGGGACTTATTTAATAAACTGAAAAGAAATTAGCTCGGCTTATGTTTTTCGGAAATCATACTCAGGTATCCAATAAAATAGATGATCGCTGAACTGATTCCCAGGACAAAACCAGGAATACAATATTTAATTATTTGATCTGAAGTGCTTAGGTGAACCAGTAAATAAAGCATTGTCGTGATAAGGCTGATCATGCCTATGATCAGGTAAATGTTAATCATCATGAACAATGTCCGATTTTTTTTGCTGTGAAGAAAAGGGAGCAAAGTCTTCCTGCTTCTCATGATTCCTGTTGCTTTCATCAGAAGATAATATATTTTTTCAGGTGTTCAATTTTTCTTGTATCATCGTTAGATTGCGCCATTTATGATACTGTTTGAATACATCAGGCAAACTGATCCAGTAGTTCGATCCGTTTTTGGATTGGAGGATGGGTCGAGAAAAAGTTGCCGAATGAAAATTTTTTCTCTTTTGGCTGGGGATTTTCAATGAACAGCTGCGCAACATCACGTCGCTCCACCGCTTCGATAAATGGATCCTGATCGATTTTACGCAATGCGTTGGCAAGGGCATAAGGCTTTCTGGTCATCTCAGCAGCGCCGGCATCTGCCATATATTCGCGCGATCTTGAGATTCCGAAACGGAGCAGGATGGCAATCAGGTAGCAAATCGCGGATATTACTATCGCGATCAAAATCACAGCACCACCACTTTTCCCGTCACGATTTCTGGAGAAAGCACCAAACCGGAGACTTCTTAAAGCCATTTCGGCAATAAAAGCAAAGATTCCAACAAAAATAATGGAGATGATCATCAGTCGTACATCTCGGTTACGGATGTGCGAAAGTTCATGAGCAATTACTCCCTCGAGCTCATCATCGTCGAGCTTGTCAATTATTCCCCGCGAAAGCGAAACAGAGAACGATCGCTCGGTTACACCACTTGCAAAAGCGTTCAATGAATCGTCTTCAATAATGAAGATTTGTGGTATCTTCATCCCTTTGGAGATACAAAGATTTTCGACAAGATTATATACCCGCTTGTTTTCTATACGTGCCAATGGTTTTGATCCGGTAGCCAAACGGATCATCGAATTATGAAAAAACCATGCAATAACAAACCATATCGAAGTGCCGATCAGTACAAACGGGACAGTATTGGCAAAATTTGTGTTGATAATTTGGGTATCCGGTTCTTTGGATGTAAAGTATACAAAGGCATAAACCATTCCAAGCAAAACGAGCGGAAAGGCAATAATCAGAAGAACGCTGTTGAAATTGTTTTTTCTGATCTGTGTCTGAATTCCAACGTACGTCATTAGTTGAAACTAATTTTGGGTGGTTCTTCCATATTTGCCCTTTCCTGACCAAGATCGAACATGGTTTCGCGCCTGAATCCGAAGTTATTCGCAATCAAATTGGATGGGAAAGTTTCTATACCGGTATTATATTCAGTTGTCGCAGCATTAAAATACCTGCGGGCGGCAGCGAGTTTATTTTCGATATCACTTAATTCCTCCTGAAGCTGCAGAAAATTCTGATTGGCTTTCAGATCGGGATAAGCTTCAACTGAGACTTTTAATCCTTGTAAGGCTGATGAAAGCTGAGTTTCTGTTTTAATTTTTTCATCAATTGTGGTAGCACCCATGGCTGCGGTTCTTGCTTCAGTTATTCTGAGCAGCAACTCTTTTTCATGTTTCGCATACCCTTTAACCGTTTCAACCAACTGTGGAATCAGGTCGTGCCGTTGACGAAGCTGAACATCAATATCTGCAAATGCATTTTGACGCGTATTGCGGAGGCGGACAAGACTGTTATAGATCCCAATCAGCCAGAATACAATCACAACGATAACAATCAGAATAATAATCAGTGACATAGCAATGAATTTTAGGTGACTAATACAACAAATTTACAATTTTATGATGATATATTTATAAATGAATTTGTGTATTTATTTAAATGAAATTACGGAATTCATTCCTTTCAGTGGCATTACTGATAGTGACATCGAAAAAAAGAAAATAATCACTGAGATCATTTCTTCTTATTACTGGAATGTTTTATTTTTACCGATAATATTCCCAGTCTTCAGATTTAAACAATTATTTTAAAATCAGTTAAAAATGATAAATCGTCTTATTGGTGAGATGCCCAAAATCGGAATCCGTCCCGTCATCGACGGACGTCTTCAAGGTGTAAGAGAATCGCTCGAAGTTCAAACTATGAATATGGCGATTGCCGCTGCCAGGCTTATTACCGAAAACCTGAGATTCCCAAACGGGGAGAAGGTGGAGTGTGTGATAGCTGACCGTACTATAGGCGGTGTAGCTGAGGCAGCCATGTGTGCCGATAAATTTTCGCGTGCAGGAGTTGGAGTATCACTTACTGTTACTCCATGCTGGTGTTATGGTACTGAGGTAATGGATACTGATCCGCTAATCCCTAAAGCTGTCTGGGGTTTTAACGGTACTGAGCGTCCGGGAGCTGTTTATTTAGCTGCCGCTTTGGCCGGATATGCACAAAAAGGCTTGCCTGCATTCAGTATCTATGGGCGTGATGTTCAGGATTCAAGGGATACTTCTATCCCGGAAGATGTAAAAGGAAAAGTGTTGCAATTTGCCAGAGCAGGGCTTGCTGTAGCACAGATGAGAAATAAATCGTACTTGTCAATCGGTGGCATGTCGATGGGGATTGCCGGGTCGTATGTCGATCAGGAGTTTTTGCTGGATTACCTTGGTATACGCACCGAAGTAGTTGATATGTCGGAGCTTGTTCGTCGTGCAGAGCGGGGAATTTACGACCCTTTGGAATTTGAAAAAGCCCTTGCCTGGGTGAAGAAAAATTGTAAAGAGGGTAAAGATCCCAATAAACCGGAAAAGCAGCTCTCTGCCGAACGCAAAATATGGGAATGGGATATGGTGGTCAAGATGACCCTTATTGCACGTGACCTGATGATTGGTAATCCACGTCTTGCTGAATTAGGTTTTGGAGAAGAAGCCCTTGGCCATAATGCCATTGCAGGAGGATTCCAGGGACAACGTCAGTGGACTGATCATCTGCCAAACGGCGATTTTATGGAGGCTATACTGAATTCTTCATTCGACTGGAACGGGATTAGGGAAGCTTTTGTTATGGCCACCGAAAATGATTCTTTAAATGGAGTCGCGATGCTTTTCGGACATTTGTTAACCAATACTTCCCAAATATTTTCCGACGTTCGTACTTACTGGAGTCCTGATGCTGTTGAGCGGGTAACCGGTAAAAAACTAACAGGCAAAGCCGCCGATGGAATTATTCACCTTATCAATTCGGGCTCGACAACACTTGATGCAACTGCAAAGCAGCAGAAAGACGGGCAACCAGCTATGAAACCTTTCTGGGAGATCACCGAAGCTGAAGCACAAGCGTGTCTGGATGCCACTGACTGGCCGGCTGCAGACCTGGGTTACTTCCGCGGAGGCGGATATTCTTCGCATTTTAAAACCGATGGAGAGATGCCGGTAACCATGTCGAGGGTGAACCTGATTAAAGGGATTGGACCTGTACTTCAGATTGCAGAAGGATGGACTATTCAATTGCCTGAAGATGTGCATGCCACACTCGATGCCCGTACAAATCCAACCTGGCCAACAACCTGGTTTGCACCGCGTTTAACAGGTAACGGAGCTTTTTCCGATGTCTATAATGTGATGGCTAACTGGGGAGCCAATCATGGTGCCATTAGCTACGGACATATTGGTTCCGAACTGATTTCACTGGCTGCAATGCTCCGTATCCCTGTTTGTATGCATAATGTTCCTGATGAGAAAGTATTCCGTCCGGCAGTGTGGAATGCTTTTGGAATGGACAAGGAGGGATCCGATTACCGCGCTTGTGATACTTATGGTCCGGTTTACGGAAAGACCAGATAATTGATACAGAAGACTTCACGAGAGTTTGAATGTCAATATTTAGGCAGCTCAAGTCCGGATTTCACTGCTGGATTTGAGCTGTTTTTTTTATCAAACAGGGGTTTTAAGTGATGAGGATTATTAGTTGTCGCATTCTTTATTTGAAAATTTGATCACGTATGGTTATGAAAATAAATAAAAAGCTCACATCAGCCTTGGTTATGAGCGGGCTTTCCCTGGTTGCTCAGGCACAAAAACCCAACATTCTCTTTCTTTTTGCCGATGACCAAAGGGCTGATGCTCTGGGTATTTCAGGAAATAACTACATCCGGACCCCAAATATTGACAATCTTGCCAGAACCGGGGTTCGTTTTACCAGCTGTTATGTAATGGGAGGACATCATGGAGCAATTTGTGCCCCGAGCCGGGCCATGCTGATGAGTGGCAAGAGTTTATTTCATGTTTATGATAAACTGGAGGGTGTTCATACCATGCCGATGCACTTCGCAGAAAATGGTTATGAAACTTTCGGCACCGGAAAATGGCACAACGGTGCTCCTAACTTTGAAGCTTCTTTTCAGAAAGGCAAGAATGTTTTTATCGGAGGGATGAGCGACCATTATAAAGTTCCATGCCGGGATTTAGATTCCGGCCGAAAACTAACTCCACCGGTTACAAAAGGTTATTCTACGGACCTTTTCGCCGGTGCCGCAATTGATTTCATCAACGATTATGCCACAGGAAAAAAAGAAAACCCTTTCTTCTGTTATGTGGCATTTACAGCCCCTCATGATCCCCGGTCGCCCCGTAAAGATTATATCGGTATGTATCCGCCTGAATCAATTCCTGTTCCGGGAAACTTTAAAAGGCTTCATCCTTTTGCTTTTGATCAGCTGAATGTCCGCGATGAGAATCTCGCTCCATGGCCGCGAACTCCTGAAATCATTCAGGAATCGCTGGCAGACTATTACGCGCTGATTTCGCATCTCGATGCAAGAATCGGAGATATTATCTCGACACTAAAGAAAAACGGGTTATTCGACAATACCATCATCGTATATGCTGCAGATAACGGACTGGCTATTGGCAGTCATGGTCTTGTGGGCAAACAGGATTTATATGAGCATAGTACAAAAGTTCCGCTGATTATTTGCGGTCCAGGGATTCCGACAGAAAAGGTCAGTAATGCTTTGGTCTATCTTTACGATTTATTCCCAACCCTTAGTGATTTATGCAAACTTCCGGCCCCGTCAGGAACCGATGGGAAAGATCTGGCACCTGTCCTGCGAGGAGAATCCGGAGGTGAAAGAGATGCGCTTTATACCGTTTACCGGAATACCGCAAGAGCAGTCAGAACGAAAGAGTGGAAAATCATCTATTATCCTCAGAGAAATTATACCCAATTATTTAATCTTGAAAAGGATCCGCTTGAAATTAATAATCTGGCAAAGTTACCGGAATCTCAACCAAAAATCGAGGAGATGATGACCCTTCTTCGAAAGTTATATGTTGCAAATGACGATACAGCCTCACTGAATCCTAAGACCATCCTGCCGCTCGAATACGATTATACCTTATTGCATCAGCATCCTGATGAATGGCAGCCTGAATATACGCTGAAAAAGTATTTTAAAGGGGTGGATTTAAAGAAGCCTAAAAAATGATACTCTCAAAAATAATTTACAATTTTGCATTCTTTATGGATGATCATTTAATAGTCCACTTACCAATTAAATATTACAGGATGAAAAAGCACCTTTCGTTGTTTGTTTTTTTTATGGCAATGTGCCTTGTCTTTAGTGCCAGCACTTTGATGGCCAATACATTGAAAGAGAGTTCCCCCGAAGCGGCCAAAAGTGCCACGGCAATGCCAGGGGGTTTAGGTTCTGCACCGGTGGATAAGAATAAAGGAATAGGCCCTGTTAAGAGTCTTGTCCTTGGTCCTTTGGACAAAAAGATGGCTGAAGAAGGCAAAAGTATTTTCAATACTCAATGTGTCATTTGTCATGATCTTGACCAAAAGAAATTGGGTCCTGCGATCAGAAATGTCACTAAACAACGTACACCGGAGTTTATCATGAATCTTCTTTTAAATTCTGCACAGATGCAGAAAGAAGATCCGACAATCAAAGCATTATTAAAGGAATATAATAATCTGGCTATGCCTGATCCTGCTCTTAACCCGGCAAAGGCCAGATCAGTTCTGGAATACATGAGGTCGGTGGCCAAATAAACAATAATAACCATCTATTGAAAAACAGATTATTGAACCGGACTTGATGGATTCAATAATCTGTTTTTGTCTTTATCGAAAATAATTCACACTTTGGTGGTTCAAAATTATTGAATATACGTTTTAGAGAACTAGCTATGATCCGTTTTAATTCAATTGTTAGTTGTTTGCTGGTTTCGCTTTTAGCTTATTCTGCCAAAACTGTTGCGCAGGAGAGAGGGGTATTTACTGCGATAACCAATATCGGAAATCCGAATCTTAAAGGTTCAACAATACTCGCAGTTTCAGATCACAAAAACGAAAGGCCTGGACGGCAGTCCGGAATATGCTCCTGA
>CAYHDA010000199.1:0-7976 GCA_964355145.1 uncultured Mariniphaga sp.
TTAGTGCACGCCTCAGACGGTATAATCTGTAAAGCAACTAATATCAGAATTAGGAATAACGGTCTCTTTTTAAACATTGCAGATAGAATTAAAAACGGTTGCGACAAAAATAGGTAAATAGTTTAAGGTATACTTTAAAAATCAAAATGATAAACATCTTTTTTAATGAGTTTTATCATTTATTTTAGATGATAAATAACTCCGCCAATGTGGTTTTGGTCAGATCCGGTAACAGATGAAAGCACGTTGACCTGCCCGTTGAAAGCAAGTACTCCCAAAAATGCGAATATCAGCGCTTCTTTAAAATCGATTAGTTTTTCGTCAGGCAATACAATTTGGCAGGATGTTTTTTGCCTTAACTGATTAATCAGAAACAAGTTTTTAGACCCGCCGCCTGTTACCAGCAATTTACCGCCACCGTCTGTAACACTTGAAATCTGATATGCGATGTGTTCGTAAATAGTAGCTGCCTGATCTTCAACGGTGAGTCCTGAATTAGTTAACAAGGGAATTATTTGATGATCAACCCATTCGCGCCCAAGCGATTTTGGTATTTTCCGTTGGTAATAATCCAGACAATTCAATTTATTAAGCAGTGATTCATTGATAGTTCCAGATGCTCCTAGCTGGCCGTCCCTGTCGAAGGAATATCCTCTTTGCTGTGCCAAAGCATTTAGTATAATATTTGCCGGACAGATGTCAAAAGCCATTCGGGATCCATCGCGCCCGAACGAAATATTTGCAAAACCACCTATATTCAGGCAATAGCTGAATTCCGGAAACAGCATTTGATCACCTAGCGGGACAAGCGGCGCTCCCTGGCCACCAAGCGCCACATCAAAGTTTCTGAAATCACTGATTGTCGTTATTCCGCTTGAAGCAGCAACTGAGGCTCCGTTGCCGAGCTGAAAAGTAAATCTATTCTCCGGTTGATGAAATATGGTGTGTCCATGTGACGCAATCAGTTTTGGTGCCTGTTTCCCTTTCAGAAATTCTGATGCAAGTTCTCCGGAGTAACGGCCGTATTCATTATGTAACAGCAAAAACGCTTCGGCATTCAGATACGGAGCATTCTTTAGTTTTTCAGTCCAGCTGTTCGGATAACTGACCGTTTGAGCTGAAATAATTTCATAATTCCAACCCGTTTCCGTTGCTGAAAATCGGCAAAGAGCGAGATCAATACCGTCAAGCGATGTACCTGACATTAAGCCAAGAGCTAATATATTCATTTGTATATTAATGCTTTATATTCAGAGCTATTCTCTTTTTTATCAGTCACAACCAATCGAAGAAGATGATTTTTTTCGAATGTCATCCTGTCCTTATCAAAAATATATGTGAGTAGTTTTGATTTTGCATCATATTCAAAAAGAATCCATTCTCCGTCTATTTCGCCCCGATAGTTTTTAATTCCCGAAAGGTCATCAGTAATTATAAACTGCAGTTTATTATTATCCGTGAGAACTTTTTTGTCCTTAATGCTTAGTGGCAGTATCACCGGAGGCGTTTTATCAATTGCGACTGCAAAACTACCAAAGACGTTGGTTTTCACAGTAACCCATCCTCCGGAATACTCGCCCCCGATTGCGGATTTTTGTCCGGTAGTTGCTTCTATATTTACAATTAATGCCTTGTTTGTCAGTGATCTGGGTAAGTCATTGCAGCTGATTGAGAGTGTATAGGATTTCTGTAAAGGAATAAATTTTGAGTGCACCTGATGAAGCTCTGAAAAGCAACCAACTGGTTTAGGCGCCGATTTCCATACAAAACCTATATTATCATACAAGGCTTCTTTGGGAAGATCAATCCTGATATTTTCATTTTCGAAATGATTGGATTGATCGAAAAGAAATTGTTTGCTGAAGTTTTGCTTTTTATCCGGTAATTTTGATTTTTTTGGAATGGTTCTGAATTTAAGGCTGGATTTGTTTTTAAATGCATCAGCTGCAACGATTTCAAATTCATGATTTTTCCCATCGTCAAGGCTTAATATTCCATTGTTGTCGGGGTGATTATAAATATCCAGATGATTTCCCGGCAGCCGGTACAACCGTTGAATCCAACGGTGTGATTGAATATATGCTTCATAATCGGCCTGAGCATTGGCATACCTTGAATCATCGAATGAAAAACCATTCATTTTGAAACCGAAAATTTCTTTGCCATCGCAAAATAAGGTTGCAGAATAGATCCCGCATTTAAACCCGTTTCCATTAAAATCATCATCAGCTTGTATTCCAAAACCTATTTTACCATAAAGTTCAACGGGAAGATTATTTTTTAATCGATAGCCTCCCTGACCGGCAACCACTTCAAATCTTTTTTTACTGCGGTCAGGACCTACATTACTGTTTGCAGTTAATGGATAAGCATAGAATGCTCTGATTTTAGGAGCACTGTTATCTTTGATGCCCAGGTTATAAAATAGTGGATTAATCGCTCTTTCTGAATCCGTAACTCTGATTTCAAAATGCAGATGGGGGCCGCCGGAGCTTCCTGAATTACCTGACCAGGCAATGATATCTCCCTTATTGAAGCTAAACTCATTCGATGAGAGGGTCAGATCTATCGGAAAGTTTTCTTTGTCGTATTGTTTTTCTCTGACATATTTCTGTATTTTGGGATGAAACCTCTCAAGATGTCCGTAGACAGATGTAGTACCGTCAGAGTGATTCATATACAAAGCCTTGCCATAGCCGGTCGGGGAAATGCCAACTCTTGAAACATAGCCATCCTTCACCGCAAATACAGGCATTCCGGTTTGTCCCTGTGTTCGAAAATCCAGTCCGGAATGGAAATGATTTGGTCTTAATTCACCAAAGCTGCCGGCAAATAAGTAGGGGGGCTTAACAGGACAAATAATAGGATCATTTCCAGGGTGATTCTGCGCAGAAAGTTCAGAAAAAGCACCGGCCATCAGGAGTAAACTAAGTAAGACAATCCTCATTATTGACAAATTTCTAAGATTTTGCTAAATTAGTAAACTTTTAAATGCTGCACAGAGCAATTAAAAGGCAGGTATGCTTTCGGCGTATGATATAAATGTTAACTTTGTCTCAGTAAACGACAGATATGACAGAACGGGAAACTGATTTATTGAGAGAGTTTAAAGAGAAGCTCGATAAACTGATCAGTCTTCATTTGCGAATGAAAAGTGAGAAACAGCTATTAATTGAAGAACAATCACAGCTGAATGAGAAAATTCGATTACTCTCATTGAATAATGAAGAACTGGCAAGGGAAATGGAAGTCCTGAAGTTCGCAAAATCAATGCTTGAGGAGGATGAAAATTCACATGAAGCCAAATTAAAATTAAACAGAATAGTGCGGGAAATAGACAAATGTATTGCCCTGTTAAATAAGTAATACAAATGCTATGGATGATAAACTTTCGATAAATATCAATATAGCCGACCGATTGTATCCTCTGAGAGTGGATCGTAAAGAGGAAGAAAGCATTCGTAAGGCAGCGAAGATTATCAACGAAAAGGTGGTTCAATACAAGCAAAAATACGCTTCGAAAGACTTGCAGGATTGTCTGGCGATGGCAACTTTGCAGTTTGTAATTCAGAAGTTTGACACCGAAAAACGGATTGATAATTCTCCATTGGTCGATGAATTGGAAGTCATGAATGATTTTCTGACAACCTTTCTTGAAAAGGAAAGTTCGTTTTGAATCTTACATAGACCCGCATTTTTAAATTATTCAGTTTGTTCAGATTGATCAGAACTGAATGATTTGGAGTTGCGGTATTTTTATTAAATCTTTAAATGTATTTAAGAAATGGAAATAATTATTACTGGCATTCTTACACTGATAATAGGAGGTGCTGCCACCTATTTTCTGTGGGAAATGATGCTGAAGAAGAAAAAGGAAAATCTGCTGGCTGATGCCGAGGTTCAGGCAGAAATGCTTAAGGAGAAGAAAATGCTTCAGGCTAAAGAGAAATATATTCAGCTGAAATCGGAGCATGAGAGCTATATTAACGATCGGAACCTTCGGATTGCTAGTGCTGAAAACAAACTTAAGCAGAAGGAAACCATTTATTTGCAACGGAAAGAGGAGCTTCAGCGCAGCATTAAAGACCTTGAAAATTCAGAGCGCGAGATTGACACTATTCGGGAAAACCTTACTGTTCAACTTGAACTGGTAGAACAAAAAGAGGAAGATATGCTGAAGCTGCGTAAACAGCAGATTCAGCAGCTTGAAGCGTTATCCGGACTGTCTGCCGATGAAGCTAAATCTCAGCTTGTTGAATCATTGAAGAATGAGGCTAAGACGGAGGCGATGTCATTCATTCAGGAAATTATGGATGAAGCCAAAATGACAGCCAACAAGGAGGCGAAAAAAATTATTGTCAAATCGATTCAAAGGGTAGCTTCAGAAACTGCAATCGAAAATTCAGTCACCGTTTTTCATATTGAAAGTGACGAGATAAAGGGGCGGATCATTGGCCGTGAAGGTCGTAATATCAGGGCCCTTGAAGCCGCGACAGGTGTTGAGATTATAGTTGATGATACCCCTGAAGCGATTGTTCTCTCTGCATTTGATCCTGTAAGACGCGAAATAGCCCGTCTTGCACTTCACCAACTGGTGACTGATGGACGTATCCATCCTGCCCGTATTGAAGAGGTAGTGAATAAGGTGAAGAAACAGGTCGAAGAAGAGATTATTGAAACAGGCAAACGGACAACCATCGATCTTGGAGTACACGGACTTCATCCTGAATTAATCCGCATGATCGGGAAAATGAAATACCGTTCATCTTACGGACAAAATTTATTACAGCACTCCCGCGAAACTGCCAATCTTTGCGCCATTATGGCCGCAGAACTTGGTCTTAACCCCAAACGTGCCAAACGTGCCGGACTGCTTCATGATATTGGTAAGGTTCCGGATGATGAACCGGAATTACCACATGCAATCTTAGGGATGAAACTTGCCGAAAAATTCAAGGAGAAACCCGATATCTGCAATGCAATTGGCTCTCATCACGACGAAGTTGAGATGGAAAGCTTACTCGCGCCATTGGTTCAGGCCTGCGACGCAATCTCAGGTGCTCGTCCGGGTGCTCGCCGCGAAGCAGTTGAATCGTACATAAAACGGTTAAACGACCTCGAAAATATGGCACTTTCTTATCCTGGCGTAACTAAAACTTATGCAATTCAGGCAGGAAGAGAACTTAGGGTCATTGTTGGAAGCGATAAAATGACCGATATTGAAGCAGAAACGCTCTCATACGATATCGCCAAGAAAATTCAGGATGAGATGACTTATCCGGGCCAGGTTAAAATTACAGTGATTCGCGAAACCCGCGCTGTCAGCTACGCCAAATAGAAAGTAAGCAATAACTAAAATAAGGAAAGGGGCCAAAAGCCCCTTTTCCCGTTTTTACTATTTCCGGAGTTGTTCAAGTAATTTCCCGGCGAGAATTTCCCGATCATGGTCACCCTTTATCCGGTAACATTGTTTTAGAAAAATCAACAGATGTCTGATCATCGTTCCCTCATCAAGCACAGTCTCATTTTCCCGGTTTTCCTTAATCTCAGATACAACGTGTGCCAGTTCTTTTGCACCAATAATGGCCCCTTTATGTTCCATATTGATATAAAATAAATAGGGATCTGCATTCTCTCCATAAATTTCTCTTGCAATTCGAGGTTCATAATATCCAAGAATCAAGTATTGACCGATTCCTATTGGATGAACCGGCAGATTTAATTTTTGGGCAAGAATACAATATAAAGTTGAAAGGGAGATGATATTCCCCTTTCTTGAGACTAACATGTTGTTTATCAAGCAGTTTTCAGGAGAATATGCATCGGACAGATTTATCTCAAACCGATATATTTCGAAGAATAAATGGTTGATAATCGATATCTTCTCGAGTGAAGTGAGCGAATTATTCAGTTCAATCCAGATATCACGAACAATTTTTTCAATGAGGAGCTCAATTTTATCTGCTAAAAGAGTGGGATGCTGAATCATACTGATCAAAATCCAGCCGTCAAGCAGTGTTTTATTCCCGGAGTTGGCCCATCCGGCAGTTTTCTCGACCAATTTTGATAGTTTGAGCTGATTGATGATCAATTCCAACCGGTCGTGTTGCAACAAGCTGACTGAAGAGCCCAAGGCATGCTCCAAAACAGGTAAAATAGCTGATCCGCTTTCAAGTAATTTATCTCTTACCGCCAGATAAACTACTTCGTCATGATCATCAATAAGAGCCAGCAATGGTTCAATATTTACAATCTCTTTCATTCTAGTGCACTAACTTATCAAGGATCTTCGTTACAAGTTGCTTCATAACAGGCTTATAATCAATGCTGGCATTCCGCGTTATCCTGTTGGCGATGATAATGCAAACGGTAAGTGCCTGATGTCCCATTAGTTTGCTGAGTCCGTAGATTGCCGAACATTCCATTTCATAATTTGTAATTTTCATATCATTGAAACGGAAGGATTCAATTTTATCGTTGATTTGAGGATCTGCAATATCCAAACGCAATTCTCTGCCCTGAGGACCATAAAATCCGGGTGCAGAGATTGTAATTCCCGGAATAAACTCAATATCTGTGATTTTATCATAAAGAGCAAGATCACAGTCAACTACATACGGAGAGGCGAGTATTGGATTCCAATTGGTATGCAACTTAAAAGCTTCTTCAAATGGCAAATCAGCAATTTCTTCACGTCTGGCGTAGAAATTCATCAATCCGTCAAATCCGATGGCCTTGCGGGAAACCAGAAATCCATCGACAGGTATATCTCCCTGCAATGCTCCGGAGGTACCTATTCTGATGATGTTTAGGCTTGTTAAAGTTGTCTTGATTTTACGTGTTTCGAGATCGATATTAACCAACGCATCGAGTTCATTGATCACAATATCAATATTATCTGTCCCAATACCTGTTGACAGAACCGAAATTCTTTTTCCCTTGTAATGACCTGTAACCGTAACAAATTCTCTGTTTTGAGCTCTTACTTCGATCTCATCGAACAGACCGGCGATCATTTCAACTCTGCCCGGATCCCCAACCAGAATAATATCCCCGGCTATTTGGCCCGGCTTAAGGTGTAAATGAAAAATTGACCCGTCGGGATTCAGGATTAATTCTGATGGAGCTATTTGTTTTGTCATTATTAAAAATCTTGTATAAATCAAAGCTATTCAAAAATGAGGACATTACCAAGATAAGGTGAAATTAATTGTTTTTGGTATTTTTGTATAAAATTTAAAATAATGATTCAGAGAATTCAAACCGTTTACTTACTAATTGCTGAGATTCTGATCGGAATCCTTTTTTTTGTTCCGTTTGCCGGAATTTCCGGAAAAGATGGCAGTATTTATAGATTCGATCTCAAAGGATTATCCCTTGACGGGATTCTGAAATCTGAAATTGCCTCGGGAAGTATGCCATTAATTTTGTTATGGGCTGTGAGCATGATTCTTATAGTAGTAACCATCTTTATGTATAAAAACCGAAAACAGCAAATATGGTTTTCGATAATAACGATTTTTATATTGCTTGGCTTTGGCAGTTTGATCTTTTATTTTGTTTTATCAAATGCCAAATTGTTAGCGGGAAGCCATTCTTTCAGAATTTTCATGATTTTTCCTGTGATTGCAGCCATTTTAAGCTACATGGCCAGAAGAGCCATTGGCAAGGACGAAATGCTGGTAAGATCGATTGATCGAATAAGATAAAGTAAATCAGAATAATACGGAAAGTTTTCGGCAAACAACTGTCAGGAAATTCTGGTCGTCAATCGTAAATGGGGCAGGGGAGTGTGAGTCGATATCTATTTCTGCCATAAACTGGTCTTCTTTGAGAATTGGCACTACTATTTCGCTTTGGACATCAATGCTGCAGGCAATGTAATTACCTTCCAGACTGACATCCTGAACAATTTTTAGTTTTTTAGTTTCTGCCACTTGTCCGCAAACCCCTTTGCCAACCGGTATAGTGGTGTG
>CAYHDA010000200.1:0-7901 GCA_964355145.1 uncultured Mariniphaga sp.
GTTACAGGTTACTAAGTTACGGGTAACTTGTAACCTTTTTTACTTGTAACTTTTTTTTCACTTGTAACTGGTAACCTGTTAAAATTGCCCTAACCAAGCGTCAAAGCGTCAAAAAAGACTTATCTTGTCATTTCTTTTGATTAATGGCAAAAAAATTATGGTAAAACATATCGAAATCAAATGTGTGAATTCGGACAAGGATTGCGAATTTCCACTTGGAACAACATTGGGTGAGATCGCTCAGCTGCTTTCGGTGGAGACAAAACTGCCCATCCTGGGAGCCTACGTGAATAACAGGGCAAAACCCTTGGATTATGAAATGGTTAAACCACGCAGGGTTGAGTTTATTGACTATTCATGTCGCGATGGACAACGGATGTACCTCCGGTCGCTCTCATTTATACTTTATGCTGCTGCAAGAAATCTTTGGCCTCAGGCCAGACTTAAAATTGATCACGCCATTTCGAAAGGATATTACTGCGAAATAGAAGGACTCGAAAGGGCTTTTAACGACGACGATGTATGGATGCTCAGGGAAGAGATGAGTTCAATTATCCGTCAAAACATTCCCATCGAACGAAAGGTGGTTCTTACAGACCTGGCAATTGGATTACTCGAAGGTAATGGCTTGTACCGTAAGGCGGAACTCTACCGCAATTATGGCCGGCTCTATGCCCCGGTTTTTTTGCTCGGTGACCATGTCAATTTCTTCTACGGCCATATGTTGACATCAACAGGTTGCGTAACAGATTTTGGAATTGAAAAATATTATGACGGGTTTCTACTCCGTTTTCCGGTGCCTGCAAACCCTTCTGAACTGGAACCCGCGATTAAGCAAGATAAGCTTTTTGGCATTTTCAGAGAACATAAAAAATGGGCTGAAATTCTTGGAGTAGAGGATATTCCCCGACTGAATGCCTTTAAAAGGGAAGACCGGCACAGCGATCTGATCAAAATATCGGAAGCTTTACACGAGAAAAAAATTGCGGAAATAGCTACCGCAATAAGCCAAAGAAGAGATAAAGTAAATATTGTACTCATTGCGGGACCCTCCAGTTCCGGAAAAACAACATTTAGTCGCAGACTTGGTATTCAATTGGCAGTTAATGGATTGCATGCTATAGAAGTTTCAGTTGACAATTTTTTCGTTAACCGCAATGTTACTCCGCTGGATGAGGAAGGCAACCTGGATTTTGAAGCTTTAGAGGCTATTGATATCCCTTATTTAAATGATTTTTTGCTGCGGCTCACTGCCGGCGAAGAGGTCGCAGTGCCACGGTTCGATTTTCATCAGGGCCAACGCCTGTTTAATGGGAAGAGGATGAAAATGGCGAAGGACAATATCCTGATTATTGAAGGTATACATGGACTAAATCCGGAACTCACTCCCCTGATTGATCCTGAAAAAACCTATCGCATTTTTGTATCCGCATTGACGCAGATTTCAATTGATGAGCACACTTATATCCCCACTACCGATAACCGTTTGGTACGAAGGATTATCCGCGACAGCAAGTACCGTGGCTACGATGCTTACACAACAATACAGCGGTGGCCAAGCGTCCGGCGGGGTGAGGATAAGCACATCTTTCCCTATCAGGAAAATGCCGATATCATGTTTAATTCAGCGCTGATCTATGAATTGGCTGTTCTCAAAAAACATGCAAGTCCCTTGCTCAAACTGGTAAAGGAAAATACACCCGAATATTCAGAAGCAGTTCGGCTATTGATCTTTATCTCTTATTTTGAAACAATTCCGGAAGAAGAAATCCCCCCGACATCGGTGTTAAGAGAGTTTCTGGGTGGAAGTAGTTTTGATTACTAAAACACAAACCTCCACGATGTTAATCATAGCGTCAGGAAATTGATTATTCAATAATAGGAACCGCATATTTTGTTGAAAATATTTTATCTTGCAGCCTTTTAAAGCCTGCTAAATTGTAAGAATGAAATAATGTCGGATTTTCTGAATCGACATCTTTAATAAAAATTTGAAATTAAAGAATGCCACCAAAGCACTAAGGCACCAAAAAGGCACCAAGGCTTTGTCGTAGACTTTGGTGTCCGTCGGATGACGGTTTGGTGTCCGTCAGCTGACGGATGGTGGCAAAAAGGATTTTCATAGATGTCGGGTTCTTAAACTAAAATGCGACATCAATTTATTTGAATCCTGGCGATTAGTAAATGTTGAATATTACGTTGCGGTGCTCTGCACCTTAAGAAGTTTGCTTAATAAAATTAGTTCTACAAATATTTCGCAGCTCTGCTGCTTTCTCGTTTTCCATAGGTGCAGAGCACCGCGATATTTGTAGGAGATTAATCGTCTTAGACCAAAAGGTGCAAAGCACCGAAATATTTATTTTATAATTCAGCATTTATCAGAAATCATTTTCAAATAAAAATGAAAGTCAAAAATAAGGCAATAAATCTTTCCGATTACTTAGTACGAATAATTAGATGTTGTATTTTATTTTAAAATTTTTGAGCACATGAAATTTAATTTTTTTATTCTTATCGCTCAACTCCCTCAAGGGAAAAACAAAAAATCATTCATCTGTAAATTCTGCTTCAATGCAATCTGAAAATACAAAGACCATTACCATACAAGAAGTTGACTCAAAAAAGAAGCTGGGAATATTTATTCATCTGCCCGACTCAATTCACGAGAATCATGCCAACTGGGTCCCTCCGATTTACATGGATGAATGGGAATTTTTCAATCCGAAAAAGAATAAGTCCTTCCAGTCATGCGAGACGATTATGCTGCTTGCTTACCGCGATGGGAAGGCCGTCGGACGGATTATGGGTGTTATACATTTGAAATACAATGCATTACACAACGAAAAAAATGCACGTTTTTCCTTTTTTGAGACCTGGAACGATGAGGAAGTTGCGGCCGCCTTGCTGCAGGCCATCGAAAACTGGGGCAGAGCAAAAGGGATGGAACGTTTAATCGGACCGCTTGCTTTTTCAGATAAAGATCCTCAGGGTTTTCTGATCGAGGGCTTCGACGAACCGGTCGTTATCGCTTCAAATTGCAATTTCCCCTATCAGGTGGAATTGCTGGAAAAGAATTCCTTTACGAAAGAGATTGATCTGGTTGCCTACAAGATTGACATTCCCCACCCGACGCCGGAGTTTTACCTCAGGATACAGGAGCGGGCTGTGAGGAATAATCCAGGGCTGCGAGTACTAGAATTCACCTCACGCCAAAAAGTAAAGCCTCATATTTACGATGTATTAAATTTATTGAATCTCACTTTCAGCGACATAGTTGGCTTTACCCCCTTTTCGGAAAAAGAGATGGATGCTTTTGCCAACCGCTACCTGTTCCTGATTAATCCCCGGTTTATCAAGCTGGTTGTCAACGAAAATGAACAACTGGTTGCTTTTGTAATCGGGATGTCGCACATCGGCGATGGCATCCGCGCGGCAAAAGGAAAGCTGTTTCCTTTTGGGATTTTCAAGATTTTTGCTGCTGCGCGAAAATCAAAACAGATAAATCTGCTGCTCGGCGGCATCGATCCAGCTTACCGTGGAAAAGGTCTGGATGTTATGATGGGTATAAAGATGTTTGAATCGGCACATAAACTTGGAAAGACGACTATGGATTCGCACCTCGAACTAGAAAACAATACCAAGGTCCGCGCTGAAATGGAAAAGGTGGGAGGCCGTGTTTATAAACGATTCCGGATATTCAGCAAGGCCTTGTAAGTAACCATCAATGATTGTTGGTTTGTGAATCCGGTGTCGTTGTTTCCTTTTCGGCGGTTTGCAACCGCCGAAAAGGAAACAAAGGCGATTGAAAATCGCCTGACCCGAAAAAGAAAAGGGATTGAAAATCGCCTGACCCGAAAAACAACAAGGTCAACCCGCTTTGGGGTTGTGACTCAACTTCGTGCCTGAACCTCTTTAAAGCGTTTTCCGGCTTTCGTCAATATATGACCAAGATCAAGATCAGTAAATGGCTTACTCATAAAGCTATCCATACCCGCCAGCAAACATCGCTCCTTGTCTTCTATCATCGCATTTGCTGTTACCGCAACGATATAAGCCGATAAACCTTTTAATTCATCGCGTTCGAAAGCCCTGATCATAGCTGTAGATTGCAAACCATCCAGTTCTGGCATTTGTATATCCATTAACACCAGATGGTAGTCGCCTTTTATAAACATATTATATGCTTCCATTCCATTCTGAGCAACGTCACAATCAAAGCCCAGGTGCTTGAGTGTTAATTTCGCTACTTTTTGGCTGATCATATTATCTTCGGCGACTAGTATTTTCAAGTGAAGAGGCGCCTCCTCCACCTGTTTTAATATTTCCGGAATTTTCGGCTCTGCCGATTTCAACGGAAGCATAAACCAGAACTCCGAACCTTCATTTAATTCGCTTCTTACACCAATTTGACCTTTCATAAGTCCTACAAGATTTTTACTGATTGCCAGACCAAGACCGGTACCGCCATATTGTCGGGCGATGGTTTTCTCTGTCTGTGAAAATTCTTTAAATAATAATGATTTTCCATGATCTGAGATTCCTATCCCGGTATCTTTAACTTTAAAAAGTACCTGAAGGTCGTCCTGATCACGGTTTATCTGTTCAACAATAAACTCAACAGAACCCTGACTGGTAAATTTTAGTGCATTATTAACCAAATTCGTTAATACCTGAGTAATGCGAAGAGGATCGCCGGACAGAATTGAAGGAATTTCGGGTGAGAGGCGATACCTAAAAGCAATGCCATTCTCTTTTGCCTTATATTTCATCATCAGAAATATTTTATTCAGCAAATCATTTAAGTTAAAATCAATCTGTTCCAGATGAATCTGGCCCGATTCAATTTTGGAGAGATCGAGTAAATCATTAATAATCTGCACGAGATTTTCACCCGACGAGATGATGATATCGAGTAACTCCTGTTGGTCGGTGTTAAGCGGTGTTTTGTGCAATAACCTCGACAATCCAATAACGCCATTGAGGGGTGAGCGAATTTCATGCGTCATATGAGCAAGAAATGTCGATTTAGATTGAGAAGTCAGTACAGCTTTTTGCTTTTCGATTTCAAGATTCCGCGTGATCTCGGCCATCTCTGTCAATAGACTGCTTAGTTTTTTCTGCTGTAAATAAAGATCAATAAACACCCGTACTTTACCTTTAAGAATTTCGGGTACAATTGGTTTGGGGATAAAATCGACGGCGCCTGTTTCGATTCCCTTTATGATATTCAGATAGCTATGATGAATGGCAGACACAAAAATCACAGGAACATATTTCGTTTTTTTCCGTTGCCGCATAATCTCAAGCGTCTCGTATCCATTCATGCCAGGCATCTGGACATCGAGAATAACCAATGCATAATCATCTTTCAAACTATGTTTTAATGCCTCCTCCCCTGAAAAAGCCCTTACCAGATCGATTTCAAAATCTTCAAAAATCGCTTCAAGGCTGATCAGATTTTCCAAAAGATCGTCGACAATAAGAATTTTAGGCCTCATAATTGTTCTTGTTTTTTAGCTAACCATATTTTCAACATTTCGAATAGCTGCTCCTCATTCACTGGTTTCGGCAGATAGTCGCTCGCGCCATTCGACATCACATTCTCACAATCCTCTTTCTTCGTCTTGGCGGTCAGGCAGATGATGGGAATATCCTTAATTTCAGCTGTATTTCTAATAATCCGTATCGCTTCACAGCCATCCATCACCGGCATCATCACGTCCATTATTACCAGATCTATCTCTATATTGGACTTTAGAACTTCAATTGCCAAAGCACCGTTTTCAGCCTCATAAACCTCTATTTCGCGCTCCTCCAATATTTTCCCAAGTGCAAATACAGTTCTGATTTCATCATCAACAACCAATATTTTCTTGCCTTTAAACAGCTGATAATCTCCAAAATCCTGACTTAAATCCGGCCCTTCAAGCTTGTCGTTTCCGGGATTGTGTAACGATGAATCGGCTTCTGCAGACAAAAATATTTTAGAAGATACGACAAATTCTGCATTATCAGGAATAAAATCATCTTCGGCGCTCCGCAACCCAATCGCACCAGGTCTGGCATCTAACTCATCAACAGAACTTTGGCGCTGTTTTACTGGCAGGTAAATATAAAATATGGAGCCCCTGTTGATTTCGCTTTCCAGTTGTATTTCGCCACCAAGCATTTTAATCAGGTCGCGTGAGATAGAAAGGCCCAATCCTGTGCCACCAAATCTGCGCGAAATACTGCTATCGGCTTGTTCAAAAGCTTCGAAAATTGCGTCAAGCTTATCATCGGGTACGCCAATTCCGCTGTCTTCGACTTTTATGCAATAGACATTATCGCTGTTCCCTTCTGCAATGGTAAACCTGGCATTGGGAGGAGGGATAATCAAATCTATCCGTATGGCTCCCTCCTTCGTAAATTTGAACGCGTTAGAGAGCAGATTTTTCACAACCTGCATTAACCGGTTACGGTCAGTCTCCAGCCGGGCAGGAAAACCGGGGCCGATATTTACTTCGAAGATCAGCTTTTTCTCTTTCGCAACAGGTGAAAACAATGCCAAAATTTCCTCCTTGATATCCCCTGAATCAACTATTCCAAATTCAATGGCGATTTTGCCGGCCTCTATTTTTGAAAGGTCGAGCACTTCGTTGATTAAATGAAGTAAATCGGTACCGCTTTTATAAATGATCTTTGCCGATTGCACCTGATCAGGCGTAAGGTTTCCATGTTTATTGACAGCCAGTAGATTAGACAATATCAATAAGCTGTTCAGGGGCGTTCTCAGCTCATGCGACATATTGGCAAGAAACTCCGTTTTGTAACGGCTTATCTTCAGCAACTCCTCGTGTTGTGCCTTTAGCTTGACTTCGCTTCCGATAAGCTCTTCGGTCTGATCAGTAAGTTCCTCGTTGATGACCCTTAGCTCCTCCTGCTGTAATTGAAGTTCGCCGGTCTGGTTTTGGGTTTTGATTAAGAGGGTATTAATTTTAGATAAATTGTCAGCCTGACTGATATTAATTGCAAGAATCTCCGATGCCTCATTTATAAATTCAAGTTCAAGGGTTGTAAAAGGGACCACCGATGATAATTCAAGGATGCCAATCAGCGAGTTATCAAAAATTAGCGGAATAATTGCTCCTTGGTTGAGTAAAGCTTCTTCGGGAGACAAATCCGCCTCAAGGTGAGACCTGTCCGGAAGGTTAAATATTCTTTTTTCTTTGGCCACTTGTCCTGCTAATCCTTCATTAAGAAGAATTTTCTCTTTAAGATTTTTGAAATCCAGATTTGAAGAAGCCACCAGTTCAAGAAGCTTATTTTCAGAATTAAAATGATAGACGGCGCCTCCCTCTGCGTTAAGAAAATCGCCCAAAAAAAGCAAGGCGCTTGACGACAGCTTATTAACACTCAGTCCTCCGCCTAGCTTCTGGTTAATTTCGTTGATCCCCGATTTAAACCACAAATCCTGTCCTCCTTTTTCGGCCGAATCTTTTAGTTTCCCCACCATCTTATTTAACGCAATACTAAGCTCATCATCATCAGAGCGGGGCGAAATCATTTCATTATGATCACCTTCTGCCACTCTTTTGGTGAATTCAATCACTTCAAGCATACCACGCTGAATCTTGAGGAAGGAAGTGTTTAGTTGTCCTATTTCGTTATTCGAATCGATGGATACTTCGGTATTGAGATTTCCCCTTGCAATAACTTTAAAATTATCGACCATGGTACGTATTGGGATGGAAATAGACCTGGAGACCAAAGATGAGATGAGGATCAGGACAAGGGAGAGGAAAATAAAAATAAAAATTACACTTGCGAAGAGAAGGTTATTGATTAATTCGGTGATTTGAAAAACTACATGTGCAAAATTTCGGAATTCACCCTCCATCCGGTGCAAATCATCCACGAGT
>CAYHDA010000201.1:0-7886 GCA_964355145.1 uncultured Mariniphaga sp.
AACCAAGACTAACGAGCATGTGGCGCGCCGTGAACTATTCACCCGACCCGGTCAGCTGTTCAGTAAAGAAAATATTATCCGATCAGTGAGAGAATTGTCTCAAATGGGACATTTCAACCCTGAAACTATTAAACCAGATGTTGTTCCTCATCCGGAAGACGGGACCGTAGATATCAACTATGAACTTGAAGAACGTGCCAACGACCAGATTGAACTTTCAGGTGGTTGGGGTGCCGGTATGTTCGTAGGTACCGTCGGACTTAAATTCTCGAATTTTTCTGTTCGTAATATCATGAATAAAAAGGCATGGAAGCCCCTTCCAACAGGAGATGGTCAGTCGCTTTCGCTGCGGGCACAAACTAATGGTACCTACTATCAGTCCTATAGTTTTTCTTTCACAGAACCTTGGTTAGGCGGCAAAAAACCTAATTCATTTACTTTCTCAGTCTATTATTCAAAACAAACAAGCGGAGATCAGGCATATAACTATACCGGAAATTATGGCAGCAGTTACGGAAGTGGTTATGGCAGCAGCTATGGAAGTAGTTATGGCAACAGTGGTTACGGCAACAGTGGTTATTACAATCCTTATAATTATGTCATCACGCAACAGATGGGAGTTATTGGAGGCTCAATCGGACTGGGTTACCGCCTAAAAAAGCCAGATGACTTTTTTACCGTTTATCATGAATTGTCCTACCAGCTGTACGTTCTCGAAAACTGGAAGTATTTCTTCTTCCAAAATGGGACATCAAATAATTTAAGTTTTAAAACAGTGTTCGGACGGAACTCCACAGATAATCCTTTGTATACCAAGCGTGGTTCAAACTTCTCATTTATGGTGCAGTTTACACCACCATATTCTATGTTTTCGAATAAAGATTATAGTAGTTTGACTTTAACTCCCGAAGAACGCTACAGTCTTATCGAATTCCATAAGTGGGTATTTAAAGGTGATGTTTTTACGCCGCTCAGCCCAAACAGTAAACTTGTTTTGCGTTCAAAATATGAAACCGGATTTCTTGGTTATTACAATAAAAATCTTCGTTCTCCATTTGAATCATTTCGTTTAGGGGGAGATGGAATGTCGGGTTATAGTATGTACGGAAGTGATATCGTTGGATTACGCGGCTACGAAAACAACTCGCTGACCCCTGCCAATGGAGGTAATATTTACGAAAAAATGACTTTAGAGCTGAGATATCCGATCACTTTGAGCCAATCGGCGACTATTTATGGATTGACTTTTCTTGAAGCCGGTAATTCGTGGTATGATTTTTCCGATTACAACCCATTTCGTATTAAGAGAGCTGCCGGACTTGGAGTTCGCATCTTCCTCCCAATGTTTGGTCTGATGGGCTTTGACTGGGGTTACGGATTCGATGACGGCTATACCAAGGGAACGGGTGGAAGTCAATTCCACTTTATCATGGGGCAACAGTTCTAAGTATTACAGTTATATTTGCAAAGAGCAGGGTGCCGGCGTTTAATTTGGTCTGATTTTTGTAAGATTGTGTTGAATTTAATAGGATAGAATATGAAAAAGTTACTGCTGATTCTTGTGATTTTTACTGCTTCGATGAGTTTGGGTTTCGCTCAAAAATATGCTTATGTCGATACTCAGTATATTCTTGGAAATATTCCTTCGTATAAGGCTGCTCAGGAACAATTGGATAAAGTTTCGCAGCAATACCAGAAAGAGCTTGAAACTTTGCATGCCGAACTTGATAAAATGTATAAAGATTTTCAGGCTGAGGTCGTCTTACTGTCCGACGATATGAAAAGAAAGCGGGAAGATATGATTATTACAAAGGAGAAGGAATATAAAAAATTGCAACGTCAATACTTCGGAGCCGAAGGCGATTTGTTTCAAAAACGCCAGACATTAGTAAAACCAATTCAGGACGACGTGTTCAAAGCGATTCAGGAAATTGCTGAACAAGGTGTTTACTCCATTATTTTTGACAAAGCAGGAAGCCTTTCAATGATTTATACTAATCCCAAGTATGATTTAAGTGACCAGATCCTTCAAAAACTTGGATATAAAAATTAAAGATATATATTTGCAAACAAATTTTAAATCAAAAACAAACATGAGAAATTTTTTCAAAGTAATAGTTTTTTGTTCAGTTTTTTTCGCTGGTGGTTTATCTGCCCAGACTTTAAAATTCGGTCATATCGATTTCCAGCAGTTGCTAACTGCAATGCCGGAAAGAGAAGCCGCTAAAGGTGCTCTTGAAAAAGTTCAGGCCGACCTTGAATCCAAGCTGCAGGCAATGCAAAAAGAGTATAGTGAAAAGGGCAAAGAATATGTTGCTTTAGCTCAGGCAAAAGATGCCAATGAAGCTCTTGTAAAAGCAAAACAAGACGAAGTACAAAGTATTCAGGAAAGAATTCAAACCTTCCAGCAAACTGCTCAGGAGAGTCTTCAAAAAGAAGAATCCAAGCAATTTCAACCTGTAATTGAGAAAGCACGTAAAGCTATTACAGACGTTGCCAAAGAACAGGGTTTGCTTTATGTTTTCGAAGTTAATGGTGTTTTATACCATTCTGAGCAGTCAGTTGATTTGTTATCACTGGTCAAAACTAAATTGGCGATTAAGTAATCACTACCATAATTGATATTAAAAGGGTGCCGTTAGCGGTGCCCTTTTTTTGTTTCAGGTGGAAAATGAAAGATCTGTTTATTCTTTGTACTTTTAGATCACAAAAAAAATCATCAGGTGCAAGATAAATATCAACCAATTGGTGTCTTTGATTCGGGGTATGGTGGTTTAACCATATTGAAATCGATTATGGACAAGCTTCCTCAGTACGATTTCATTTATCTTGGCGATAACGCCAGAACGCCTTACGGATCGCGTTCGTTTGATGTGGTTTATGAATATACCCGTCAGGCTGTGATGAGCCTTTTTTCTATGGGATGCCAACTGGTTATCCTGGCATGTAATACTGCCTCAGCAAAAGCCCTGAGAACAATTCAGCATAACGATCTTCCGCTGTTTGATCCTTCCAGACGCGTTTTAGGGGTGATACGCCCTAGTATTGAAAAGATTCCGTCTTACACTAAATCCGGACATATTGGGGTACTGGGAACAAGCGGAACTGTCATTTCAGAGTCGTACCCTCTGGAAATTGCGAAAATTTCGGGTAATCAGTTGATTGTTACTCAGGAGGCATGTCCAATGTGGGTTCCTTTGGTTGAAAATGACGAAACAAGCAATCCTGCAGCTGATTATTTTGTACGTAAAAACATCATTAACCTTTTTCGCCAGGATCCGAAGATAGACACCGTGATTTTGGGTTGCACGCACTATCCGTTATTACTTCCTACCATCCTTAAATTTCTTCCGGATCATGTGACGCTTCTCCAACAAGGACCAATTGTTGCAGAAAGTCTGGCTGATTACCTGATGCGGCATCCGGAAATCGACCTGAAATGTTCAAAAGAAGGATCCCGCCGATTTTTAACAACAGAAGCTGTCGGGAATTTTGAACAACGCGCCAGTCTTTTTATGGGTTACCCGTTGAGTGCAGAAAAGATTACGCTTTAATGCCTTTTTCAGCGTCTATTCCGGCTGGTGGCCTTGATGAGTACCACGATCCCGATGGCGGAAGATTTTTTTCTTATTTACCGATCCTGTTCTTGGATGGTCGTTGTTTCTTCCGGAAGGCCTGTGACCGAATCGTTTTGCAACAGCAGGATCATAAATCGGGGCATCACTAAATTCGGGTGGAAGTGGTATTTTGATGATTTCGCGTTCAATTAAATCCTCAATTCTTTTGAAATTATGCTGATCAAGATCCGAAATCAGGGTAATGGCGACACCCGAACTCTGGGCACGTGCGGTACGGCCTATCCGGTGAACATAATCTTCAGGATCCCGTGGAACATCGTAATTCATGACCATGTCAATTCCATCAATATCAATTCCACGAGCGACAATATCGGTAGCAACAAGCACCTGGGTTTCGCGGTTACGAAATCTCAGCATAACTTCTTCACGCTCTTTCTGTTCAAGATCCGAAAGCATCCCGTCTGCTTTGAATCCCATTCTGCGCAATTCGCGTACCAGACCATTAACATTAATCTTTCTTGAGGTAAAAATGAGAACACTTTTGTAATCAGTTTTTCCCTTTAGTAAAGCTCTTACCAGTGCAACTTTTTGATTTTCATAAACCATATAAGCTGCCTGAATAATATTTTCAGCCGGCTTTGATATGGCAATATTCACATTTTCGGGATTGCGCAAAATTCCTTCTGCTAACTTTCTGATTTTTGATGGCATTGTCGCCGAGAACATCAGTGTCTGGCGAGCAACTGGCAGTTCCCGCACAATACGCATGATATCGTCGAAAAAACCCATGTCGAGCATCCGGTCTGCTTCATCTAATATCAGATGTTTAATAGTGCTGAAATCAGAATATTTAAGGTTAATATGTGACAAAAGTCTGCCTGGGGTCGCTACAATAATATCGGCACCCTGAATCAGAGCAGCTTTTTGCTGATCAAATGCAGCTCCTTCACCTCCGCCGTAGACTGCCAGCGATGTGGCGCCACAGAAATAGGAAAAACCCTCAATTTGTTGATCAATCTGCAAAACCAGTTCTCTGGTAGGCGCTATAATCAAAGTGTTAATACCTTTACTGCGTGTGTGTGTAATGCGGTTCAATACCGGTAATAAATACGCTGCAGTTTTTCCGGTACCTGTCTGTGCACATGCAATCAGGTCCTTTCCTTTCCAAATCACCGGCATTGCCAATTCCTGGACGGGAGTGCATTCCTCGAAGCCCATGGACTCAAGACCTTCCATGATCTCAGGAACAAAATCAAACTCTTTAAATTTCAAGTTATTTTAGAATTAAATGATAATCAATTATTTTTATTCAACATACAATACAAGTCCTTTAAGATACTCACCTTCAGGATGATATATGTTAATCGGATGATCGGCCGGCTGCGATAACTGGTGCAAAATCCGAACATTGCGTTTTGAGATTGCCGCGGCCGAGAATACTGCCTCGCGAAAATTAGTCTTTGTTACTACCTGCGAACAGGAAAATGTAAATAATACTCCTCCGGGGCGAATTTGCTGAAAGGCCCTGCTATTTATTTTTTTATAACCTTGTAGTGCCTGATTAAGCACATTACGGTGCTTTGCGAAGGCCGGCGGATCAAGAACGATCAGGTCATATTTATTATTTATGTCCCTCATGAAATCAAATGCATCTGCAGCAAAAGCTTCGTGCCTTTTATCACCGGGAAAGTTGAGCTCAACATTTTGATTTGTCAGCTCAATTGCTTTAACCGAAGAATCTACTGAATGAACAAGATTTGCTCCTCCCTGCATGGCTGAGAATGAAAAGCCTCCGGTATAGCTAAACATATTCAGAACGTCTTTTCCAAAAGCATATTCACTTAACAGTTTTCTGTTTTCACGCTGATCGATAAAAAATCCTGTCTTTTGACCCTCTTCCCAATCAACGAGAAACCTGTTTCCATCTTCCATCACCTCGCGTGTTGTATGGATTCCATATAAATATCCGTCAACCGGTTCTATAGATGCTTTAAACGGGAGTGTTTTTGAACTCTTGTCATAAACTGCCTTGAGCTGTTCCCCAAGTACAATTTTCATAGCTTCAGCCAGTTCATTGCGAATCAGCCACATTCCAACGGAGTGCGCCTGTAAAACAGCAGTTCCATTGTAATAATCGACTATTAATCCGGGCATTCCGTCACCTTCGCCGTGAATGAGCCTGAACACATTGGTCTCTTTGCGGGAGGTTAGGCCAATCTTTTGGCGCAAGTCATAGGCGGCTTGAAATTTTTCGCACCAAAATAGTACATCCGGAACTATATCTTTAAATGAGAAAATTCTGACGGCGATAGATCCTATTGCACTATGGCCGATGCCTAAATAACGATCGTCGCTGGAGTGAACAGTTACGATATCACCTTCTTCAACAACTCCATCAATCCGATCGATGGCCCCGGAATAGACCCAGGGATGAAACCGGAGAATCGATTCTTCCTTCCCTTTTTTTAAAACAACTTTACTATATTTCGACATGCTAAAATTAAAATTCATTCAGTTAGCCTTTTCCGGATTATTCTTCCAGATCGAGCTCTGCTATTTCAGGTTCGCATAATACCCTCTCAAGAGGTGTTATCAATAATTTCTTATATATTTCGCAGGATACCCAGGCATCTGTAGCTCCATAATTTAATTGTTGCTCGGTCAATTCCTGAGTGTCCCAGTTCGTGAGCCGGGCCGATTTAGAAATTTTGAAGCCTAAAACGATCGCTGAAAGTTTTTTCAGACTAAAATTTTCGATTCCATAATCTTTAACAAGATCCTGCAACTCAATAAATCCTCCTGGTTTAAACGGAACAATCCGCTGTAATATTTTGATGTCATCGCGGATAGCTACGCCTATTTTCAGGATTTTTGAAGAAGACAGGATTTTGGCTAGTCCGGCAGGTAATCCAATTTTATTGATTCTGAATAAAAAGGCCTCTTCAGAGGTCGACAACTGCAAAAGTGAAACTGGAAAGATCTGGCCTTTTTTAAATGATGGACGGGTTTCTGTATCGAATCCAAGAATTGATTGGTTACCAAGATATTTTAATGCTTTCTCGACATCTTCAGGGTATTCAATAAGATGAATAACACCTTCAAAAGAAGAAAGAGGCAATTCAGCTAATTCATCGTTCGAAATACATTTCTTCAGCGTGTTAAACCCTTGAATCATATCTTAATAATATATTAAAACGGTACAAATACCCGTTTAGTTTTTCTCTTTTATTTCAGTTTGCTTGTCTTTATCATCCAGATCAGCAATTCCATAAACCAGGCTATGAATAGCGCGAAGTCCGTTAACCAGACGTTGTCCCCAATATTGTTCAAAATTATTCCGGCATTCCCAGAGTGCATCATTCATCACTTCGAGCGTTCCAATCCTGTATGCCAAGATAAAATCTTTTAAATCCTGATAGACATCCGTGATGTTTTCTGAAATGCTGGCCTCAAGCGCTATTTCGCTGTACTGGATTGAAGGGTCAAAAACTTCCTGATAAGCATCGAATTGTCCCAATTTTGCCTCCAGCTTATTCAAAATAAAATTATAATCTTCTTCACTGACATATTTTTCTGGCATATCATCCGACATTTCCATGTCAGGTGCAGGAAGCAAAGCTGACTTCAGATAAAGCAGTGGAAAAAGTTTTTGTATCTTGAGAATAAAATCCTTTCGCGGAAACTGATCAACAGCCTCAATAAAAGAACAATACTCATTGGCAACTGTGGCGAATTCGATTACATTTTTCGAATACACCACCTCTGAAAATGGCTCTTTACTCATTAAAAATCCCTTTGTTTTGTAGAATTCACCGCAAAGGTAATCAAAATCCTGATAGAGAATGGACTTCGGTGCATTATTGACCTTTGGAATTGTGGGTTAGCAGCCCGTTTGAGCCTGATCTTAGTATCCCATTGTCAAGCAGCCATCGTGAAACTTTCAGGATAGCAGGCTCAGATTCGTTAATTTGCTTTACCAGCTTGTCAATAGAATAGCTTTCGGCAATTAAAACCTTGCTTATCTTATCAGAAATGCGGTTGAAATCTGCTAATCTCATACCAGATTCATGATCTCCGGTGCATACATCACAAAACCCACAGGGTTCCGATCCGTATTGCCCGAAATACTCAAGCAATACCACGCTGCGACATTGCCGGTCATTCGATGCATAATTAATTACCGAATCAACCTGTTGCTGATATTTTACTTTCCGCTGCTGGTAATTATCTGTACTCAACCGAATTCTGCCTGGGGCAAGCCGTTCGGTTTCATATACAATTACCGGAGTTTTCTTTTGAGGAATATAA
>CAYHDA010000202.1:0-7840 GCA_964355145.1 uncultured Mariniphaga sp.
CGATATCGAAAAAGGACTTATCAGGTTTCTGGTAGGGAAGGTCGAGCATTACCTGTGTGGCCATCTCTATAAAATTGATCTTCAGCACTTTTGAAACGAAAGGAAAACTGCGTGAAGCCCGGAGGTTACACTCGATCACCTTGATGTCGTTGTCCTTGGCAAGGAACTGGATGTTAAACGGGCCTGTAATTTCGAGCGACCGTGAAATTTCGCGGCTGATGCGCTTGATGCGACGAACAGTTTCGATGTAGATCTTCTGCGGCGGGAAGATGATTGTTGCATCACCTGAATGAACACCGGCAAATTCAACGTGTTCTGAGATGGCATAGGCGACAATCTCACCCTTGTTTGCCACGGCGTCGATCTCGATCTCCTTGGCCTCCTGGATAAATTCCGAAACAACAACAGGGTGCTCTTTAGATACATTTGCAGCGAGCGTTAGGAAATACTCGAGCTCAGTTTTATTTGACACCACATTCATGGCGGCACCGGAGAGCACATATGAGGGCCTGATCAGCAGCGGGAACCCGACGATCCCTGCAAAACCATATATCTCCTCCATACTTGTCAGCTCCTGCCATCGCGGCTGGTCGATATCCAGCTTATCGAGCATGGAAGAAAACTTGTGACGATCTTCGGCATTGTCGATCGAAACCGGTGAAGTCCCGAGAATGGGAACATTCTGTTTATGGAGCCGCATGGCCAGGTTGTTCGGTATCTGTCCTCCCATCGAGACAACCACCCCTTTTGGATTTTCCAGTTCGATGATATCCATCACCCGTTCAAACGAGAGCTCATCAAAATAGAGCCGGTCGCAGATGTCGTAATCAGTACTGACTGTCTCGGGATTGTAATTGATCATCACCGAACGGTAGCCCGATGCCTTCACAGTATTGAGTGTATTTACGCTGCACCAGTCGAACTCCACCGAACTGCCGATGCGGTAGGCGCCTGAACCGAGCACGATCACAGAACGTCCGTCGTCGGGGAAAGTGACATCGTGCTCGCTTCCGTTGTAGGTTGTGTAGAGGTAATTTGTTTGCGCCGGATACTCGGCAGCGAGCGTGTCGATCTGCTTCACACAGGGAAGGATTCCCCGCGCTTTCCTGTAATCGCGAACCTTCAGCATGTCCTTTTCGATCTCGCCTTTTTCATGTTTGTAGATAAGCCGGGCCATCTGGAAATCAGAGAATCCAAAACACTTGGCATCGAGGATCTGCTCATCAGGCAGCGCCCTTATATCGTCAAAGGCCGCCAATGACTGCCCTGTGTCAAAAATATTCTTCAGGCGGTAGAGGAACCATTTGTCGATGCGGGTAAGTGCCCAGATACGGTCGACCGTATATCCTTCTGCCAGAGCCTGGGCGATGACGAAGATGCGGGTGTCGGTAGGATTTGAGAGTTCCTTTTCGATATCGTCGACGCGGAGCTCCTTGTTGCCGATAAAACCATGCATCCCCTGCCCTATCATGCGAAGCCCTTTCTGGATCACCTCCTCGAAATTGCGGCCGATCGCCATGATCTCCCCCACGCTTTTCATACTCGAGCCGATCTGCTTCGAAACGCCGGTGAACTTTCCCAGGTCCCAACGCGGAATCTTGCAGACGATATAATCAAGAGCCGGCTCAAAACAGGCCGTGGTTGTCTTCGTTACGGAGTTTTTCAGTTCATGAAGCCCGTATCCCAGTCCCAGTTTCGCTGCTACGAAAGCCAGAGGATAGCCGGTTGCCTTGGAAGCAAGCGCCGATGAACGCGAAAGCCGGGCATTGACCTCAATCACCCGGTAATCTTCCGACTCGGGATTAAGGGCATACTGGATATTGCACTCCCCGACGATTCCCAGATGGCGGATAACCTTGATGGAAAGTTCTCGCAGCTTGTAGTATTCAATATTCGTAAGAGTTTGCGACGGCGCCACCACGATGCTCTCCCCTGTATGGATACCCAGCGGGTCGAAGTTTTCCATATTGCAGACAGTGATGCAGTTGTCGTAGCAATCGCGTACCACCTCGTATTCAATCTCCTTCCAGCCCTTCAGTGATTCTTCCACCAAAATTTGTCCGGAATAGGAGAATGCTTTGGATACCATTGCATCAAGTTCTGCCTCATTACCGCAAAACCCGCTACCCTGACCTCCGAGTGTAAATGCTGCCCTGATTATTACCGGGTAACCGACCGATGCGGCAGCCTGCCTGGCTGCTTCGGGATCGGTAACGGCAAAACTCCTGGGTGTACGAACACCAATTTCATCGAGTTTTTTAATGAACAGGGCGCGGTCTTCAGTATCGATGATGGTCTTTACCGGTGTTCCTAAAACCTGAACACCATGCTTTTCAAGTACGCCGGTTTTGTATAGCTCGACGCCGCAATTGAGCGCCGTCTGACCACCGAAGGCAAGCAGGATGCCGTCGGGCTGCTCCTTTTCTATGACCTTTTCGACGAAATATGGGGTGACCGGGAGAAAATAGACTTTATCGGCAATATCCTCCGAAGTTTGTATCGTAGCGATATTGGGGTTGATGAGGATGGTAAATATCCCCTCCTCCTTCAGTGCTTTCAAGGCCTGGGACCCGGAGTAGTCGAATTCGCCGGCTTCGCCAATTTTCAGAGCGCCAGAACCCAGAATGAGGGCCTTTTTTATCTTATGCTCCATGGCTGCCCTCCTTGTATTTATTCACCAGTGTCATAAAATCGTTGAATAAAAAGTTTGTATCGGTCGGTCCTCCCGAGGCTTCCGGATGGAATTGAGTGGAGAAAAAGGGTTTAGTTTTATGCCTGATCCCTTCGTTGGTTCCATCGTTGAGATTCACGAAAAAGGGCTCCCACATCTCGCCCAGCGTGTTGTTGTCGACTGCGAATCCATGATTTTGCGAAGTGATGTAAGCGCGGTTGGTCCCAACCTGAAGCACAGGCTGATTGTATCCCCGATGGCCATATTTGAGTTTGTAGGTGGAGGCGCCGCCAGCCATTGAGAGAAGCTGGTTCCCAAGGCAGATGCCGAAAACCGGTTTATCGCGCCTGAGCGCCACTTCCAGGTGTTTTGCCGTAACCTGGCACTGTTGCGGGTCGCCGGGTCCGTTAGAAATCACGAGGCCATCGTAATCCTCAGCAGTGAAATCATGGTCCCAGGGTACACGTATCACTGTGGCTCCGTTCCTGAGCAGGCAGCGGATGATGTTATTCTTCACGCCGCAATCCACAAGCATCACCTTGTATTCACCGCCGGGATAGATCTTTTTCTCCCGGATACTCACCTGGGCTACCAGGTTTTCCTTATTGGGATCGAAAAAGCCGATCTCCCCATCATTCTTCTGAACCAATTTGCCAAGCATGGTGCCCCGTTCACGCAAAATTTTCGTGATGGCCCTTGTATCCACGCCCGAAAGTCCCGGCACGCCGTGTTCACAAAGCCAGTCCGAAAGGCTCTCCAGCGCATTCCAGTGGCTGTACTCGGCCGAATAACCAGAGATCACCAGTCCGGAAATATGGACATGATCCGATTCAAAGTATTCTGAGAGCTGCTCCCTGATCACCTTCCCCGGCACACCGTAGTTCCCGATGAGCGGGTATGTAAGTACCAGGATTTGTCCTTTGTAAGATGGATCTGTAAGGCTTTCGGGGTAACCGGTCATGGCCGTATTAAAAACGACCTCCCCGGCGACAGGCTTGTTAGCCCCGAATGGCTTGCCCCTGAACAGGGTGCCATCATCCAGTATGAGTTGCGCCATTTATTTGAATTTCCAGTTTGGGAGACTATACTGGAATGCAAAAATAGGAAAAATATAACCGCCACCGGCAACGAAGGAAGCGGACGGGCGGACGGGCGGACGGGCGGACAGGCGGAACTATTTTATACAAAACACCGCATACAACGGCACCTCATCTCCCGGCCCCTTCGGATAAGCAAGGACCTCATGCCCAAAGGTCAGGGTTTAACATTGCTCTTGCTTAAGATTCAGAAGAAAGTAACCATCATTGTGGTTTGATAGTCTGCAGGTGGAAGGCAATAGTGAAATCTATTTCCAAAGTGGTTCATTTTTCCAATCCTCTGGAAATCCCATAGCTTTTAAATCAATATTCGGATATCTGGAGAAAAGTGAATTTAACTTTACTTTGAAATGGTGAGCAGGGTTTATTGTATTCATTAAGTATATTATCATTGAGAGCACAAAATACACCTTGTTATTCATGGGAAGTCTACACCCGGTTTCAGTGTGACTGTAGGTTGTCTGATTCAGGAATTGCATAATAGGGGTATATGGAATCAATGGTTGGATTCTTAATTCTCTATTCCATAAACGGGTATGATGGGCACACATATTTCGGAGATAAACGACACTATGTAGCCAGGATGCAAGAGTCTTTTCATGCAGACCGAAGAAATGTGCAATTTCTCTTTTATCCTTGCCGGGTAGGAGATTATGATAGAACCCTGACAAATTCCCGAATGAGGAAACTTCCAACATCATCCAACTCGGAGGCAAAGGATCAGCGTATTTGTTTCTAAAAGATTTGATAAAATCCTCATCACTGCGGTTAAATTCAGCATCAACTTTTGACAGCGTTTCTGTGTGCTTTTTGGGATCAGAAAAATTTGACGAATCAAGATACCAGAAAATTCCTTTGCTGTGAGAAAGGGTATAAATCAATTTCGCACGAACAGCAACTTCAATTTTTTCAAGATCCTGCAATATCAGCAATCTCAGCTCTCTGTCAAATTTATATATATTAAATGCCGTTTCAAAGCTGGCTTCCATTTTAAAAATATGATTCTGCTTATCGGATAGTAATGGATACCAATAACCACTTAACCGGAAATAACTGATTACTTCCAATAAATGAAGCACTTTCGATTCATTTTCAATTATTAGTCCGCGATCTTTAAGTTGTTGAATTTGTTCAGCATAGGTAAGTGCCGGTTTTGAGTACGGAATTTTATACATGGGCATAAAAATAAAAAGTCCACCCTAAGCGCCCTGTTCTGATGGGAAGGGGGGTGGACATGTTGTGACAAAAATAAATAATATTTTGGAATCAGGTCACAATTATTGAAAATATTTTGCATATCATGCTAAAGTCGTTGAGTTCGTCCATATTTCATAATCCGCGCTTTCGCCTCATCCAGGGTATCTCATACAACTCCACGGCAGCATCCTCATCAATACCGATATCGAAAGCATCTTCTATATCAAGCAAGGGTTCAGTATCCTCAAGAACATCCGGCGGATCGTCGGTTGACCAAATACAGCACATTTGTTTGGAATCGGAATTTCCCCGGTATTTTTTCCGATGCTTCTGGTATATGGTTTCGAGGATTGTGTAAACTCGATATAGCTGAGATCCATGTTAATGGTGGTACTGTTTTCATAGGATTTATAAGGAAGTCCTACTCGCAAAATAAAATTTGAAGGCAAAGAGTAAAGTGTTTAAATTCAAATAACCCCCTGAATGCTTAAAAGAAGTTTTCCATGCCGATGGGACAGCCTGCTCGATTATTGGAAGTGCATTTTAACTGTTAGCTTGTAGATGTAATAAACAGTAACACTCCTTGATACATTAAGTTAACTTGGTCAATGTTGTATTCATCGTATTTTCCATGAGCTGCTCTGTTTCTTAAATCCAACCAAGCAGTTACATTTTTTTGATCCAGCACTCCATAAATTTCTGCTTTAACTAGATCGGAATTTAAAACATCTGCTTTTTTAGGTTTTACATTATCGACCGATCGATATGTGATTTCAATTGAGTGACTATTGCATAAAAATCTTAAATGCTCTTCCAGAACTGAACCAATAATTACAGCAGCAGCGTCTTTGAATTTTTGATCAAGTAAATATTTACCCATCTCAAGGAAATCTGAAAATAATTCTGCAGAGATCAATTTCTTATATGAAATTAGCCAACCATTTTCTAATTCACTTTTGATTGAGCCAAGAATACTAATTCCAGCTTGTACGCTGCTAATATGGGAATATTGAGTATATTTATCAAAATCAGTAAAATAGGGATGTTTTACACCATATAAATTTTTTATTAAAGACAAGGAAGCTGATCGGAATCCAGCCCAAGGGCCACTTGGTGTTGAATTATGACTACTGTTTTTAATAGCTCCATTACCAATATCCGTAATAGAGTTGATTCTAAGTATTATCTCTTCTGCTTTCATGAGTGTGGTTTAAATGCATTACTAATGGGGCCCGAAATCCAAAAGTCGCAATGGAATAATTCGCTTAACCACAATAATGAATGCATTGTAGGTTTTCCATGATTTAGCACATTTTTTATCACCAAAATATTGTTCCTGAATTATAGTCTACAAATTTTGCTGTATTATAATTGTCATCTTTATATGTTGTTTCATCAACCTTAATTAATTTCTTTCTTATGACTTGATCTAATACCAAAACGTGTTCTTCAATAAGTTCTGGGAGGAAAGCATAATTTACCCCTCCTCCATTATGCATGAAACTTGGATATAAGATTCCCTTCGGTTGAAATTCTGTTTCAGTAGTAATGATAAAACGTTCTATTGAATATACGTAATTTGCAACAGCACAACTAATTATATAATTAGATGGATCATTTTGAGCATCCTTGGTAAATTCTAGTGAAAATATTTCCATTAATTTCGAAAATATTTTTAATCTTTTAATGAAAATCTTTTTAAATACTTCAGAAAATTCCTCTTGTAGCCTATCTACAGTTTTATTTAATCCTTTCAATTTTTTATCACCCACGAGGCAAACTACATTAACATCTTCTTTTAGCACCCATCTACCAATCGTTATTATTTCAATAGGTAAAGGCACTTGTTTGCGTGCAATTACAGAGGTTTCAAAAAATGCAACATCATAACTATCTGAACAATAGAAAATACTTTGAAAGGGTTCATTTGCCCTGCCAAATGACCTAATATTATTATTATCTAACCTAGGGCCTAATTCTGTAATTAAGTTGAAATATTCTTCTCCTTTTTCATGAGCTCTTGCACGAAACAAGTATTCACCCTTCTTCAAGGTAATTACTGGGAACGGTAAGGAATATTTTTTAATTTCAGTTAATATTGCTTGATAGCCTTCTATTGATTTAACTTTTGATTGTAAACCAATAAATTTTAACAGTTGTAGAATTTCTATTTCCGATGGTTTTTTCAATAAATGAAAATTGGTGCAACGATTGTTCATATTTAGCTGTTGCGTATCTTTCAATGTTTACTCGCCAATTTTGTTATCCTTATCAGCCCACACAAATTCCTTTATTTTTGCAATTTTTCCATAATCGACCCTGATTCGCAAATACAACAAGCAGCGTAAACACCTCCTTTTCCCTGTCTGCTCAATACCTCTCGCTGTCGGAAGACACCGCATAGAGGTTTGATAACGCTCCTTTTTGCCGATACCGATATGCCTATGCGTTTGTCATTAAAAGCACAATTCGATCATCATTGCAATAGCTACGCGCTTGGCTTTGAATGGTGCGCCATGAGCGCGAAGCAGCGAATGGAGCATATTAGTTTTTTATACATCTTATTGAAACTGCATCTGTTTTAAAACCACTCATAGTATGTAATATTCCATCTAACCAATTTAAATTCCATTTTTTCGAGTCATATTGATTTAACTGAGTAGAACTGTACATATATAGATTTCCCCCCATATCGCCAAACCAATGACCTGAATGGTCTCTAAAACCTCCGGGAATTCCAGTAAAGCCTGTTTCATTGGATGCACCCGTATTCGGGGACCACCAATGAGTCAAACCAGTTTCCTTGAGTTTCCCTCCTGCAATATTTAATCCCCCCAGAAATGAGGCTAAATCATTCCATTCTGTATCCGTTGGA
>CAYHDA010000203.1:0-7829 GCA_964355145.1 uncultured Mariniphaga sp.
GTCAAGTGTTCCCTGAGTCTTAATGATGGAATACATGTCGAGCAATGTCTGCGAAGGGTGTTGATTTGCACCGTCTCCCGCATTGATAACCGGTACACTCGAAACTTCAGCTGCATATCGCGCACTTCCTTCCAAAGGATGTCGCATAATAATCATGTCAGCATAATTACTCACCATCTTAATCGTGTCGTGCAAGGTTTCACCTTTAGATACGCTCGATGAGGATGAATCAGAAAAGCCGATAATTTTACCACCCAATCGGTTTATGGCAGTCTCGAAACTTAATCTTGTTCTCGTGGAAGGCTCAAAGAAAAGTGTTGCTATAACTTTTCCCTGAAGCAGGTTTTGATTGGGATTAGCCTCAAAATCTTCGGCCAGACTCATAATTTTGAGGTACTCTTCTTTTGTGAAGTCAGTAATCGATATCAGGCTTTTTGTTCCCATATAGTTTTTATTAGCGATGATTACAAAATTAATAAATTCAGCTGTTCTCTGCAGAGTTCTTTTTATTGGTTGATCCCGGTAATTGAAATCGTGAGCAGATTGATTTTTTCAAGCCTGCCGGTAACGGTCTCAGTCAGTTTTTTTCTAACCATGACTTTTGCCCTGCAGGTAAGGTCAAAATGACTCTCTTTCATCTCAAGTTGAAATTCTTTCAAAACCATCATAAATTCGTTCATAGCCAGATAATCAAAATTTACTTCAATCGTGGTTTCAATTATCTTTTCAACAACCGCAGCATTGCCTAAAACATTGGATGCTGCTTGTTTATATGCATTTATTAAGCCACTGGTTCCAAGTAGAATACCTCCAAAATACCTGACCACTACCACCAAAAGATTGGTCAACCCGTGATGTTGAATTTGACCGAATATCGGTCTTCCTGCAGTTCCTGATGGTTCACCATCATCGTTTATTCTGAATACCTGATGATCGGATCCAAGACGCCAGGCAAAACAGTGGTGACGGGCGCTGTGGTGTTCTTTTTTAAGTTTGGCAACGATCTCCTTGATTTGTAATTCGTTAGAAACAGGAAAGGCATAAGCTATAAATTTGCTCCCTTTCTCTTTATAGAGTCCTTCTGCCGTTAATTCAATTGTTTTATAGGTATCTGAGTATTCCATTAACGAAAATCTTACCGGCATTTTTCATCACCGAAGTAATCAATAATTGAAACCAAAAAAAAGCAGACATTAAAGTCTGCTTCGATTCTATAAAATTTAGTATTTCAGTCTGTTTTCTATTTCGTCAAGGTAGACCTTGAAATTTTTATCAGTGTCTTTCAGATTGGCAACTGTTCGGCATGCATGCAGCACGGTGGCGTGATCTTTACCTCCAATTTGAGAACCGATCGAGGCAAGCGATGATTTTGTCATGCTTTTAGAGAAATACATCGCGATTTGCCTGGCTTGAACTGTTTCTCTTTTGCGGGTCTTAACTCCAAGTGAATCAATAGGAAGATTGAAATAATCACAAACGGTTTTGGCAATATAATCAATGGTAATTTCTCTTACAGAGCATTTTACCAGTTTATTGATCATTTTAATGGCCAATTCGATATTTATTTCTTTCCTGTTCAGTGTTGCCTGTGCAAGCAATGAAATCAGTGCACCTTCCAGCTCACGGACATTGCTGTTGATATGCGATGCAATATATTCAAGTACTTCCTCCGGAATTTCAATTCCATCTTTGTAGATTTTCTTCCGCAGAATATTCATCCGGGTTTCAAAGTCAGGGATCTGCAGATCTGCAGTAAGCCCCCATTTAAACCTGGAAAGTAATCTTTGTTCAAGTCCTTTCAATTCGATAGGCGGCTTATCGGAAGTCAGAATAAGCTGTTTACCCGTTTGATGTAAGTGGTTGAAAATATGAAAAAAAGTTTCCTGAGTTTTCTCTTTACCTGCAAATTCATGAACATCATCGATAATTAATACATCAATCATCTGGTAGAAATGAAGAAAGTCATTCCTGTTATTATTCCGGATTGCTTCAGTAAATTGTGTTTGGAATTTATTTGCGTTAACATACAGCACAATTTTTTCAGGGAAACGTTCTTTTACTTCAATCCCGATTGCCTGAGCAAGGTGTGTTTTACCCAATCCCGAATTACCATACAGCATCAGTGGATTGAAAGCTGTTCCCCCGGGCTTTTGTGCCACTGCATAACTTGCACTTCGGGCAAGTCTGTTACATTCGCCTTCTACAAAATTTTCAAACGTATTATCTTGTTTTAGCTGAGGATCGATATTTAATTTTTGAATACCCGGAATTACAAATGGATTCTTAATCGCATTCTCATCATGGAAAGAAGAGGTTGTAACTGGTCTGTTCTTAAGGTTATTATTTTGATTTGCAGGTAATTTAACCGTGTATGGTTTGTTGTTGCCGTTGAGATTATTGTCTACGACCACACTATACTCAAGTTTAGCTCCGACGCCAAGCTCTTTCCTCAGTGTTTTTCTGAGTATATCAATGTATTGTTCTTCCAGGTACTCGTAAAAAAACGGACTTGGAACCTGAATAGTAAGAATATCGTTATCCAGCTTAATTGGAACGATCGGTTCAAACCAGGTTCTGTAACTTATAAAGGGCACATTGTCTTTGATTATTCTTAGACAATTATCCCAGATATTATTGTGATCTTTATTCATTTAGGATGTAGACGCATAAATATTTTTACTTCAAATCTGATGATTAGGCCGCAAAGATGTGGATAATTTAGTCAGAAAAAAATTGGTTTTTATGGTGCATATTTCTATGATTTTAATTTTCAGTTTATTAGGATTTAAAATATTTTGAAAAAATGCAACCTTTTCATTGTCAATTAGTTACATTAAATGTTGTCGCAAACATTTGATTCATTGTATTTTGCAGAGAAATTTATTATGATTAAATTGGTTTGAATTTAAATTTCCGAAAAAATAAAAAAAAACAATAATATTCCTTTTTCGAGAGCTCTAAAAGTAAATAAAAAAGAAATCAAAAAAACTATTTTTCAAATGATTTTATTGCATTTTTCAAACTTATTTCTTTTCCATTTTTGTAGGCTTTTAAAAATGCCTCAGGAAAAGCACTTTGAGCCTTATTTAGAACGATTCTAACTTCATCGTACGAAGATTTCGGAGCAGTATAATACTCATACCGGTTGCCCGAATTTATTTCAGAAACCTCTTCAAACCCTTTAAACAATTGGGAAGTCAGGCTCACTGGTGAAGGGGAGGAGAATAATAGAACTCTAAATAAAATATTGCCGGTAATTTGGCTGTTTATTTCTGTTGACGATTTTGAATTTTTGCTAAAATCGATCGCTGAGAAATGGACATAACGCTTTGGATTTTGGCGGAAATCGACCAATAACCGATTGAGGTTTGCGCTTGTGGAGCTGAGATTTTGATATAGTTTTGGATCATTAACCAGCAGACCCAGTGTGCCATTAGCGGTATCAATCTTGCTTAATATAGTTTGTAAATAGGCAACAGATCCATCCAGATGGCCTACTGTTTTATTAAGCTGAAGCTTTGTAATCGAATCGCTGAAAGCAGAGAAATTATTCATGATATGTCCCAGCTTTCCGGAGTTATTTTTCAAATTACTTGTAACGTCGCTTAGATTTGAAATTGTCGACGCGAGATTTTTCTTCTGACCTGTAATTACATCGTTAAGATTACCTGAAATATTTTCAAGATTGATCATTGTAAGATTGATCTGTTTCAGACTCTCGGAAATATTATGTTGCGCTTCACTATTGATAATCTTCGAGGCAACAGTCACAATTGAATCGAGGTTCTCAATCAGTCTTTCTGCCTTAGCTTTCAAGGGTGCAATTTGCTCATTTACCTGTTGCATGAGATCAGCATCCATTTGGGTCGCAAGTGTGTCATTTGCATGTAAAAAGGTATCTGATTTTCCCAGATTTATTTTAACAACCTTTGAACCAAGAAGATCGCTGCTGGCAATTTGTGCAGTTGTACCGGATGGGAATGGGAAATTATTGTGAAGCGCAATTTTAACAATCAAATCGCCCGATAAATCTTCTGCAAAATAGATTTCTCTGACATACCCTATTTTTAACCCATTCAACGTAACGATGGTTGTGGCTGTAAGTCCGCCTACATTTTGATAACGGGCGTAAAAGACCTTTTCTGTTCGAAAAATATCCCTTCCCTTTAAAAAGTTAATACCCCATATTAATATGGTGAGACAGAGAACGACCAAAATTCCGATTTTCGATGTTTTTGTGAGCTTCATTTTAGGACGGTTTCAAATTATATGCGAAAATACGCATGATTATGCTTTAAAAAAAGTGCAAAACGACTTACTTCCCGTTCAATGCTTCTTTTATCGGAATTGGCAGGCCGTTTTTGAAAGAAATAATAAAGGCATCCGGTATTTTTTTCCTAACCACCGAGAGTGAGTCTTTCGTTGTCGCAAGTGATTTGTTTTCAAGACAATAATATTTATAAGTTCCGTTGACTATGAATTCTGAAATGTTACTGACTCCTTTAAATATTTTCGATTTCAGAGAAAGCCTTTTGGGTGAAGCTGAAAGTTGTATGGCAAAAGTAATTCCTGTCTCCTTTTTAACTTGTTCATTAACTTCCTCCTTATCTGTGGTCGTTATTTTATTTTGCCTGGTTGCATGAGTCTGGATGGCAGTCTCTTTTGTAATCGCGACAGTTTTTTGCTCCGGGGTAACAGTATTTATATCCTCAGCAGGTTCTTTATTCAATTCTCTGGTGGTAAGATTAAGCCTGGTCTCAAATTTCTCTTTATACGATTTAAAAGAGTTGAAGATTGCTGATGCCAGAGTCTCTTTTCCTTCGTCTGACATCAGATATTTAGCCTCAGCGGGATTACTGAGGTATCCGGTCTCAATCAGTACACCCGGCATGGCGGTTTCCCGCAGTACCAGAAAGCCCGCTTGTCTCACATCTCTGCTGGCTCTCTGAGCACGTTGGCGAAATGAATCCTGCAGAATTCCCGCAAATGCTACGCTTTGCTCAATATGGATATCCTGAATTAGTTCGAACATAATATATGATTCTGACAAATTAGGATCGAAGCCTTCGTAACGGGTGGTATAATCATTCTCTAATAAAATAACGCTGTTCTCTTTCTTTGCCACGTTAAGGTTATCTTCAGTGCGATGAAGCCCCAGCACATAGCTTTCTGTACCCTTAATTGCAGGAGTGCTGCAGTAGTTGGCATGAATAGAGATAAAAAGATCAGCATTATTTTTATTTGCAATGACAGATCTTTCGAAAAGGGGAACAAATACATCCGTGCTCCGCGTATAAACTACTTTCACGCCGGGTAATTTCGCCTTGATCGTATTGCCAAGACGCAGTGCAATGGCAAGGACGATATCTTTTTCGCGGGCTTTTCCCACAATCGCTCCAGGATCTTTACCTCCGTGACCGGGATCAATAACGACTGTTTCCAGTCCTTTTGATTCCCTGTTTTTGCCCATTAATGGGTTGATAATTAAGGCAATTAAGATCAATATAAGCAGGCGGAAGGCGATAAGCGAAAGACAGGCCCTATATGTTAATCTTTTCTCCATTTCAAATTTAATTACCACTGATTGTTGAATACAAAAATACGAGATTAAATTATTTTTTAGGGTTGTAAGTTTCTCTAATTGGATTTTTTACTTTTGCCATATGCAATTATTGCATATATGTTAGATTTTACCTGATTTAATAAAGTTTTGAGCAAATTGCGATTCTTATCTTTATTTGGAGTGATCCTTTTCCTTTTACAGGGAACTGTTTTTGGGCAAAAACCTAAAAATAACGGGAATATTACCACTAAAAATCAGAAGGTTCTGAATCTGGAACGGCAAAATAAACGTTCTTCGGCAATGAAGGACAGTATTCTTTTGGCAAAAAAAGACACAGTTGCTGCCGATTCTCTTAAATCGGATGAGACAGCCGGCTTCGACGCAGAAGTAGAATACACGGCTGATGGCTATATCACACTCGTGCAAAACAGCTCCGGAAATAAAATCTTCATGTATAAGAATGCGTTGGTGAAATATAAAGATATTGAACTAAAAGCAGACTACATTGAATTGAACAGAGACAGCAATTTGATCTACGCTGTTGGGAAACCCGATTCAACCGGTAAGATTGCAGGAAAGCCGATCTTCACTCAAGGAGGCCAAAAGTTTGAGGCAGATGAGGTGCGGTACAATTTCAAAACCAAAAAGGGAATCGTAACAGGTGTTGTCACCGAGCAGGAAGGTGGTTTTGTACATAGTGCCAAAACAAAGCTGATCAACGACTCGACTTATTGTCTTCGTAATGGCAAATACACAACTTGTAACGCCGAACATCCCCATTTTTGGCTTGAGATGACAAAGGCAAAAGTGTTGTCAAACAAGAAAATCGTGACAGGACCTGCCTATCTTGTTATCGAAGATTTACCTCTTTATTTTGTTTTTATTCCCTTTGGATTTTTCCCAAATTCCCCCAAATACTCCTCCGGATTACTGATGCCTTCGTATGGTGATGAAATTAACCGGGGATTTTTCCTGCGCGATTTTGGTTATTACTATGCTGCAAACGATTATTTCGATGCTTCAGTAAAAGGCGACCTTTACTCTAAAGGTTCCAGAGGGATTAAATTACATACCAATTACCGCCTTCGCTATAAGTTTAGTGGCTCCTTTGACCTTAAATATTATAAAAATGTGTTTGGAGATAAAGGGTTACCTGATTACAAGACACAAAATGATTTTGCCATTACATGGAGTCATTCAATGGATTCGAAATCAAGTCCCAGTCAAACTTTTAGTGCCAGTGTGAATTTCTCAACCAGCTCATTCGACCAGAATAACTCTTATACCACGGAAAATTACCTTACAAATACCAAGCAGTCAAGCATCTCTTACACAAAAAGGTGGGAAAATACCCCATTCACCCTCTCAGGAAATATGCGCCATTCTCAAAACAGCCGCGATACAACGATCAGCCTGACACTGCCTCAGCTTACCTTTAATATGTCGAGAATCTATCCTTTCAAAGCAAAAATCAGATCTGGGAAAGAAAAATGGTACGAAAAAATTGGACTAAGCTATTCGATGGATATGCAAAATATGATCGATACCAAAGAAAATAAATTGCTTGGTTCATCACTCATTTCAGACTGGAAAAATGGTGTAAAACACACTATTCCAGTCAGTACCTCATTCAAAATGCTTAAATATATAACCATTAGCCCGTCATTTAATTATGGCGAACGGTGGTATACGCAGCAAATCCGTAAAAATTATAATGAAGCAACTAAAATGGTTGAAGTCACTGATACGCTTTACGGATTTACACGTAATTATGATTATTCTTTCAGCGTAGGCGCTTCAACAAAGGTTTACGGAAATTTTCTGCCCTTGAATCCTAAATCAAAAATCAAAGGAATCAGGCATGTCATGACCCCAAGCATCAGCTTTAATCTTAAACCGGATTTTAGTAATTCTTCCTTTGGAATGTACGAAACCATCGAATATTTTGATGAAAAAGGAATGCCTGTCAGTTATCGTTATCCATATCATGAAGGTACAATCTACGGAACGTCAAGTGCAGGCCGGTCAGGATCTATTGGATTCAATCTTAATAATACATTGGAAATGAAGCGGTTGAATACGAAGGATACTACTTCGAAAGAAGCTTTTACCAAAATTAAACTTCTTGATCAGTTATCAATCAGCGGATCATACAATCTTGCTGCCGATTCATTAAATCTTTCAAATTTCAATATTACAGCCCGTACCAAGGTTGCAGGAGTGGACCTGAATTTTGGAGCAATCCTCGATCCTTATGCTATGCAGG
>CAYHDA010000204.1:0-7819 GCA_964355145.1 uncultured Mariniphaga sp.
CCGATGTGCCGATGTGCCGATGTGCCGATGTGCTGATGTGCCGATGTGCCGATGTGCCGATGTTTTTACTCTGTGACTCTGTGACTCTGTGACTCTGTTACTCTGTCACTCGTTCACTTGGTGTCGTGGTGAAAAAAATATGAGGATAAGAGGGTATAGTTGCGCCTATGCACAAGATAGTTGAATTGGAAATTTTGATTTTCCCGAATTGTAAACTATCTTTGTTTAATGATCAATAAGGAAAATATCACTAACTTGCTTAAAGCTAATAAATTAGATTTATTGGCCAAGTATCATTTAAAATCAATTGGAATCTTTGGCTCCTTTACGAGAGAAGATTTCAAGAATGATAGTGATATTGATATTCTTATTGATTATGAACAACCCATTGGAATTGAATTTGTTGATTTAGCTGAAGAACTTGAAAAAATTCTTAATCTAAAAGTCGATCTTGTCTCAAAAAATGGGGTGAAACCAAAATATCTTGAAGAAATTCAAAAAGATCTCGTTTATGTCTAAACGGACTCCCAAGTTATTGCTTGAAGATATTATTGAATCTGCTGAGAAAATTCTTCAATACACCAAGGGCATATCCTTTGAGGAATTTTCTAAAGACAATAAAACAGTCGATAATCGAATTGCCTCCGCTAATGCTGCTTATGCGGCGACTGAAAATTGGGGTCACAACACCTCACTCGATTTTCTTCACGCATTTTTCCTGATGTGGGTCTTTTTTTGCAGCTAACGCTGCATTTTCCGTGGCGCCGTGGTGCCGTGGTGACTCTGTAACTCTGTGACTCTGTTACTCTGTCACTTTTTTCACCATTTTCTACTGTTCTCTTCTGCGTTTAATCCACTGACAAAAGTTGGGGTCATCGATTTCGTGTTTTCCTTTTAAAAAACTTTTGCAAATTGATTAAATTTTATTATATTTGTATGATATATCATGCAATAAATAATAATAATATATATAATGACTGAAATATCAGACAAATATTGGATGGCTGCAAGTGACACAGTTATAATTGAAACAATAGGCTCTTTTATTAAACATCACCGGGTACAACAAAATAAGTCACAGAATCAACTGGCGAAAGAAGCGGGGATAGTTCGCTCGACACTTAGTTTGTTTGAAAGAGGACAAAATACCAGCATGATTATTTTTGTCCAGCTTTTACGGTCGTTAAAACTCTTATACATGCTGCAGGAGTTTCAAGTTAAACAGCAAATCAGTCCCATTCAATTAGCTAAACTTGAACAGTCTAAGAGAATAAGAGCAAGAAGAAAAGATAAAAATGAAGAAAAACCTAAATCTGACTGGTAAAAATGAATACTGCTTACATAAATATCTGGAACATACGTGTTGGGGCTATTGCATGGGATACTTCGTCAGGTTTGGGTACTTTTGAATTTGAACCTTCATTTTTTACCAATAAATGGGACCTTGCTCCGTTAAAAATGCCTTTAACAGAAGCAAGAAAACGCTTTTTCTCTTTCTCCGAATTAAGAAACAGTAATGCTTTTAAAGGGATTCCCGGCCTTTTGGCAGATTCCTTACCAGATAAATATGGAAATGCCCTTATTAATACCTGGCTTACCCGCAGGGGGCGTCCTTCCGATAGCATGAACCCGGTTGAAACCCTCTGTTTTATAGGCAAACGTGGAATGGGTGCATTGGAATTTGAACCAGCGGTTCCGGGAATGCCCGATTCATCCACGAAGATTGAAATCGATGATCTTGTGCAAATTGCGAATGATATTCTTTCAGGTCGTCAGGACTTTCGAGCTGATCTTTCCACTAATGAAGAAAAAACCCTGCTCGATATATTGAAAATAAGTACATCAACAGGAGGAGCGAGAGCGAAGGCACTTATAGCATTTAATCCCATAACAAAGGAGGTTCGAAGCGGTCAGGGTCTCGCTCCCAAAGGTTTTACCCATTGGTTGATAAAATTTGATGGTGTGACTGATAGCCAATTTGGTACTACTCATGGTTATGGACGTGTGGAAATGGGTTACTACCTAATGGCTAAGGATGCAGAAATTGAAATGACTGAATGCCGGCTTTTGGAAGAAAATGGCAGAGCGCACTTTATGACCCGCAGATTCGATCGTGAACCGGGCAAAGGCAAAATACATGTTCAGAGTTTTTGCGCAATGCAACATTATGATTTTAATGATGTCACCTCTTACAGCTACGAACAACTTTTTGAAACAATGCGTATGCTTGGGTTACCATATCCTCAAGCAGAGCAGTTATTCCGCCGCATGGTGTTTAATGTGATTTCACGAAACTGTGACGATCATACAAAGAATTTTGCTTTTATAATGAATAAAGAAGGTGAATGGAAAATTTCTCCAGCTTTTGATGTTTGCCATTCATACCGCCCCGGTAGTAGCTGGGTCAACCAACAATCATTGAGCGTGAACGGAAAACGACAAAACATCACCCGTGATGATTTTTTATCAGTAGCCAAACAAATGAGTATAAAGAAAGCTCCGAATATAATTGACCAAATTAACATGATTGTTCAAAACTGGTCCCATTATGCAGATCTGGTTGAAGTAAGTCATGAACTTGAAAGCGCCATTCAAAAGACGCTAATCAATATTAACCAGTAATTGCTGATGGGTTGATGTGCCGATGTGCTGATGTGCTGATGTGCTGATGTGCCGATGTGCTGATGTGCCGATAGGTTCAATTGGTCACTTGTTCACTCGTTCGCTTGTTCACCCGCTTCAAGTGCTCAAAGATCTCGGTCATGGCGAAGCAGAGGGCCAGCAGCACCAGGAGGATGTAGATGATGTTGGCGGTGAACAGCTGGAGGGTGAAGGAGACGACAATAAAAAAAAGATTGGCGAGGACAAGGGTGAGGGTTGCTTTTTTATGGGAGAAGCCGGCTTTGAGGAGGAGGTAATGGAGATGGAGCTTGTCGGCGTGGAAGGGGGATTGTTTGCGGAGGATGCGGATCCAGAAGACGCGCAGGGTGTCGAAGATGCCGTCGACCAGGTTCATGGCATTGATGATGCCGAGACCGCTGATCAGGGTGATGAGAATGCTGGCCACGTAGGTAAACGTTATTGTTTAATATTTTGGTCGCCTTCAGGTTTCGAAAGGAATGAAAATGGTTGTACCTTCACACGACTTTATCGTCAAACGTGCCATGAAAGAAGTTAAACCCAAAGTAAAGCCTCCTGCCTCGGAAAATTGGCTTCTGCCTGACAATCAATTGAGTCAGAATGATCTTATTTCAGGTATAAAAAATGCTGAAAATGTTCCCTTTTGGACTGTTCAGGAATCAATGGAACATTTTGAACAATGGCTCAGGGAAAAAGAAAAGAAAGACATCTTTCAATAACCAAAAAAATCTACCGAAATATCATTCTGGGTTGTTCCTGACTATGCCGGACTAAACTGTACCTCCTAACCCGGATCAAAGTGTACCACCAATTCCGGGGCAAAGTGTACCACTTAAACAAGATTTAACGAAAAAGAAAACCTGGCAGGACAGCGCTTTTGAGCTTTCAGCCAGGTATGAGATTGTGAGTAACGGGTATTTCTTTGTTCAGTATAAATGGGGATTAGTGGAGCTCGGCGGAGCCAATCTTGGGAATTGGAAATTGAAGTGTCAGAACTCACTTTTGTCAATACCAGCTTGTTTTAAAATGGCATAAAACAGACCTTTGGGTAGATCTTTATTACCATGTATCGGGACAATAGTACGTTTTCCGGTGACGGGGTTTACATATAAATGATGACTTCCATTGGATCTACTGAGGTTAAAACCATTGTGCTTAAGCACCGTGATAAGATGTTTTGCAGCGAAATTCATACAGAGGCGATGTTCATTGAGTACTCTATAGTTTCACTATCATCAGGAATATCTTCCCCTTTGTCCTTTAATTCAGCAATATACAGTGAAATAGCCTCCTTCGCCATCAAAATGGCATGATCAACATTCTCACCATAGGTAAAACAACCTGGCAAAGCAGGAACAGAAACAGAATAAGTTCCTTCAGGTTCTTTATGCATAAGAATCCTGTATGTGTGATTGATTTTTTTCGGATTTTCCATTTCTGTTTTTCTTGCCGTACTCATTTGATCTGATTTTACTGTAAAATTAATGAATTTTTGATGAAGCTATACAGGCTGGGGAAAAAAGGTACCGATAAACGGGTTGACCCTGTCACCCTGTTACCTTGTCACCCTGTTACCTTGTTACTCTGTCACTTTTTTCGCCATTTTCTACTGCTCTCTTCTGCGTTTGATCCACTGGCTGAAGAAGGGGTCATCGATTTCGTGTTTTCCTTCTGATTTTATAATGTAGCCGGACTGCTCCAGGCGCTTCAGGCTGCTGAAGGCTGTGCTTGGAGCTCCGATATCATAGGTGCGGTAGAAAGCCTCCGACAGGGGGGTTAAATCAGAGATGGAGAGTCCGATCAGGAGTTTCTTGTCGGTTTTATTGAAACCATTCCAGATCTTCTCATAATCATTATCATGTACCCTGATCAGGTCGTCGATGGCCTGTTGGATGTAATCGCGGTTATTTTCATCGTAGTGCATGATCTCCCATACTGCAAAAGCAAGTTGCTGCGTGTAATAGGGATGACAGCCGGTGAAATTCAGGATGGCCGTTGCAATCTCCCCGCTATTGCTTCCTGAATCATTAAACCCTTGTACAAGATAGTTCCTGAAATCACTTTCGGGTATTTTGCCCAGGGGGAGAAGCATGCCGAAGTGATAAAAGGATGACTTCTTTTTCTCGAATATTTGCCGGATCAGCGATTCCTGGCTCCCCAGGAATACATAATTGATGTTTTTATGATGTTGCATAACCGATCGCAACTGGCGGGCAAGGTTGGCATCGAGGTGCTGAACTTCCTGGAATTCATCAAACACAACAATGGCTCTCTTTTTTTCACTGCTTAGCTTTTCAATCAGGTTCAAAACATCCTCGAGCATGGGCATCGGGGCCGGCGACGGACGGAACGAGATGTCGACCTCATTGCTTACCGGGTTTAAGGCAATGGTTGGAATGATGCGAAAATGGCTGACCAACTGCCTTATCTTTTCGAACGGATATACGCGATAGATCCGTTTTAACAGCTGGGCTGCAAAATCTTCAATGCTGGTGAGAAGTTGCAGGTCGAGGGCAATAACCGGCCGGTTGAGCTGAGCTATCACCTTGAAAATGAGGCTCGATTTGCCAAAACGACGGGGACTGATCAAAATAAGGTGGTTGCTGCTGTTCAGGATCGAAGTTACCTGCACCACCTCCTTTGTACGGTTGGTGAAATAGGGATCATCAACAATACTTCCGAATTTGAATGGATTCTTTTGCATCGGTTGCGAAATTATTCGTTGCGAATATTTACGCAAAGATAGGAAATTTGGTTTATTCCTTTCATTTCTTCTCGCTCAGGCCGCACGAGCCTGGATTACTCAATAAGTCTTTTATTTTGTGCACTTTTCTTTTGTTTGCCCAAAAGAGAAAGTGCCAAAAGAAAAGGGCAGCCTAGGAGTTTTAGCGACCCACCAGCGGCTCAATTCCTAAGCCAGGCAAGCCGCTCGGCTGTTATCAGTTTCTTGCTTATCAACGCGTACCGGCCTCACTTCTCCGCCTGGCTTTAACGGAATTTTCGCCGGGTGGGTGCCCCGCTAAAACTCCGAAGGAGACTGTTGGCCGCTCTCCGAGCGGTTCACTCGGTCACTCGGTCACTTGTTCACTCGTTCACTCGTTCACTCGTTCGCTCGTTCACTCCGGACTTAAAAATTCTGACAGGTTTTCGGGAGAGATGACCTGGAATTTTGAAGCCGGGTAACCATTTGCAAAAGTCTTTGATAACCGGGTGCTTTTTTTGGGATTCCATTTGAATTCATACGCATAGAGGATTCCCTGCCGCTCTTCAATATAGTCTATCTCCTGCTGCTGTGTTGTCCTCCAGAAATAGGTATTGTAATTTATATCTTTGTTGTCCTGTAGTTTACGCCTTTCGCTGATTAAAAAATTCTCCCATAAGGCGCCCGTATCCCCACGGGATGAGGGGGGGAGAAAATTTCCCAGGATCGCATTCCTGATGCCATTATCATAAAAATATATTTTCCTGCCTTTTTTAATCTCATTTCTGACATTGCGGTTTAATCCGTGCAGACTGAAAATAATATAGGCCTTTTCAAGGAGATCGATATATTTTTCAATTGTGCCCCGGTCGTGTTGAAGCAACCCGGCGAGTTCATTCATAGATACTTCACTACCGACCTGTAGCGCAATTGCTTTTAATATTTTCTCCAGCAACACAGGTTTCTGGATTTGCTCCAGGTTGAGAAGATCCTTGTACAGATAACTGGATGCAAGTGATTTAAGTAATTTAATCTCCTTTCCCGGATTCAATGCAATGTCGGGATAGCAGCCAAAAATCATACGGTGTTCAAGCAACCTGTTTTCGGTCAGAAAGCCATGATGACTCACCATCTCACCAAATGAAAACGGATGAAGAAAAAATTCAAATTTTCTCCCTGTCATGGGCTCTTTTATTTTGTTCGCCAGCTCAAACGCCGAAGATCCGGTTGCAATAAACTGAATATCCTTAAAGTTATCATGCATGATCTTTAAAGCAAGCCCTGTTTCCGGAATTCGCTGCGCTTCGTCAATCACCACAATTTTGTGATCACCGAGCAATGGCTTAAGCCTGGCCGGGTTCAGCCCAGCCAGCAGCTCCCTCACATCCGCTTCATCACCATTGAGAAAAAGGGTTTTAACTGGCTGATCTTTGATCACCTGCTCAACAAGCGTGGTTTTCCCAACCTGGCGTGCACCATAAATAATGATGGCTTTCTTTTTAAACAGGTATTTTCGGATCTCAGCCTCAAGATGACGCTTTACCATATTAAATCTATTTTAAATATAATAATATGTGATTCAAAACGCAAATATACATAAAAAGATGTGAAAATGTGGTAATGTGGTAATGTGCCGATGTGTTCACTCGTTCACTTGGTCACTTGTTCACTCGTTCACTTGTTCACTCGTTCACTTGTTCACTCGTTCACTTGGTGCCGTGTTGCCGTGGTGAAAATATTATTTTTCTTGTTATCCGGAATTACCTCCTGCAATGTGATGCCAAGGCATTTTTCAATAGAATCAATAGTTTTCAGCGTTAAGTTCTCTTTTCCCTTAAGTATCTTACTGACATATTGCGGTGAAACTTTAATCATTTCTGCAAATTTCGTTTGGGATATTGATTGTGATCGCAGTGCTCTTTGGATATGGAAAGCTATAATTGCTGATTTTTCCGGCCATGACTCATTTTCATCATGCCAATTTGCCTCCTCAAGCCATTTGGATGGTGTTTCGGAAATGAGTTTATGCATTTTATCGGTTACAAGGTCTAGTGCCATAAATTATATCTCTATTTCTAAGAATTCCAACATTCCTTCCTCATCAAATATTCCCTCGGCTTTAAGAAACTCTCTGCACATATCCAGTTTGGTTAATTCCTGAAGAGTGTGTGCCCTTTCAAATATCTGGCCATCCCAATGGGTACTTAGTAAAAAATCCTGGTCTGCAAATATACGGCGAATTTTCATTAAATCAACCTATAGGTTTATTAATTAATTAAGTAGTTGCCGGAGGCCAATGGAATTATTTCCTTCTTTCCCGCACCACATGGCTGTTCAGGTACCTTTCGATGTCGCTCAGGCGGAAGTAGACGCGGCCGCCGATGCGGGAGTAGGGGAGGAGGCCTTGTTCGCGGTAGGTCTTCAGGGTGCTGATGTGCCGATGTGCTGATGTGCTGATGTGCTGATGTGCCAATGTTC
>CAYHDA010000205.1:0-7787 GCA_964355145.1 uncultured Mariniphaga sp.
AAAAATGTTTTTATCATGTTAATTATTTATGAATGTGCAAATATGCTAATATGCTAATGTGCTAATATGCTAATTTGCCAATATGCTAATGTGCTAATATGCTAAATTCCAACCCATCAACCCATCAACCCATCAACTTCTCAACTCCTCAACTCCTCAACTCCTCAGCCTATCAACCTCCTAAGACGTTTTCTTGTACCTGAAAATTGCCAGACCAAACATCGAAACTGCAAATGCTGAGAGGGCAGCAAACTCATTAAAGATATCCGCAAAATTGGAACCTTTCAAAATAATACTCCGCATTATTTTCACAAAATAGTAAAGCGGATTAATGAAATCAAGTTTCTGAGCCCAGTCAGGCATACTTTCAACAGGTGTAAACAATCCGCTCATCATAATAAAGACGATTAATGAAAAGAAGGCAACAAACGTGGCCTGTTGCTGGGTATCACTGATTGTCGAAATAAACAATCCCCACGAAAGCACCAAAACCAGATAGATGGCGGCCATACCAAACAATAAGAACAAACTTCCCCTGATAGGAATATTGAAGGCCAGTCGGGCAACTAATAATCCAAAACCAAGGTCAAATAACCCGATTACCAGAAAGGGGAGGAGCTTGCCTGCTATAAACTGCCATTTTTTCAACGGGGTAACATTAATCTGCTCAATAGTTCCAAGTTCTTTTTCGCGGACAAGATTCATTCCTCCCAGCAGCATCCCTACCACTGTGATCAAAACAACCAGAATTCCGGGTGCCATATAAAATTTGTAGTTGAGCTGCGGATTAAACCAGAAAGTTGGTTTAATAATTATACTTTTTATCTGCCCGCGTTGGTTAGCATTAGTATTGATTAATACTTTCTGACTGAATGATCCGATGACATTTGAGAGGTAACTCAACGAAAGTTGCGCTGCATTTCCATTAATGGCATCAACAAGAATCTGAACATTCGTTTTTTTATTTATAGTAAGGTCTTTGTCGAAACTTTGAGGAATGATCAAAGCGAGATTAATTTTATTTCGCATCAAAAGATCCTCTGCTTCTTCGGTGTTTACAAGATTTTGTCTGACTTTAAAGAATGGATTTCCGGTAATTTCGGCTACCAGCTTACGGGATGAAGCAGAATGATCAAAATCAACAATAGCAAGATCAACCTGAGGCAGTTCATTGGTCGCCGCAAATACAAGAATAAGCATCTGAACCAGTGGCATCACAAAAATAATTGGCAACATTGATTTGTTGCGAAATATCTGAGTGAACTCTTTTTGAAGAATATAAAATAGCGTTCGCATAGTTGACTATTGAAGACGGATTTTGAATTTTCGGATGCTGATAAATATAAAGAGAACTGCCATTCCCAGTAGAACCAAAGTATGTGGCCAAATGATATCCAGGCCGCCGCCTTTTAGCATCACAGTTCTGTTGATCTCAATAAACCATCTGGGCGGCATCAGATTAGCTACTATCTGTAAAGGAACCGGCATATTTTTTACAGGAAATATAAAGCCGGAGAGGAGAATACTTGGAAGCATCAGTACAAATCCTGAAAGAGCCAAAGCTGTAACCTGATTATTCACAAAAGTTGAAATCAATATCCCAAGAGATAATGCAAGGAAAATAAACAGGAGAATTTCTCCCAATAAGAGTGCAACGCTTCCAATGACAGGGACTTCGAATACAAAATATCCCAATAGCAGCACTACTAATGCATTGATAATTGAGAGGATCATATACGGAGTTACTTTTCCCAGAATGATCTGGATTGGTTTAAGCGGCGAAGCAAGGAGAATCTCCATCGTACCGTTTTCTTTTTCACGGGTGATGGTAATTGCGGTCATCATTGCTGAGACAAGCATCAGAATAACGGCAATCAGACCTGGAATAAAATTGTAGGAGTCACGCATATTTTCGTTAAAAAGCATTCTGACCTTAATATTTACGCCGGGAGGAGACTGATCTTTGAGAAATTCACTTCTGACAAATTCGTTGGTAATAGCTGTTGTGTAATTGACGATCAGCTGTGCCGTATTTGGTTCGGAGGCATCGGCTATCACTTGAATATCGGCTTTCCCTTCTTTCATAAGGTTTTTTGCGAAGTCAGGATTGAATACCACAATCTCCTTTACTTTGCTGCTTCGGAATAAATCCTCATATTCGCTTTCTGATGAAGGAATTGCTGCCATTTGGAAAAAGCCTGATGATAATAGTCTTTGGCTAAGGCGTTTACTTAAATCGTCTTTGGAATGATCCACAATCGCAATTTTAACATTACGTACCTCATTCGTCAGTACATAACCAAAAAGCATAAGCTGGGCTATGGGTATCCCAAATAAAATAACCAGTGTTCGTGGATCGCGGAATATATGATAAAACTCTTTTCGTAGAAAGGCGAGAAATCTGTTCATCGTGCAATTTTTAAAAATACTTCATCCATATTGGAGGCATTGTACTGTTCTTTGAGTTTTTCGGGTGTGTCAAGGGCAACAATCCGCCCATCTGCCATAATTGAAACCCTGTCGCAATATTCAGCCTCATCCATATAATGGGTCGTAACAAAAACGGTTATTCCCTTTTCAACAGCTTCGTAGATCAGGTTCCAGAATTGTCTGCGGGTAATTGGATCGACTCCTCCTGTCGGCTCATCGAGGAAGACAATCTTTGGATTATGCAGTATGGCGATGGAAAAGGCAAGCTTTTGTTTCCAGCCTAGCGGCAAATCACCGATTTTACGATTTTCGTAAGCGGTAAGCTCTAATCTGTCAAGCATTTCATGAGTTCTTGATTTCCGCTCGGCAATCGTCATCCCATATACTCCACCGTAAAAACGGATATTTTCATATATCGTAAGATCTTCGTACAGGGAAAATTTCTGGCTCATATAACCGATATTTTGCTTGATTTTTTCAGTCTGCCTGAAAACATCATAGCCGGCAACAGTCATTTCGCCGGAGGTAGGAGTGGAGAGCCCGCATAAAATCCTTATAGCTGTTGTTTTTCCGGCACCATTGGCACCCAGAAATCCAAAGATTTCCCCTTTATAAACATCAAAATTAAGGTTGTCATTGGCAACGAAGTTCCCAAACTTCTTTACCATATTTCTTACTGTAATAACCGGTTCTCTCGTAATCATTGTTTCTGATTGTGATGGTTCATCAAAAGGATAAATACATCTTCAATGGAGGCTTCAAAAGGTTCAACTAAAATTTCAACTTCTCCGTTTTCTGATAAAAACTTCCTGATTGATTCACGTGTTTGCATTCCTTTAGAGGTGACAAGGTGTAAAACTTGTCCAAAGCTGTTTACGGAAATCACTGATGGCAGTTGCTCCAGAAGTTTTGAAGTGTTGTAAATTTTTCGGGTTCTAACGGTCCAGATATCTTCAGGAAACGACTTCGTCATCGCTTGTGGCGTTGAAACTGACATCAGGCGACCCTGCTGGATTAAAGCAATTCTGTCGCACATCGAAGCCTCATCCATATAAGGTGTTGACACCATAATAGTTATCCCCATTTCTTTAAGCCGTTTAAGCATCTCCCAGAACTCTTTTCGTGAAACAGCATCTACACCTGTGGTAGGCTCATCCAGAATCAGAATTTCAGGTTTGTGAATCAGTGCGCATGAAAGTGCAAGCTTTTGCTTCATTCCTCCGGAAAGTTTTCCTGCCCTGCGGGTTTTAAAAGGTTCGATCTGCTGATAGATATCTTTGATCAGGTGATAGTTTTCCTGAATTGATGTTCCAAAGACAGTAGCAAAAAATTTAAGGTTTTCTTCCACGGTCAGATCAGGGTAAAGCGAGAATCGTCCCGGCATATATCCGGTGATTAGCCTTACCTTCTTATAATCCGACACAACATCCAGTCCGCTCATCGTCGCTGAACCCCCGTCGGGCAGCAGAAGCGACATTAATATGCGCATCAGCGAAGTTTTTCCTGCACCATCAGGACCAATCAACCCAAATAGTTCACCTTTATCAATTGAAAGAGAGACTTTTTCAAGGGCAACAACATTACCGTATTTTTTGTGAATATCTTTGACTACAATCATTCAGGAGTCGGTATTAGAATTTTATTTCTCCGGGCATACCCAGTTTTAGCGATCCGTCGTTGGGAACAAGAACCTTTACGGCATAGACCAGTTTTACACGTTCCTCGCGGGTCTGAATAATCTTTGGAGTGAATTCGGCTTCAGCTGAAACCCATTCAACCGTTCCGCTAATCTCTTTAATCCCTTCATTTCCGTCAATCAATACTTTAACCTGTTTTCCGGTTTTGACGAGCGTAAGTTGCGGTCCGCTAATATAAACCCTAAGAATCAGGTTGTCGATATTGGCCATTTTATACAGTGATTTACCTGGTGTTGCGAGCTCACCTGTTTCGGCATATTTCTCTAAAATAATTCCGGTAATCGGAGCTTTTACAACTGAGGTAGTTATCCTGTCATTTAAAACAATGATTTGAGCATCAATAGCTTCCGCACTTTTCGCAATAGCGGATATTTGAGCTGAATAGGCTTTTTTCTGTTTTCCTGCAAGGGCAATCTGACCATCAATATCATCCATTTGCTTTGGCGTTGCTGCACCATCGGCAAGCATTTTTTTAATTCTAACCTGATCTTTTTGGATATTTGTAATTTGTTGATCCGTTACTGCAATCTGAGCGTAAACTCCTGCAGATTGCGCAAGCACTGACTCTTTTTGAGCTGTCAGCTGATTTCGCTGAAGTACCAGGTTGGTCGTGTCGATGATGGCCATTACTGTTCCAAGTGTAACTTTAGCTCCTTCCGCAAGGGCAGCAGAGACAATTTTCCCACTTGTTTCAGATGAGATGACCACCTCATTTGTTTCGAAATTTCCAAAGGCGTCAGACTTGACTTTATTGTTCGAGCACGCTCCAAGGGTAAGAATCACCAGTATAAATAAATATGTTTTCATATTTTGGAAGATTGTCATTTTGTAGTTTTTAGATTTGGAGTAAATATTCATATTCAGTGTTTTATAGAATTATTTTCCTTTGATTGTCTGGTAGTTTACAGATGCCTGAATGAGTTGAACCCTGTGGGTTTCAAGGTTTGCTTTCGTTTGAAGGGCTGCGTTGAGATCACGAATATAATCTGCCGAGGTGATTGTTCCATTCTCGAGTGCAACGGCTGAGCGTTTACTGATCTGCTCTTTAAGGGCAACTAATTGTTCGTCAGTGCCTATAAGGGTCTTTAATTTTTGAAAATTGTTCTCTTCCTGATTTAAGGACATTCTGATTGAGCGGTTGAAATTATCAAGATTGGTATCAATCAACTCCTTTTGAAGTTTCATGGTCGATTTTTCACGGGTCGTTTTATGCCAATCCCAGATATTCCATGCGAGGCCGGCTCCGATCATATAGTAATCAGCAAAATTATTGTCGAGCATATTCAATCCGGGACGGCCATAACCGGCCTGACCAAAAGCATAAACGAAAGGTTTTCTGGAGTTAGTCAAAACCTCAGTATTTTTGTCGATTTTTGATTTTTGCAAGCCGAAAAGGATAATCTCCGGACGATTGAGATCATTGTTTTGGATTCCCGAATCCGCGGGTCTGGAGAAGTGATTCTGCTCTGTTATTTTTAATCCTGTAACAATTTCAAGTAAACTTACTGTGGTCTGAGAAGTAGCTTTAAGTTCGGTTTCCTGCTGTTCAGTTATTAGTTTTTCGGCTTTCAGCTGATCAAGTTCGTTCGGCAGTGCGACTCCATTGCTAACAGCAGAGCCCACGATTTTAATCCGTTCGTCAAGGGTTGATTTTTTCAGTTCAATAATCAGCAAGTTTTCCTGAAGAATCAATACATTGAAATATAATATATTAACGGTTTCTTTAATCTTGTACAAATCAGTTTCATTTTGTTGTCTTGAGATTAACCGGTCAGCCTCTTCAAGTTCCTGGCGTTTTTTTGCGATCCCTCCGTCGTAAAGTTTTTGTTTGATATCGACGTAGGCTTTGTATTGATCTTTAGACAGCGGTTCAGGACCGGTAAACCCAGGTAATTTAAGTGCAAGCTGAGTAACTTCCGACTGCCAGGAAGCGCGTGCATTGAGATCAAACTGCGGCAAGTTCAAAGTCTGGATATTTTGCTGACGAAGTTCTGAAATCTGGTCAATAATTCCGGCCTGCCTCAGCAGCGGATGATTCTTTCGCGCCATCGCCTGACAGGAGTCTAAAGTTAATTCCTGTCCGTATGAGGAAACAAAAATCAAGGTGAATAAGAATATGGAGATTAATTTTCTCATGCTTTTATAAATTTTAATATCATATTTTTAACTATCTCTTTTCGCTCATTCAAAAATTGATTATAAGCTTCCTGGTCATCGTTAAAATAAATCATCTGCAACAATGGACGTGCAACGAAGGGAAAGATGAGCATTCCTAACAGGCTGACAACAATATGCCGAGGATCTGGTGTTGAATTATTGCTTGACTGAACTTCATGCAAAAATAGATGAAGTATTTTCTGAGGTTCTACTCCAGATTCAAACATCAATGTTTTTAATACTTTCGGATCTCTGTTAATTTCATTAATTATGAATTGAGGAACATAGGGATTTGTTGCGATCAGATCGATATAATTATCGATAAATACGATTAACTTTTCCTCTGCAGAGACATCAGAGAAGAGTGTGCCTTTTACTTTTGAGAAAAATTTTGTAAAGATATCTCTGAACACCGCTTTAAAAAGATTTTCCTTACTGCGGAAATAGTAATGTAAAAGAGCTTTATTCATCCCTGCTTCATCCGCAATTTCCTGCATCCGCGCACCTTCCATTCCCTTTAAAACAAATATCCGTCGTGCAGCTTCATAAATTTTCTCTTCTGTGGAACTATCCATAAGCTTACTTTTTACTTTAACCAATTGGTTAATTTTACGACAAAGGAAAAACAAATTTTTGATTCAACCAAATAGTTTAACTAGAATAATTAACCATATGGTTAATTATTCTAGTTAAACTATTATAATATCCGATCACATGAAAAAGTTGAGGGGGAACAAATTCCTAAGCTGTATTTTAAAGAATTATTTTATTGAAAAACCTTATTTTTTTCAATAAACCTTAGTAGCTTTGATGTAAACAATATCTAACTCAACCTTATTTACCTTATTGATATGAAGATAGAGTTTAATAATTTGTACACCCATTTTGTTCTCACTACTTCGGGGCGGCAATTTAAGATTTCAGAGAAAAATCGCATCAGGATCGAAAAATATATAACTGGCATTGTCAATAATCATTTATCAAAGCTTTATGCTATTTACGCAAATCCAGAGCATGTTCACTTATTAGTATCACGTTCAGCAACCTTATCCGAGGAAGAATTAGCAACTATTATTGCTGAAAGTTCGGAAAGCTTTATCAATAAGGTAAATAAGGTTTTCGGGTGGTGGTATATCCTATTACTTCTAAGGTCAAATAAATGGGAATAAGGTTTTTATAAATTAGCTAAATGTAGTTTTTGAGTCATTAATTTTATCAGAAGATAATTTGTTTTTTAATTGTCTGATAGAACACCTGGGTTATCTTCATTCTCGTTTGCGAAGCGCATAGTCATGGGTGTTTCAAAATTACCTCTCCCACAACTTTTTCAACTGATTCATAATATTCGAGGTGCTTAAGTAATTGGAATGATTTAATTGGGATTTAATTGAGTTGGGATTGTTTAAAATAAAAGTCCCCGGTCAGCAATTATCTGACCGGGGACTTTAATTTTTTGAATATCAACCGTTAGTACAATGTTGATTGGATATAGGGTTCTTTCTT
>CAYHDA010000206.1:0-4830 GCA_964355145.1 uncultured Mariniphaga sp.
TCCAGCATACTTTAAATCGGATAATCAGAATAAAAGGTCATCAAAACATCAACTGACTGATAACATTACTCATTGTACATTATTAAATACTATGGAACAGCGAAAGATATATTCTGTCTTTTTAATTGTTGCTTTCTGCCTGACTCTGGGTTCCTGCAAAAAAGCCGGCGAGGAACCGGTCATTCCACCTGCAATTATACCCGAAATAACAATTTCGGATGTTAGCCAACCAATCGCTGCAGCCAATACTACCATGCAGTTTTATGTGAATAGTAATAAGATATCAACTAATGCGGTTATGGTTGACTATTCTCTGTCCGACGGAACGGCAACTTCAACCAAGGATTTTGTGGCAACTTCAGGAACAATTACGATCCCGGCTAACCAGACAAAAGCAATTATTGATGTTCAGATTAAAGGTGATCCGACTAATTTACGCCAGAATAATTTGCAGTTTACTGTCCGGTTGAGCAATCCAAAGTTTTGTACAATTACCAATGCTGCCGCCAAAGGAACAATACTGACAGAGGACGGTTCTTTCTTACCCACAGATAATGCAGGTTACGCTACGCCAATGACCTATTCAGGGTATACACTTGTGTGGAGTGATGAATTTGCAGGTTCAGTTTTGGATCAAAGTGTATGGAATCAGGAGATTGGCAATGGAACAGGCGGATGGGGAAATAACGAACTGGAATATTACACCAACAGTCTGAAAAATACTTTCCTGTCAAATGGAAACTTAATTATTGAAGCCCGAAAAGAGACCTTATTAGGATTTAATTATTCCTCCGGTAGAATTACGACCCAGAATAAGAAGAATTTTAAGTTTGGACGCATTGATATCAGGGCAAAATTACCAGTTGGCAAAGGCATATGGCCTGCCCTATGGATGCTTGGCGCGAATATTACTACAGCTGGATGGCCGGCCTGCGGTGAATTGGATATTATGGAATTGATTGGCACATACCCATCCCGTGTGACAGGCACCATGCACTGGAAAGATGCAAGCGGTCATGGGTCAAAGGGTGATGATTTCAATTCTTCTGCAGGAAATTTTTCTCAGCAGTTTCATGTTTTTAGTCTCGTCTGGACTCTGGATATGCTAAAATGGTATGTTGATGATCAATTATTCCTCACCACTGTAAAGGCTGATGTAGGTACTGCTAATTATCCGTTTAATGCAGATCAGTTTTTTATCTTTAATGTTGCGACGGGAGGAAACTGGCCCGGCTCGCCTGATGCAAGTACCGTTTTTCCTCAGAGAATGTTTGTTGATTATGTCAGGGTATTTCAATAGACGGATATTTTAAGTAATTAGCAATTAATAATTTACAATGACCTTTATTGTTGATTTTCTGAAGTTTATAAAGATTGAAATCGCATTAAATCATGCTGATTGCTTAGAACTTTTTCTAAAAAAACTTAATTAAGACACAATAAATTATGTTATTAAAACAACGTGCAGGTTTCCTGTTTTTAATAATTCTGATTGCCGGATTTGGCGCCGGTTTAAAAGCCCGGCAAATTAACAACGGAATGAAATTAATTTGGTCTGATGAGTTTAATACAGATGGAGCACCAGATCCCTCAAAGTGGGGATATGATCTGGGAACCGGAGCTGGCGGATGGGGAAATTCAGAGTTGCAGTATTATACAGAACGAAAAGAGAATGCAATTATTAAAGGGGGAGTGCTGACCATTACTGCCCGCAGGGAGAGTTACAAAGGTTGTAATTATACATCAGCCAGACTTCTTTCTATGAATAAATTTGCTTTTAAGTATGGGAAAGTGGTCATCCGGGCCAAACTACCATCAGGAGTTGGCACCTGGCCGGCTCTTTGGATGCTTGGAAGTGATATCAAAACAGCCGGATGGCCCGGGTGTGGCGAAATTGATATCATGGAGCACCGTGGCAGCGAATTAAATAAGATTTTCGGCACACTTCATTATCCCGGCAGATCAGGTGGCAATGCAGATGGAAATACCGTAGTTATTGCGAATGCGACCACCGAATTCCATCTTTATTCTTTGGAATGGTCTGAATCTGAGATAAAGATTTTTGCAGATAATCACTTGATTCATAATGTTGCGAACTCTGCAAATATTCCTTTTAACAATGAATTCTTTTTCATAATAAATATTGCCATAGGAGGAACATTTGGCGGTACTGTTGATCCGGCATTTACATCCACTGCAATGGAAGTAGATTATATCCGTGTTTATAAATAGCTAATTATTATTCTAACAAATATTTTATGCAAAAACAAAAAAGCTCTATTGCTTTTATTGGCCTGGTGACTATCATGAATTTATTGCCAGAAACAAAGGAGAAATCACTTGAACAACCCGAAGCAATCCTCATAAAATAAATACTATTAAATAACTGGTCTGAAAAGACCAATTGAAGCTGTTGATATGGATCATAAAAAAATAGATTATCATAAAATTATACCACTGATTGCCGGGCTTTTATTCTTTAATCTTATGATCTTTACTGATAGTAAAGGTCAAAATATTCGTAAGATAAGTATTCCCGTTTTGATTGTTGAAGCAGAGAATTTTATCAGCAATTCAGGAAATATCCTCCCGGTTGAAACGAAAAAAAAGGGTGGCGGAATCAGGACAAACAATGATGAAGCCTGGCTGAGTTATAAATTAAACATTCCGGTAACAGGCAGGTACAATATCCGTGTCTATGCTTCGAATGCCGATGGAAAGGTGGCAAACTGCTGGATTGAGGATTATATCGATAACAAGGATGGCAGAACTTATAATATCAGCGGTAATATGGTCATCACCGGAAACCGTCCTTCCGGGAATAATTTCATACAAAAAGATGCAGCACCTTTGGCTGCCGGTATTCATTATATAAAACTTCATATTGAAAATGGAGCTGTGATCATTGATCATCTTACTTTTACAATGATGAAAGAATATAAAGCTTCACCTGTTGTTTTCAAACAAAATACAAGCGGTAAAGAGTGGCAATTGGAATGGAGCGATGAGTTTAACGGAACAGGATTGCCAGATTCAAGCAAATGGACTTTTGATATTGGAAATTGGGGATGGGGCAACAACGAATTGCAATATTACACCAATAAAAGAGTTCAGAATGCCCGGCAGGAGAATGGAAACCTGATTATCGAAGCACGAAAAAATGATAGTGGATTTCCTTGGAGTTCGGCCCGTTTAACCACCCGGGGCAAAGAGAGTTTCTTGTACGGCAAGATCGAATTCAGAGCCAAGGTGCCGGCAGGAAGGGGAACCTGGTCAGCCGGGTGGTTGCTGGGCGACGAATATACCGATGAATTCTCATGGCCTTATTGCGGCGAAATTGATGTTTTGGAAAGTGTCGGTTTTGAGTTGGACGGAGCGAATGGAAATGGTAAAACACACGCTTCTGTTCATTGTGGAACCTATTATTTTAAATTGGGGAATCAAAAAACAGCAACTACAGATGTCGAAAATATGAGCGGAGATTTTCATACCTATACACTCGAATGGTTTCCCGATAGTATGCTTATTTCCGTTGACGGGGAAAAATATTTTAATTATCATGATACTTCTGACAAATCATCCTGGCCTTTTAATAAACCGCAGAACTTAATACTGAATCTTGCCATAGGGGGTGGTTGGGGAGGTGCAAAAGGGGTAGACTCAACCCTGACATCACAAAAGCTGATTTTCGATTATGTCAGGGTATATTCTCGAAAATAGCCAGATGAAATTGTTCTTGAGATATCTATATCAAATTGCACTTGTTTCAATTCTGTTAAATTGTGCGAAATCCGGAACAACTCCAGCGCCACCTCCGGTTACGCCACCGGTAACGAACGATGTTGATTTTTGGTTAACTAAAGGAGACCAGTCGGTATCTTTGCAAAAGCAAACAACTGTTTTGGGATTCGGGACGAGCTATAATATTTATCCGGCAATAGAAGTAGATGATAATCAGCTGTTTCAGACGGTAGATGGGTTTGGGTACACGCTAACAGGCGGAAGTGCCGAGGTAATCAAATCGCTAAGTGCATCAGTGAAACAACAATTATTACAGGAATTGTTTGGTACAGGGAACACTTCTGTCTCCGTGAGCTATCTGAGACTTAGCATAGGGGCGTCTGATTTGAACAGTACGCCCTTTACTTATGATGATATGCCTGCAGGACAAACAGATATTAGTCTGAACAATTTTACTTTGACTCCTGATATGACGGCTTTAATTCCTCTTTTAAAAGAAATTCTGGTTATAAATCCTTCAATAAAAATTATTGCTACTCCCTGGTCGGCACCTGTCTGGATGAAAGACAATGGAAATTTTATTGGAGGAAGTTTACAACCCCAATATTATAATGTATATGCACAATACTTCGTTAAGTATATTCAGCAAATGAAAGCTCAGGGAATTACTGTCAACGCAGTAACCCCTCAGAATGAACCTTTGCATCCCGGCAATAATCCAAGCATGTTAATGACGGCATTGCAACAAGCTGATTTTATAAAGAATAACCTGGGACCGGCATTTCAAGCAGCAAACATCACAACTAAAATTATTATTTATGATCACAATTGTGACAAACCGGAATACCCGATTTCCATTTTAAATGATGCCGGTGCAAAATCATTCATTGATGGTTCTGCTTTTCACCTCTATGCAGGAGATATTAGTGCACTGACATTGGTTCATAGTTCATTTCCTGATAAAAATATCTATTTTACAGAGCAATATACATCATCATCAGGTAGTTTTGGCGGCGATTTAAAATGGCATTTAAAGAATGTAATTATCGGTTCAATGCGAAACTGGAGTAAAGTTGCACTGGAATGGAA
>CAYHDA010000206.1:4930-7755 GCA_964355145.1 uncultured Mariniphaga sp.
AGAATGTAATTATCGGTTCAATGCGAAACTGGAGTAAAGTTGCACTGGAATGGAACCTGGCTAACAATGCTGCATATGAACCTCATACACAAGGTGGCTGTACTACCTGTAAGGGTGCTGTTACGATCAATGGAAGTGATAATTACACCAGAAATGTAGGATTTTATATTGTAGCACATGCTTCGAAATTTGTTCCTGCAGGTTCGGTACGGATTGCCAGTAACCTGATCGGGAACCTCAATAACGTTGCATTTAAAACACCTGGCGGGAAGAAAGTGATTATTGTAGAAAATGATGGAAATACATCCGAATTATTCAATATTAAATACAATGGTAAATGGGTTACAACTTCCCTGGAAGGTGGTTCGGTAGGAACTTACACCTGGGAATGAATATAAAATTTATAAAAAGACAAATGAAGAATATTCCAATTTTATTAGCGCTCACTATTTTTTTTGCATTCAATGGTTCGCTGTATGCTGAAGCACGCCTGCCTGTTAACCCGGTCACTCCCGGTACGCGGGAATCAGATGTCGCCTTCTGGCTGAGCAGTCCGTCGACAAATATTCTTTTTCAACAACAAAATGAAAAACCGGTCTTTGGTAAATTAAACAATCAGAATTTTACTATTGATATTGATCAGAGTCATTCCTATCAGTCGATTGATGGTTTTGGCAACTGTCTTACAGGTGGTAGTGCAACTTTATTGTATCGGATGGACGCTGCAAACCGGAGTGCAATATTAAATGAGCTGTTTTCCGTGAACGGAAATAGTATTGGAATCAGTTATTTGCGCATCAGTATCGGTGCCTCGGATTTGAGCGACAGGGTTTTTTCGTATGATGATTTGCCTGATGGCGAAACCGATCCTGAGATGACCCGATTTACGCTTGATGCAGAAAAAGTTGATTTTATACCGGTTTTAAAAGAGATTCTTTTGATCAATCCGGCAATAAAAATAATGGGTTCGCCATGGTCGGCACCCACATGGATGAAAACAAATAATAATTCAAAAGGGGGAAGTTTAAAACCCGAATATTTTGATGCTTATGCCCTGTATTTTGTGAAATATATACTTGGAATGAAGGCGGAAGGGATCACAATAGATGCCATAACAATTCAGAATGAGCCACTGCACCCCGGAAATAATCCGAGTATGTTTATGTCGGCTGATGATCAGGCATTATTTATCAAACGAAGTCTGGGTCCTGCTTTTGCCGCAGCAAAGCTAAAAACAAAAATTATCGTGTATGATCATAATGCCGACCGGCCAGATTATCCGCTTACGATCCTAAAAGATCCGGAAGCTGCAAAATATGTTGATGGTTCTGCTTTCCATCTCTATGGCGGTAAAATTGATACATTAACTCTTGTGCATAATGCCTGGCCTGAAAAGAACCTTTATTTTACTGAACAGTGGGTGGGAGCTCCGGGAAATATGGCCGGCGATCTGGCATGGCATATCCGCACACTCATAATTGGCGGAACCCGCAACTGGTGCCGGGCGGTACTGGAGTGGAATCTCGCCGCCGATCCCAATAACGATCCTCATACACCAGGGGGCTGCACACAGTGCCTTGGTACGATAACAATTAATGGAAATGAAATCACCCGTAATCCGGCCTATTACATTCTGGCTCATGCCTCGAAATTTGTACGGCCGGGATCGGTGAGAATCGATTCCAAAGCATCAGAAATACTGCCCAATGTTGCTTTTAAAACACCGGATGGGAAAAAAGTGCTGATCGTCCAGAATAATAGTGGTGAAAAGAGGAATTTCAATGTCCGTTTTAAAGATAAATCGTTTGCAACCTCGATGGAATCGGGTGCAGTCGGAACTTATGTATGGCGTTAACCAGATATAAGTTGCTGAGAACATCAAGGCCTGTCTGTCAAAAGTCCGGAAGTCATTGTGTTTTTTATAAGTGACCATGCCTGTTAGGATAATTTTTTCTGACCTTCCTTCTTTTGATTTTACCGAATCCTTTTAATATCTTTAGCCTAAATTAAGGAGCAATGATTCAGCGATTTATCCGGTATATCCAAGATAATCACATTTTTAATCACACCGATACACTTCTTGTTGGGGTGAGTGGCGGTATCGACTCGGTTGTATTGCTTGATCTGCTTGATAAAGCCGGCTTCCCAATCGCAATTGCCCATTGTAATTTCCGGCTTCGGGGTGCCGAATCTGATGGCGATGAAAAATTGGTAGCTGAACTGGCCAAAAAGTACGATGTTCCTCATTTTACCACTTCTTTTGATACCACTGCATATGCTGAAGATCATAAAATATCGATCGAGATGGCAGCCCGTGAATTGCGGTACGAGTGGTTCGAAACGATCCGGTCGGCTCATCATTGCGATTACATTGCCGTAGCTCACCACCGCGACGACCAGCTTGAAACATTTTTCCTGAACCTCTCCCGGGGTACCGGCCTGACCGGATTAACAGGAATGCGCCCCGTAAACGGTAAAATTGTCCGGCCATTGCTCTTTGCCTCCCGTGAAGAGATTGAAAAATACCGCCTCGAAAATCACCTCGATTTCCGTGAAGATGCTTCCAATCTGAGCCTCGACTACCAACGGAATAAAATACGTCATACACTTCTGCCTGTAATGGAGACGTTGAACCCGTCTTTCCGTGAAGGACTGATCAGGACAATGGGCTACCTGGAAGATGTTGCCAGGATCTGCGACCGGGCTATCGCTCAGGCATGGGAACGGGTAGTACTTCGGAAAGGAAATAATTTTCTGATATCCGTCGCGGAACTCCGGTTGCTTGACCCGCTGCCAACTTATCTGTTCGAATTCTTAAAGCCCTA
>CAYHDA010000207.1:0-7745 GCA_964355145.1 uncultured Mariniphaga sp.
GAATGTGCCTTTTGATGTGGAATTTGCAGTGCTTTTGCTGTAAAAAGAAAAGAGAAATTTTTGAATTAATTTTTGAATTAATTTTTGAATTAATTTTTTAATTTTTGTGTAATTTTACACTATACAAATTTTAAAAGCATTGAATTCAAAAAAAAATCTGAATCCATGATCACAAGGAGGATAAAACCAGCACAATTCGAATCCAATATAAGTAGTCTTCTAAGCAGCAAAACGGAGTTTCCGGTTGTTGGTATTGGGGCTTCTGCGGGTGGATTAGAGGCATTAGAACAATTTTTTGCAAATACTCCCAGTGATTGCGGAATGGCGTTCGTGGTAATTCAACACCTTGATCCTAATCATATTGGGATAATGCCTGAACTTTTGCAGCGGATTACTTCGATGAAGGTGTTTCAGGTCACTGATGCGCTTAAAGTGAGAGAAAACTGCGTTTATGTGATACCTCCAAATAAAAGCATGTCTCTTCTTAATGGAGTATTGCACTTGTTCGAACCTGCTGAAACTCGCGGACTGCGTTTGCCGATTGATATATTCTTTCGTTCATTAGCTGATGACATGCACGAAAAAAGCATAGGAATAGTTTTATCCGGTATGGGTTCTGATGGCAGCCTTGGGTTGAAAGCAATTAAGGAATCTGGCGGAATAGTGTTGGTTCAGAGTCCATTAACTGCAAAATTTGATGGTATGCCAAGCCGCGCTCTTGAAACCGTTATTGCGGATATTGTGGCATCTCCCGAAGAATTACCCATTAAACTGATCAGTTTTCTGAAGTTTATTCCCACCATTAAAACAGAATTTGAAATCGATTCAAAAAATAAAAGTAATCTCGATAAGATCGTTATTTTGCTACGGGATCAATCAGGTCACGATTTTTCCTTGTACAAGAAAAATACTTTATTCCGGCGTATTGAGCGGCGCAAAGGAATTCATCAGATTGAAAAAATTCAAAGTTATGTTCGTTTTTTACAGGAAAATCCTAAAGAAGTTGAGATACTGTTTAAGGAGTTACTGATTGGAGTGACCAGTTTTTTCCGCGATCCCCCCTTATGGGAAACCTTAATAGAGAAAGTACTGCCCGTTCTTATTGAGAATATGCCCGACGGAGGTATCTTACGGGCATGGGTGCCTGGCTGTTCAACAGGTGAAGAGGCGTATTCATTGGCGATTGCTTTTAAAGAGGCAATGAATAAGGTCAAAAACCGAAAGATTGTGTCGATGCAGATCTTTGCTACTGATCTTGACAATGATGCGATTGAGCTTGCCCGAAAAGGCTTTTTCCCCTTGGGTATTGCCAATGATATATCTTCTGAACGGATCAGCAGGTTTTTTATTAGTGAGGATACAGGTTACAGGGTCATTGTCCCTATCCGTGAAATGGTGGTCTTTGCACCTCAAAATGTCACTAAGGATCCTCCTTTTACTAAACTGGATATCCTTTCGTGTCGGAATATGTTGATCTATATGGAGCCCGAATTGCAACGAAAATTAATCCGCCTTTTTAACTACAGCCTTAATGCAGGAGGAATAATGGTGCTCGGAACTGCTGAAACCCTTGGTAATAGCAAGGAAGGCTTTGATGAGATTGATTCCAAATTGAAGATCTACAAACGTACTGTTTCATCAGCAATGAATGATATTATCGATTTTCCAAATACATTTTCATCACATAAATTACCCGTTATAGAAAATAAGATGCCAGAAAAAACCGCTGAGAGTATTCAACTGCTCGCTGATCAGATATTGCTTCAGCGCTTTTCACCTGCAAGTGTACTGGTAACCATAAGCGGAGATATTGTTTACATAACCGGTCATACCGGGAAATACCTTGAGCCGGTAGCCGGCCGTGCTAATTGGAACATTCATGCCATGGCCCGCGAAGGCTTACGTGATGTGTTCCCTGGTGCATTTCGAAAAGCGCTGCAAAATTTTGATCCCATTATCATTCGCAATATCAAAATTGGAAACAGCAACGGGGGAACACATTTTGTTGATGTTACAGTCCAGCGTATTGAAACACCTGAAAGTATCAGAGGGATGGTGATCGTTGTTTTTTCCGATGTTCCTGCTATGGCGGAACATGAGGTTGTCGATCCGAAAACCGGAAAACGAAGATCGACACGCCGGCAAAAGGAATTGGAGATTGAACTGCAGCGCTGCAACGAAGATTTGCAAAGCCTTCGCGAAGAGATGCAGACTTCTCAGGAAGAGCTTAAATCGACCAATGAGGAGTTGCAATCGACTAACGAAGAATTGCAGTCGACCAATGAAGAACTTACCACGTCAAAGGAGGAGATGCAAAGTCTGAATGAAGAATTGCAAACTGTAAATGCGGAACTACAGAGCAAAGTCGGTGATTTCGTACGGGCAAATGACGACATGAAAAATCTTTTGAACAGTACTGAAATAGCGACCCTCTTTCTCGACAAGAATTTGAATATACGCCGGTTTACCGATCAGGCAACCAGTCTGTTTAAACTTCGCAATGCAGACATTGGAAGGCCATTTACCGATCAGGTAACCGATTTGAAGTACCCTGAAATAGAGCTGCATTCGCGACAGGTCATTAAAACCCTGACGACAATAGAGACGGCAAGTACAACAAACGATGGAAGATGGTTTAATGTAAGGATCATGCCATACCGCACCATCGACGATCGTATCGATGGGTTGGTGATAACCTTTAATGATATCACAATTGCTAAAAAGCTGGAATTTGAGTTGAAAGAATTAAACGAAAATCTTCGCGAAGGAAAATCGTAAGTCAATTTGAATCCCGGCAATTTGGCAATTTGATAATGAAGGATAAATAGACAATTAGCTATTGCGTTAACTATGCTAATATAGGAAAAAATGGCAAAATGGGAAAGGCACTTCGGCTTCGCTCAGTGACCATCGCATCGGCTTCACTCAGTGATTATTGACCTGTAAACTCATCAGCTTTTTCAATTTCTTATAAGCTCAATTCAAAATCTGTGAATCTGTGGCAACTTTATATGGGTGAATCTGTGACAAATATTAAGTTTCCAAATCTTTAGCAAATTTATTGTAAAGCCATGAAATACGAAATTAACCAGGCGTTGAAATTACTACGCCAAAAAGCTGAGGAATTGCTAAGAATGCAGGGCACTTCGACTTCGCTCAGTGACCCTGATACTTCGACTTCGCTCAGTGACCCTGATACTACGACTTCGCTCAGTGACCCTCAATCAAAGACGTCGATGCAACATCCAACAGATCCCAATATCAGCCTGGACGAAGAAGCCAGAGTGCTGAAGCTCTTTCATGAACTGGAGCTGCATCAACTGGAGCTTGAAATGCAAAACGAAGAGTTATTGCAAGCTAAGGAGCTGAGAGAATCTGATTTTCAGAAATACAATGAATTGTACGATTTTGCACCCTTGGGCTATTATACGCTTTCAAGGGAGGGGGAGATCCTTGCGATCAACCATGCCGGAGCGCAACTATTGGAACAAAATCGGTCGAATTTTAGAGATAGCAGGTTCGGTTTTTTTGTGTCAGAGGACACAAGGCCAATTTTCAACAGCTTTTTAGATAAATTATTTCACGATAAAACCAAGGACTCGTGCGAAGTCATTCTGAAAATTCAGGATGAATTGCCTGTATATGTTCAGATCAACGGCTCTGTGTCTTTAAATGCAGACCAATGTTTTTTAATTGTGGTTGACATTACTGAACGTAAAAGGTCAGCAGAAGAACTGAGCCGTCAAAAATTGTTCTTTGAGCAGATGTTTTTGCAATCTTCGGTAAGCACTCAGATTTTTGATGCTGAAGGATGGTGTGAGCGGATAAATCCTGAATTCAGTCAAATATTTGGGATTGAACCCCGGTATATTGAGGGAAAAAAATACAATATATTTGAGGATGAATTTGTTATGCAGGGTGAAGTGTCTTCGCTATTGAAAAGTGTTTTTCAGGAGGGAAGGCATGTAGAATGGGAAATGCTTTTTAATGTTGGAATAGCTGGTTCTTCTCCGGATAACAGAGTGAACGACGGGAAGAAATTATGGATTAATTACCTGGCATATCCGATATTTGACAAGAATGGCAAAGTTGAACATGTTGTAATGCAGCACGTGAATATAACCGAGCGGAAGAATGCAGCTAACGAATTACTTATTGCCAAAGAACATGCTGAAGAAAGCGATCGGCTAAAGTCGGCGTTTCTGGCCAATATGAGCCATGAAATCCGCACTCCAATGAATGGCATACTTGGTTTCGCCGGGTTGTTGAAAGAACCTAAATTAACAGGTGAAGAGCAGATGGAGTATATCGAAATCATTGAGAAAAGTGGTATTAGGATGCTGGGAATAATCAACGATATAATCGCGATTTCGAAAGTGGAGTCAGGACAGATGAAGATTCTTATCTCAGAGACAAATGTAAATGAGCAGATCGATTTCATTTATGCCTTCTTTAAACATGAGGCTGATCAAAAGGGTCTTCAACTGATCGTTAAAAAACCGCTTGCCAATCAGGAAACATTTATCAATACAGACAAAGAAAAGGTATATGCAATTCTGACGAATCTGGTTAAAAATGCCATTAAATACTGTGATAGCGGCAAGATTGAATTTGGTTACACACTTTCAGAGACAAAGCACGCCATGTCTTTTCCCACGCAGAAGCAGACGGCTGCGACGCTGCAATTTTTCATAAAAGACACTGGTATCGGTATTCCTAAAGATCGGCTGGATTCTGTTTTTGATCGTTTTGTTCAGGTTGATATTGCTGACAAAAGGGCATTTCAGGGTGCCGGTCTTGGATTGTCTATTTCCAAAGCTTATGCAGAGATGCTGGGTGGCAAAATTTGGGTGGAAAGTGAGGAGGGGATCGGCTCCACTTTCTACTTTACAGTTCCCTGTGATTATGAAAAACGAGAAGCAGAGGTTAGTAAACCTATTGTTCTGGATGAAGGAACAGCACCCAGGATTAAAAATCTCAGTATATTAATTGCCGAAGACGATGAACCTTCCGAGATGCTCATTTCGCTTGCAGTAAAACCTTTCAGCAGAGAAGTTTTTAAGGTCAAAAATGGCCTTAGTGCCGTTGAACTTTGCCGTATGCATCCTGATATTGATCTGGTTCTGATGGATATTCAAATGCCGGAAATGAATGGATATGAGGCCACCAGGCAAATAAGGAAATTCAATACCAATGTAGTCATTATTGCAGAAACGGCTTATGCTTTGGCAGATGACAGGGAATTAGCTATCGCTGCCGGATGCAATGATTATATTGCGAAACCTTTTGGTAAAATCTTATTGTCGGCGCTCATCAGCAAATATTTTAAGGCGAAGGGAAATTAATTTGCCGGCTGAAGGTTGCAGACATGGTACACAGAGTTACGCAGGGTTGTAAAAGAGTTACAGGTGGACAGGGTTACGGGTTACTGTGGGTTACAGATAACGGGTAACTTGTAACTATTTTTGTAACCTGTAACTTTTTCTGTAACTGGTTACGGGTTAGGTACACAGGGTTACGCAGGGTTGTAAAAGAGTTAGCGTTCATTGTTAAGAAACTTCGTGTTTTCAATCAACATTGTAAAATGAGTTTTATCTTTGTTTCATAAATATTAGATTCCATGACAAAGGAAACAGCGATAAAGTTATTTAACGAAAAGCAAATACGCACGTATTGGGACGAAGAACAGGAACAGTGGTATTTTTCAATTGTTGATGTTGTTGGAGTACTTACAGGAAGCGAAAATCCTCAAGTCTATTGGCGTGTTCTAAAAAAGAGACTGCTTGCCGAAGGGAATGAAACCGTTACAAATTGTAACGCTTTGAAAATGGAAGCAGCCGACGGGAAAATGAGGATGACCGATGTAGCAGATACTGAGCAGTTGTTTAGACTTATACAAAGTATCCCATCACCCAAAGCTGAACCGTTTAGACTATGGCTGGCAAAAGTTGGAAGAGAACGTATTGATGAAATTGAAGACCCCGAAATTGGTTTGGATCGCTTAATGGAAACATACCTACGTAAAGGATATAGCAAAGAATGGATTAATCAACGACTCAAAAGTATTGAAATCAGGAAGGAACTTACTGATGAATGGGAAAATAGAGATATTAAAAAAGGACAAGAGTTTGCAATTTTAACGGATGAATTAACAAAAGCTTGGAGTGGTTTGACAACCAAACATTACAAAGCATTTAAAGGATTGAAAAAGGAAAATCTTCGTGACCACATGACCAATCTTGAATTGGTATTAAACATGTTAGCCGAAGCATCTACAACCGAAATATCTAAAGATAAAAAGCCTAAAACATTTATTCAGAATAAAGAAGTCGCCCGAAAAGGAGGAAATGTTGCAAAAGCCGCCCGTACGCAATTGGAAAAAACAACTGGGAAAAAGGTTGTAACAAAGTTAAATGCAAAACATATTGAAAAAATCAGCTTGGATCGCGACAATACAGAAGAAAAAACAACGAAACGTTAACAGCACCTAGCCCTAAGCCGGGGTTTTGGTGCCCGACCGACAGGAAAGTGTATATTTGAGCGGCAGAACCACGCGGCAACATCGGAGGTAATCCTCTGGCCTAGGGCTAGCTGCGGGGCTTTACGGGTGGACAGGGTTACCTGTAACCTGTAACAATTTTTGTAACCTTGTAAATATACCCGGCTTAAAATAGATATATGCAAATAAAAGAGCGTTTTGAGAATGTGATCGAATGGTTTAAAGTGAACATGCCTGTCGCGGAGAGTGAACTTACTTATAATAATCCTTACGAATTGATGGTCGCCGTGATTTTGTCAGCTCAATGCACTGACAAAAGGGTCAATCTGATCACGCCGGAGCTGTTTAAGCGTTTTCCTACACCGGAAAAACTTGCAGAAGTTGAGTCGGATGAAGTTTTCGAATACATTCGGTCGTGCTCTTATCCGAACAATAAAGCAAAGCATCTGGTCGGAATGGCGCGAAAACTCATAGACGAATACCATGGCATATTTCCCGATGAAGTCGATGAGCTGGTTAAATTGCCCGGGGTAGGACGCAAAACCGCGAGCGTAATTGCCTCGGTGATTTTCAATAAGCCTGCAATGGCAGTTGACACACACGTTTTCAGGGTGGCTGCCCGTATTGGGCTGTCTGTCAGGTCGAAAACACCCCTTGAGACTGAGAAGCAACTGATTGCCAATATCCCGGAAGAGATGATTCCGATAGCTCACCACTGGCTGATATTGCATGGAAGATATGTTTGTGTTGCCCGAAAACCTAAATGCAATGCTTGCGGACTACAGCCATTTTGCACCTATTATTCGACGCATAAATTAATCGTTGTTTAAAACAAGTAAAAATAACCAATAGCATTTGTTTTTTGTTCATTCTTTGTACTTTTGTAACCAATATTGAAAGTGTAATCAATTAATTATAAACAAAATTTAAGTTCGTTATGGCTTACAAAATTTCTGATGAATGCATCGCGTGCGGAACATGTATCGACGAGTGTCCGGTAGAAGCGATTACTGAAGGTGAAATCTACCTTATTGATGGTGAACTTTGCACCGATTGTGGCTCTTGTGCTGAAGTTTGCCCTACCGACGCAATTTCCCCTGAATAATCACCGGAAGATAAACACTGAAAGCCTGCTAGAGTTAGCGGGCTTTTTTTTTGATTAAAAAAATAAGGAAGAGGTATTTAGGATCGCATGAAAAAGTTGAGGGGAACAAATTCCTAAGCTGTATTTTAAAGAATTATTTTA
>CAYHDA010000208.1:0-7669 GCA_964355145.1 uncultured Mariniphaga sp.
TGAAAATGAGGTGGCAGTTTGGACAATTAAAATGGATGCCAATTCCAAATGGATTATGCCTGCAACAAACAAATCCATCAATCGCACAATATATTTCTACATCGGTTCTTCAATGAAAATTAATGACCTGTTAATTAGTGCTGATCAATCGGTTAAACTTGAATCAGACTGTGAACTGGCGATAGAAAACGGCGATGCAGAGGGCTGCTTGCTGCTACTGCAGGGAAAGCCGATTGACGAACCGGTAGTACAATATGGACCGTTCGTAATGAATACACAAGAAGAAATTCAACAGGCAATATCCGACTTCCGAACCACTGAATTTGGAGGCTGGCCATGGCCAAGGCGCGATCAGGTTCATCCTCGTTCAAGAGGTCGTTTTGCCAGATATAAAGATGGTGCCGAGGAGATCCGATAAGTTAATAGTTATAAATAATAATTGTATATCTCAAATAGTTATTAAATTTACTTGGCAGTATCCAAGTAAATCTTATTTTTGCTCTGCCAATATGAATTCCCAAACAAATCAATCAAATAATATGGATATGAAATCCCCGAATCGCAGAACTTTCCTTAAAGCATCGGTGGCTGCAGCAGCCGGAATGATGATTATCCCGCGGCATGTATTAGGAGGCCCGGGCTTTATTGCTCCAAGTGATCAACTGACAAAAGCTATTATCGGGACCGGCGGCATGGGTCGCGGTCATATCCCCTATGAAGGGACTAAGGTAATAGCGATATGTGATGTTGACCGCAAACATCTGGAACTGGCTCAGTCTCTGATACCTAATTCGGTTCAGACTTTCCACGACTACCGTGAACTGTTGCTCCGCCCCGACATCGACATTGTGCATATTGCTACTCCGCCACATTGGCACGGATTAATGGCCATTGAAGCAGCACGTGCCGGAAAAGATATCTGGTGCGAAAAACCAATGACCAGAACTATAGGTGAAGGCATGAGGGTAGTTGAAGAGGTCAATAAACATGGCCGGATGTTTCGTTTGAATACCTGGTTCAGGTTTAAGGATAATTTCTATGGACTTGGAACGGAGGTAAAACCGCTGAAAAAAGTGATTGAAAGTGGCATCCTTGGATGGCCGTTAAAAGTTACTGTAAGTGGCATTACCGGGTTCGACTGGAAATTTTACTGGCGTGGAGAGACCAATCTTACACCGCAACCGGTTCCTGAAGAACTGGATTACGATTTTTGGTTAGGTCCTGCACCTTATCGCCCATATAATGTAGAACGCGTTCATTCCAAATTCCGCGGTTACTGGGATTACGATGGTGGTGGTCTGGGAGATATGGGACAGCATTACCTCGATCCGGTTCAGTACCTGCTGGGAAAAGACCATACGAGTCCAATAAAAATCGAGGTTGATGCTCCGCAGCAGCACGAAGATGCAGTTGGAACATGGCGCAGGGTAGAATACACCTATGCCGACGGTTGTAAAATCATCCTCGACGGAGAAAACAAAGATAAAGATGCGGCCTATATTGAAGGTCCAAACGGTAAGATATTCAAAGGTTTTGAATCAAATATTCCAAATCTTAAACAGTTCATCGAAACACTTCCTGATCCTGAGCCGAGGATTACTACTTTTTCGGAATCAGTAAGAACACGTCAGAAATTTGCATTGAACGAAATGAATGGCCACCGCTCCTGTACTATGGTAAACATGGGGATTCTAGCCCTAAGATTGGGAAGAACACTTAATTTCGATCCTGACAAGCAGGAGTTTATCAACGATGAAGCAGCTAACCGGTTAATCCATCAACCCATGCGGGCTCCCTGGACAACTATTTAATTTTCAATTTAAAAACATTAGTCTGATGAATAAGATATTTAATTTACTTTTTGTTACACTGGTTCTTTTGCTGATTGCTCCTGCCCTACCGGCTCAGGAAAACAGGACACTTACCACAAAAATTGCTGATTTACTGGCACAAATGCCGGCTAATAACCTTCAGCAAAGGGATAAACTGGCAGAGGAACTCATCTCTATGGGAGATGATGGATTTCAAAAAATAGCTGAAAAGATGGTTCCGGGCGGAAAAGGAGACAACACTGCTATCGTATTTGCCATCAATGGATTAACCCGCTATGCGAGTCAACCAGGTAAGGAAGAAAAACGGGCATTTGCGGAAAATTGTTTTATTCATGCGTTGGCTAATGCGCCTGATGCTGAAGTCAAAAGCTTTTTCCTGCGCCAACTGATATTAGTCGGCAAAGACAAAGCTGTAACTGCTGTTGCCCCATATTTAAAAGACAGTGAATTATGCGAACCGGCAACTTTTGTACTTACTTCGGTTAAGAGTGAAGCCGCACAGAGTGAACTGTTAAAAGCATTGCAAAGTGCAGATGGCAAGGCTTTGATTACAATTACACACGCTCTTGGCCAACTTCGGGTAAAGGCTGCCAATGGTGCTATCCTGAAAAATCTGAATACCAAAGATCAAAATCTCAAAAAAGTATCACTTGCTGCAGCATCAGCTATTGCAGCGGCAGAATCTTACCAGCCTTTATTGGATGAAGCTCAAAAAGCAGGATTCGTTTATGATCCGGCAAATGCGACCTCGGCTTTTGTCAGTTATGCACAACAGCTTGGCGAGGATGGTGATCTTGCTCTCTGTGCAAAAGCTTGCGACCAGATTATAGCGATTTGCAAATCACCGGCTCAATTGCATAACCAATCATCCGCACTTGCAATATACAACCGTTTCTTTGAAAAAGAAGCACAACCTAAACTGGAGAAAGCCTTTGATAACAACGATAAAGCATTCAGATTTTCTGTATTAAATCTTGTCGAAAAAAGCCAGACTGCTTCAGTAAAACAATGGATTACCAAAGCTAAAAAGGCTCAACCGGAAGAAAAAGCGGAGATCATTACGATGTTAGGGAAAAAAGGCGATCTCTCGGCTGCCGATTTTATTCAGAAACAATTTGGAAACAAGTCATCAGCAGTGAGTGATGCGGCAATTTGTGCTTATGCAAATCTCAAAGGGAAAACTGCCATCCCTGAACTTACCTCACTGTTAAAAAAAGGAATCCAACCGGCAACCACAGCAAAATGTTTAATGTCTCTTGTCGATGAAAAAGGGTTGGATCCATTAGCTGCCATACTTGAAAGCGCGCCGGAAAGCATTAAAAATGAAATAATTGATATTATTGGAGCTAAGTCAGGCAAGCGTTATTTCGATCAGATTTATAACTATACCGGCAGCGCTAACCCGGCTATCAGTATTGCTGCTTTTTCAGCTATGAAAAATATTGGTGCGCCAAAGGATATCGACAAGTTACTGAAACTATTGTTCGAAGCAGATGACAATGTTAAAATTAAGAATATTCAAGATGCTCTTGTGAATGCTGCAGCTACAATTAAAGGGGAATCAGAACAAGTTGCACCTTTGCTGGCACAATTGGGAAAAGCTCCTAAAAAGGGACGAATACTTGAAGTATTACCGCGTTTAGGTGGTAAGGAAGCGTTGAAAGCTGTTACAGGATTTATTAATTCTTCAGATCAGGAAGAAAAAGATGCCGCCTTTAATGCGTTGATCAGTTGGAAAGACTATTCAGCAGCACCTTACCTGTACGAAATCAGTAAAACAGTTACCGGCGACAAAAAATCAAGTGCGATTAAAGGATTTGTCCGTCAGATTAAAGGTTCATCGCTGCCTGATGATCAAAAATTACTGCAATATCGCAAGATACTTGGCAATACGACTGACAAAAAGGATAAAGTACTCATTATTGAATCTATAGGCCAGGTCAAAACATTTTTGGCTCTTGTTACTACTGTCCCTTTTCTTAATGACACTGACTTAAAGGAGGATGCAGCTCAATCAATTATGGGAATTGCTCTCCCTTCCCAGGGACAAAAAGGGTTGTCGGGAATTGTAGTTCGTGATGCACTTAACAAGGCAATTGAGAATCTTTCGGGCAGCGAAAGTGACTATGATAAGGCCAGAATCCGGAAGTACCTGGATGAGATGTCCTACGAAGACGGTCTTATTCCGATCTTCAATGGAAAGGATCTCACAGGATGGCAGGCATTAGTAGGCAATCCTGTCACACGTCGAAAAATGGATCCCAAAGAACTTGCAAAAAAACAGGCAGAAGCAAACCTTAAATTAGCCAACAACTGGGTAGCAAAAGATGGTTGTGTCGTTTTTAACGGAGCCGGAGATAATCTTTGTTCGGTAAAACAGTATGGAGATTTTGAGATGGTTGTTGACTGGAGGATTACGAAAAAAGGAGACAGCGGCATTTATCTCAGAGGCACTCCGCAGATTCAGATATGGGATACATCGCGTGTGGAAGTAGGTGCACAAGTAGGTTCAGGTGGCTTATACAACAATCAGAAAAATCAAAAAATACCTTTGAAAGTGGCTGATAATCCTGTAGGGGAATGGAATACTTTCCGGGTAAAAATGATTGGTGAATTCGTCACAGTCTATTTAAACGGTGTATTGGTTGTTGATAATGTAAAACTTGAAAATTACTGGGATAGAAGCATTCCTATATTCCCGAAAGAATCGATTGAATTACAAGCACATGGCACCGATCTTGCGTTTCGCGATATTTATGTGCAGGAACTTAATAACAACGCCTACACTGTCCCTGCTGACGAGGCTGCAGAGGGTTTTAAACCTTTGTTCAACGGACTTAATTTTGAAGGCTGGACAGGCAATCTGATCGATTATCAGGCTGAAAACGGCGAGATTGTCCTGCATATCGATAAAGGACCGTCTCATGGCAATATCTTTACTGCAGATGAGTACAGTGATTTTATCTATCGTTTTGAGTTCCAGCTAACGCCTGCAGCCAACAACGGTCTGGGAATACGTGCCCCGCTGGAAGGTGATGCGGCTTATCAGGGGATGGAGCTACAGATTCTGGACAATGAAGATCCTGTTTATGCGCAATTGGCACCCTATCAGTACCACGGCTCAGTATATGGAGTCATACCCGCAAAACGGGGTTATCTGAAACCTCTGGGACAGTGGAATTATCAGGAAGTAGTTGCCAAAGGTTCTCATATCAAAGTAACCTTGAACGGAACTGTAATTCTTGACGGGGACTTAAAAGAAGCACTTAAAAATAGCAACGGTCCTTTAGATCATAAAGAACATCCAGGAGCTTTGCGTCAAAAAGGCCATATTGGATTTCTCGGCCATGGCTCTGTTGTAAAATTCAGAAATATCAGATTAAAAGATATCAGCAAAAAATAGTTTTGTGACATTTACAATGCCTTGTCTGATAATAAATTAAAAGCAACGCACTTATCATCTAAGCCACTCTTTCAGTATTGTAAACTGAAAAGAGTGGCTTAGTTCGATAAAATAGAAATTGAATTTTAACTCACAATAAATTAGAAAGATGAGTAATAGCAACATTTCCGGACAGGATCAGGGCAGAATGCTCTCCATTGACTTTTTCAGAGGATTTACAATGTTTATGCTGATCGGTGAGTTCTCAGGTTTTTTTGGCTCACTTACTCAGCCGTCGATGGAAGGAACATTTATTGGGGCAATCGGAAATCAGCTGGATCATGCCGAATGGATTGGACTTCATTTTTGGGATCTTATTCAGCCTTTTTTTATGTTTATTGTAGGGGTCGCAATGCCATTTTCGATGACCAAAAGATGGAATCGCGGAGATAGCTGGAATAATACACTTCGTCATGCAGCTACACGCTCATTTTTACTTCTGTTTCTGGGATGGGCACTTTATTGTATTGGTCCTGGAAAGATCACTTTTCATTTCACAAATGTTCTGGCACAGCTTTCAGTAACCTATTTTATTGCCTTTCTGATCATGCGAAAAGCCGTTAAATGGCAGTTGCTGGTTTCTGTTCTGGTTATACTTATTTCCGATTTGCTTTACAGGTTTTGGAATATCGAAGGTTTTAACCAACCGTTTACTCCCGATCACAATTTTGGATCATGGTTCGATTTGGCGCTGACCGGTACATTAGGAGGAGGTCACTGGGTTGCATTCAATGCCCTTTCAACAACAGCTCACACGATCTGGGGAGTTATTGCAGGAATGATCCTGATGAACGACTGGACACCCCGAAAAAAAATCCAGACAATGGTAATTTCCGGAATGATTGGATTGGTAATTGGCTATTCATTAAGCCCTTTTATCCCGATTATAAAGCATATTTGTACCAGTTCTTTTGTTATTGTTAGTGGCGGATGGTCAATTATTGCTCTGGCACTCTCCTACTGGCTGATTGATGTACTTAATTTTAAAAAATTCACCTTGTTCTTTGCAATTGTTGGGATGAACCCATTATTTATCTATCTCTTTGCTCATACAAACGGGACAAATTGGCTCCGATCCATAGCTAAACCCTTTATCGGATTACTTTTCGGAGGATTCGGGGAATCAACGGTGCAAACAATGCTGTCGCTTACCGTTTGGGCGGGATTGTGGGGTATCTGTTACTTCCTGTATAAGCGTAAAGTATTCATTAAGTTATAGCAAATAAGCGAAAAGGTGAAACAAAAGATTAAAAAAATTGGCATAAATCTTTTAAAATTATGCTTTTCCGTTACTGCAATTTGGTGGGTAATGTCCAAAATATCGTTTAAAGAAGTCTTAAGCGTCTTTTCAACAGCCAACGATTATTTTCTTTTATCCGCATTTTTATTTTTAATACTTTCATTTATTTTCTCAGCTTTCAGGCAGAATCTCTCTTTTCGGAACACAGGCGCAAATCTCTCACAACAACTGAATATCAAGCTATTCTGGCTTGGAATGTTTTATAATTTATTTTTGCCGGGAGGAATTGGCGGAGATGGATATAAAGTCTATCTGGTAAACAAATACCGGAAAAACGGACTCAGGAAAAATATTGGAACGATGCTCGTCAACCGCATTTCGGGGCTTGTCGCTGTAGGAATGATTACTGTAGTGTTGTATTATCTTTCAGGTCTGCATCTCCAGTATGGAAACGCGGCATGGATTGGTATACCGCTTGTTTATGTTCTTTATTATTTTGTCCTCAAATATTTTTTCAAAAGTTTTTTGAAGATTCATGGAGGCTTATTCTGGTGGTCACTTGGGTTGCAAATGATGCAATTCATTTCCGCTCTTCTGATCCTTTATGCCTTTCATCAAACCACTGATCTGTTCGACTACCTTTTTCTCTTTTTTGTTTCCTCGATTGCAACGGCACTCCCCATTACCATTGGTGGAATTGGTGCACGCGAAATGGTATTTCTTATTGGTGCCAAAACATTGGAACTCAATAATGAATTGTGTATCGCACTGAGTATCATGTTTTTTATAATTTCCGCAATCATTTCTATGGGTGGGTTGTACTGGGTATTCTTCCCCCCTTTCAGGCGCGAACAAGTACCTGATCAATCTGCAACAGATGATAATCAACTTTAGTGATGTTAAAGTATTTAATTATTATCCTTTATGTCTTTTCAATGATTCTAATCGGGATTTATTCTTCCGTAAAAATCAGGACAGAGGGTGATTATTATGTAGCCGGCAAACGTGGAAATATATGGCAGATTACCGGGTCGCTTCTGGCAACGATATTAGGGAGTTCGGCAATTCTTGGTACCGCTGATCTTGCTCTCACTCAAGGCTGGGCTGCTTCGTGGCTCCTTTTAAGCGCTGCAGCAGGGCTATTACTGCTTGTTT
>CAYHDA010000209.1:0-7640 GCA_964355145.1 uncultured Mariniphaga sp.
AAGAATGATCCGCTTTGATCCCGAATTGCTTATTTTGTAATTATGGTTTCTATTGAACAATTCTCTGGTGATTTGGCTATATTTGTAGTGCAAAGCTTCAAAAGGGATGGAAAAAGAACTAACAGAAAAGTGGATCCACAAAGTCATTGTCAAAGAGGAAATTGACAGGTATCTCATTAATGGCAAGGACTTTATCAATGATGAAGATATTTTTTACCGGCTCAGGAAGAATATTCATCCTGATGTGAAACATATTCGGGATATTCTTCAGAAATCACTTTCCATTAATACCCTTTCACCCGACGAAACTGCGGCACTTCTGAACGTCACTTCACCTGAAATATGGGAAGAAATTTTCCAGGCAGCACTCGAGGTGAAGAAAAAGGTTTACGACAACCGGATTGTTTTTTTTGCACCACTCTATTGTTCAAATCTTTGTGTCAATAATTGTGCCTACTGTGGTTTCCGGGAGGCCAATAATCTGGAAATAAGGCGCATTCTAACCATTGATGAAATCAGACGTGAAACAAAATCGGTATTAAACGAAGGTCATAAAAGGCTTATTCTGGTCTTTGGAGAACATGAACGATCTGACATTGACTACATGACGGCTGCGGTAAGAGGAGTCTACAGTGTTGAAGAGCCGGCTCCGGTTTCGGGTAAACCATCATCGATCCGTCGTGTCAATATTAACGCGGCCCCAATGGAGATCGCCAAATTAAAGTTGCTCAAAGAGGCAGGCATTGGAACTTATCAGGTTTTTCAGGAGACCTATCACAAGGAGACCTACAGGTCTGTACATCCGGTCAACACGCTGAAAGGAGACTACCGGTGGCGGCTTTATGCCCTTCACCGTGCCATTGATGCAGGGCTTGATGATGTGGCGATTGGTGCGCTTTTTGGTTTATACGATTGGCGTTTCGAAGTGATGGGACTGTTGTATCACACCCTTGATTTGGAGAGGCAGTTTGGAATCGGGCCTCACACTATCTCATTTCCGCGCATGACACCGGCATCCGGATCCCCGCTAAGTGCACATTCTCCCTACGGAGTCTCTGATGCTGATTTCAAAAAGCTGGTTGCAGTGCTGCGACTGTCGGTTCCCACTGCCGGCATGATTGTTACTGCCCGTGAAAAACCTGAAATCAAAAAAGCTGTGCTTCAACTTGGATGCACCCAGACGGATGCGTCTACCCGAATTGGAATCGGCGCCTACAGCGACCAGAAAACAGAAAGCGATCTTGACAAAAAACAGTTTACCATTGGCGATCCCCGTGATCTGGATGACGTCATTCAGGAAGTTGCAAAAATGGGATATATTTCTTCGTTCTGCACGGCTGGTTACCGATGTGGCCGCACCGGCGAAACAATTATGGGAATGCTGAGCCATTGTGTGGAAGGTAAATTTTGCAAACTCAATGCGGTCCTGACTTTCCGTGAATATTTGAGTGATTATGCCTCGGCAGCAACACGGGAAATCGGCGAACCTCTGATTCTTAAAGAAATTCAGGAAATCGAATCGATGGATTATTTTAAATCGAAACCTCATCTGTTGCAAAAATTCCGCAGCGAATATTCCGAAATTGTTGATGGGAAAAGGGATTTGTATTTATAGGAACAATCAAAGTTCACCCTTTTCATCAATGGGTGCCAATAGCTGATTATAATATACCATTCCTAATTAATCTATATCCTCATGATATTCAATAAATTAAATCTAACTCTCTCGTTTTTACTTATTATCCTCTACTGCCAGGCTCAGGAATATCAGGTGAGCTCTCCGGATAAAAAAATCGTTGTTTCCATAAAAAACGGAGAAGAGCTCAGTTATTCCGTCATTTTTAATGGAAAACCGGTTCTTTTAGAGTCGGCACTTGGCTTTGAATTCAAAACAGAGCCGGCCATGAATCGGGAATTTGCTGTTACTGATCACCAGGAGCGGATCATCAACGAAACATGGGAACCTGTTGTGAGATCGAAGCATGCTGAAGTTGTAAATCATTGCAATGAATTGCAGCTGATGGTCAAAGAGAAATCGGGGCTGATGCGCCAGATGGAACTCTCTTTCCGTGCTTTTGATGACGGTGTCGCATTTCGCACCAAACTATTCCGCAGCGAAAAAAACGGGCACCGGCAGGTTACAAAAGAGCTGACCACCTTTACCATTCCCGGTAATCCCAAAGCCTGGGTGGTCGAATATGGAAAATATTCAAGCTCGCAGGAATCCGAATTTATGGAACGACAGCTTAGTTATGTTACTGACAAGACCATTGCCGGATTACCCTTTCTGATGGACTATGGAGATAAATGCTGGGTAGCCATCACCGAAGCCGTTATCGACAATTACCCGGCTTTTTACATTGGCACGAATGGGAAGCAGAATATTCTGACGACTAAGCTGGCTCCTCTTCCGGGTGAAGATGCAGCAGGTGTTAAAGCACGTTTCGACGATGAAGTATATACTCCATGGAGGGTAGTTATGATTGGCGATACTCCTGGAAAACTGATTGAATCGGAGATTGTCCAAAACCTCAACGCGCCATGTGCCATTGCCGATCCGTCGTGGATCAAACCCGGGAAAAGTGCCTGGGATCATTGGTGGAGTGGTGAAGTAAAAATGGAGATGCCTGTTATAAAGCAATATATCGACTTTGCCTCACAGATGGGATGGCCATATATGCTGATAGACTGGCAATGGTACGGGAAATACGCAGTACCTGAAGCAGATATCACCAAGTGGGCTCCACAGCTTGACATGCCCGAAATTATCAGTTACGCGAAATCAAAAAATGTAAAAATCATCGTCTGGCTTTACAACAGCGATGTCAACCGTAATTCAGCCTATAAGAGGGCTTTCCCGATCTACCGCGAATGGGGAATTGCCGGTATTAAGATCGATTTTATGGACCGCGATGACCAGGATATGGTCAACTGGTATCATGATATAATCAAATGTGCAGCAGAAAATCACCTGATGGTTGATTTTCATGGAGCCTACAAACCCGATGGGATCATCCGTACTTACCCCAATATGATCACCCGCGAAGGGGTAATGGGAAATGAATATTATAAGTTTTCGGAGAAAATGAGTCCGGAACACAATATAAAACTGGCTTTTACACGGATGCTTGCCGGACAGATGGATTACACGCCAGGCGGCTTTTTGAATGTCACTAAAGCTCAGTTTAAAAAGCAATCACCGGCATTGGTTTGGAATACCCGTGCAGCCGAGCTTTCAAAATTTGTGATTTATGAAAGTCCGCTTACCGTTGTCTGTGATCATCCCGATCATATCCTAAATCAGCCGGGAGCCGATTTTCTGAAACTGGTTCCAACAACCTGGGACGATATACATTTCATTGATGGCTATCCGGGAGAATATGTTGCAATTGCAAAAAAATCCGGTACCGACTGGTATATTGGTGTGATGAACAACAGCAAAGAGAAGGAGATTACCGTTAAACTGGATTTTATCACACCGGGCGCACATCCTGCCGACATTTGGGCCGATGCCAAAGATGCCGGACAGGAGCCAAAAAATCTTAAAACCTCCTCACAGATCGTAAAATCGGGAGATCTTATAAAAATTAAAATGGCCGGTAATGGCGGTTGGGTGGCCCGAATCAGAATGCCATAGATAATTCACAGTGGTTTTTTATACCGTTGTTTACCTGATTGAAAATCTTCAATTAAAATAATTGCCTTTATCTTAAGTGCTTTAAAATAAAACAAATGAACCTAAACGGCTTTGATCCAAAAATACTGGAGAAAAGGTTTCCCTATTTTGAACCAGAACTACTAAAGGCTATTGGTCAGGAAGGAAGAATTACTGAACTTGGTGAGGGAAAAGAAATGATCCGCGAAGGACAATACATTAAATCCTTTCCCTTGCTGCTTGAAGGAGTTGTCAGGGTCTGCAGAATGGGTATCGACGGACGTGAATTATTGCTTTACTACCTTAATCCGGGAGAGGTTTGTGCCATGGCTTTAACCTGTTGTATGAGCCATACCAAAAGCAATATCAACGCCATAACCGAAGGTAAGGTAACCCTGGTGCAGATACCGGTTCCATGTCTCGATGTATGGATGGTCCAATATCAAGGCTGGAAAGAGTTTATTATGTATGCATACCGCAAAAGATTCGACGAGCTGCTGGAAACTATCGACAGTATAGCATTCAATAACATGGACGAACGGCTGTTAAAATTTTTCACCGATCGCTACCGGACTACAGGATTAACAATTTATAGCGGCACCCATCAGGAGATTGCATTACTGCTGAACACATCACGGGAAGTGATCTCCCGCCTGCTGAAAAAACTGGAACACGATCAGAAAATCACCCTCTCGAGGAATAGAATAGAGTTCGTTAAGTTGATTTCCTGAGTGTAAAGGACAAACAGCCGGGAATCAAAAGGTTACCGGACACCCGCAACCAGCTAGCAGTTACAAGTTACAAGTTAAAAGTTAAAAGGTTACAAGTTACCTGTTCACCCGTAACCCGTAACCCGTAACCTTTCGTTACAAGTTACAAGGTTACAAGTTACCTGTTCACCCGTAACCCGTAACCCTTTTGTAACAATTTACAAAGTTACAAGGTTACAAGTTTACTAGTTACCTGTAACCCGTAACCCTTTTACAACCCTGCGTAACCCTGTGTACCCCCTTCGTTACAAGTTACAAGGTTACAAGTTACCCGTCCACCCGTAACCCTTTTACAACCCTGCGTAACCCTGTGTACCCCCTTCGTAACCAGTTACAAGTTACTCGTTACAAGTTACAAAGTTACAAGTTACCTGTCCACCCGTAACCCGTAACCCTTTTACAAACCTGCGTAAACCTGTGTACCCCCTTCCATACCCTCTAAATTATGTTTAGCAAAAAAACAACCCTTTCACTTTGATATTTCAAACTATTGATTAATTTTGGTTTTAAATTACCTGATACCAAACCAATTTCTGTGCAATTCGACAATTATTATTTCTTAAGATAATCTCAGACTGCTCTTTTTATTATACTTCTGCCAATTGTATAACTAACATATAAGTTGCCATGAATGAGCCAATTAAACAAAACAAATCGGATAAACCGATTAAAAGCGATGAGAAAGCATCGACCGGTAAGACATCTGTGAGCCGGAGAAATTTTATTGGCACAACGACAGCAGCCGCTGCTGCACTATCCATCGTTCCACGCCACGTGCTTGGAGGAAAAGGATTTATTGCTCCAAGTGATAAAACAACCCTAGCTTATATAGGTGCCGGCACCCAGGGATTGCGGGAATTACTTCCTATTCTGGATATTCCTGAACTGCAAATTATAGCAGTCTGCGATCCCCGAAAAGAGGCGGTCGGCTATCTTGACTGGGGGAAAACCGGACTCCGGGATGAGATCCGTAAAAAACTGAACAATCCCGGATGGAGTTCAGGCGGTGAAAACACCATACCCGGAGGACGCGATAACGGAAAAGCTATAATTGATGAATACTACCATAAATTCAGACCGGAGCAGAAGGTTAACGGATGCAATGCATATGCCGATTTCAGGGAACTTTTCGAAAAAGAAAAAGATCTTGATGCCATCAAAGTGATGACTCCTGATCATCTTCATGGATTGATCGCAATGGCAGCCATTAAAAAAGGCAAGCATATTTCTATCCACAAACCATTATCCAACAGACTATTAGAAGGGAAAAAGGTAATCGGGATGGCACAAGACAATCCAAACGTTACCACGCACCTTATTCCGTGGGATTATAACGGTTCGATGGAACTGGTCATGAAATGGATTAATGAAGGAAAAATCGGAACACTCAAAGAGGTACACAATTGGTCGAACCGGCCAGTGTGGCCCCAATATCCCACATTGCCAACTGATGCTCCGCCAATTCCTAAAAATTTTGACTGGGATTTATGGTTAGGTCCCGAAGCCGACCGCCCTTACCATCCAAATTACACCAATATGGTATTCAGGGGCTGGTATGATTTTGGAGGAGGATCGATGGCCGATATGGGTCATTATAGCCTCTGGACCGTATTTAAAGCACTTGAGCTCGATTCACCAACCATCATTGAGCCTAATCTAAGCCATGTTTGTGGTCTGCGCGACTCAACAGCATTTAAGATAAAGAACGACTTTTCCTTCCCGATGGCTTGTTCGGTACGGTTTAAATATCCGGCTAAAGGGAACCGGCCGGCAGTCGATTTATGCTGGTATGACGGTGGGATGCGTCCGCGCGTTCCGGACGAGCTGCTTGAAGACGGTGCGGAGCTGGAACCTGAAGGGATGATGTTCGTTGGTGACAAAGGAAAAATACTTGCCGGATTTCATGTCGATAATCCCAGGCTGATCCCTGCTAAGCGGATGAAAGGAATAGAAATACCTTTGTCCGCCACAAGAACTACCAAACTAAATGGATTTCAGCTTTTTTTGAATGCTTGCCGTAGTGGAAAACAGTGTCCGGGTAATTTCGCCGAGGCAAAATCGATTACCGAAACAATGAATCTGTATGCTGCAGCGCTCCGAACGGGTAGGCTGTTGAAATACGATGCTGCAAAAGCAACAATTACCAATATTCCTGAAGCTAACAACTATTTATCTCGGACATACCGCCCAGGATGGAATCCTGATTCGATCTAAGAAAAAAATGCCGGGCACGATGGATCGAGGGAGTGATGAGGTCGAAATCCATCTGAAAGAACCAAGAAATCGAAAACTAAAACTAAACGAATGAAGAACATTGACAGAAGAACATTTATCGGGAAAAGCCTGCTGGGATTAGGTACCACCGCGCTGATCACACAGTTCCCTTTAACCGGAAGGGCAGATATTGCCGGTTCGCATCCCCGGCATCCGGTTGGATTTCAGGTTTACACCATCCGGGAGATGCTGGTAAAAGACTTTCCGGGCACTTTAAAGATGATGGCGAAATTGGGTTATCAGGAGGTTGAAATGTGTTCCCCGGCAGGTTATATCACCTCCGGATTTGAACCGCTCATGAAAATCAATCCGGCAGACATGCGTAAAATCATTATCGGTTCTGGGCTTACATGCGCAAGCTCGCACTTCACGATGGAAGAATTGAAGAACAATCTTGATGCGCGTATCGAATTTGCCGGTAATCTCGGATTAACACAGATGATCGCATCAAGTGCCGGACTACCAAAAGAGGCCACGATGAGCGACTGGCTAAAGGCGGCCGACCAGCTGAATGAGATGGGAATCAAAACGCAGAAAGCCGGCATCCAGCTGGGATATCACAACCATCACATGGAATTTGAAAAGCTCGAAGGTGAACTTATCTACGACAAATTACTCCAGAAATTAGACCCTGACCTTGTTAAAATGCAGTTTCAGGTTGCGGTAATCAGCATCGGGTATAAGGCTGAGACCTATTTTATCAAATACCCCCGCAGATTTATTTCGGCTCATCTGGCAGACTGGTCTGCCACTGAAAACAAACAAGTACCTGTTGGCAAAGGCGTTGTCGAATGGAAATCATTTTACAATGCTGCTGAAATTGGTGGTGTAAAGAATTATTTTGTTGAAATGGATATGGATAAGTTCGCAGAAAGCGTTGCCAATATTAATGCGATGTAATCCTTGGAGGTAATTATTAGTTTATTACTTATGACATTCTG
>CAYHDA010000210.1:0-7611 GCA_964355145.1 uncultured Mariniphaga sp.
GTTACGCATCCCATGTTTTCGCGCCATTCAAGCAATGGCTTGATTTTTTGAAAATCATTTGTCCAGACCGGGTCACCTTTTGAGTCTTTCCCCGCATAATATTCATATTTCGACATTTCGTTCATATTTTCCACAGAGGGAGTAACCCGGATAAGATAGATCTGATCGCCAGTTATCCAGCTGTTGTGATAAAATGAACTTTCAGCAACGCTTAGGTCCGACCCATGGGCAACCAGGTATGCCTTTCCATCCGGAGAATACTCCATATTTTTACCAAAATCAACAAAATGGGGAGTCCCGATTTTTACCGGATAACCTCCCAGTCCTGTCTCATTAAAAAGCGGTTTCGAAGGTTTATGCTTAGTTTCGATCCAATTTTTCCCAAAGTCAGTCGAGTACCGGAATCCAACCACTGGTCCTAGCTGTGGCCAGTTATAGCTTTTGTCGCCATATTGGGTAATCCCATAGGGTGAAAGACAGTAGGTGCTATAATACCATATTCCGTTATAGATCAGGCTGCCGCAAGGATACCGGCCACCGTAGGGATAAGGATCAGCCTGCGACAATCCGAGCACTTCAACCTTCAGATTCATTGGGTCATCGCCACGAATAACAGCCTGTCCGGTCGTGGCTTTACGGGTCACATTGCCATCCCCGTTAGCCTCCCCGTTATTGAAAAATCCGCTCGACCACGAATTGACGCCATTTGTAGTGCCATCGGTCCATGGGGAGTAGAGATTGCCATCTGCAGCCCAGGTCGGATACCAGGTGTCGCCACAATGGAAACCGCTTTTTAGTCCTAAGAACTTTATATTTGTCAATTCTTTGGACAACTTAAACGGATTGTCAGAAGGGACTTCCGACTTCCAGACAAAGGGCTGGTACCTCAATGTATCAATTTTTTGCTGTGCAAAAAGTGACGAATTTATAAAAGACGCCAGGCAAAACAGTAATTTGAAGAATGTGTGTTTTTTCATGTGGATCTTATAAAAGGTTTTTTAATCATTTGTGATTTTACTTCCCCACCAGTCTTTATTGGGCTGATAATCTTTCGACAGCATCATTACCCTGGCATTTTCAACGTTTTGTAATGTTGTAGTTCTGTTTCGCACCTTGAACTGATGTTCTTTAATTGGATCGTAAAGCGGATCGGCCTGTGGTATCTTTGCCTTTACCTCCCGGAGCCAACTATCCAGCTTAGATCTTAAGTCCTTGACCTTGTCAGGATATTGTGCATTCAATGGTTCTGATTCTGCCTCGTCAATTTTCAGATTATAGAGTTCATTCCGGCCATCTTCATGGTAGAAGATTAATTTCCAGTCGCCATCCAGAATCGTTGAGGAAGGTTCTCCTCCCTGATTACCATAATGAGGATAGTGCCAGTAAAGCGACCTTTTATCAATTTTCTGATTTTTTACCAGGGGAAGGATACTCACTCCGTCGACTGGCTTTTGGGAATTCAACCTTAACTCCGCATATTCCAATATGGTAGGAAAGTAATCGATCCCCATAACAGGGACCTCACAGGTTTTATCTTCCCCGGCACCCGGACAACGAATGATCAGCGGAACCCTGGTCCCCCCTTCCCATTGCCGCCCCTTCCCGCCACGGAGCGGCAGATTAGAAGTTGAAAAAGCATCACCAGAGGAGACCCCTCCGTTATCGGCGGTGAAAATGACCATTGTATTTTTATCGAGGCCCAATGCTTTGAGTTGATTCAGTACAATACCGATGGCATCATCCATTTGCTGAACTAATCCAGCATAAACAGGGTTATCCTGAACCTGACGCACGGGCAACGTCCGGTCAAAAATGAAACCGGAATTTGGGATTCCCTGTTTTTCAGCTTTATCTCTGAAGTAAAGCCATCGTTCCCGGGTGGTCTGAATCGGGGAATGAACGGCATAAAAGGAGAGATAAGCCAAAAACGGCTGATTTTTGTTTTTTAAAGTTTGCTCCTTTATAAAACCTGCAGTTTCTTTTGCCAGACGGATAGAGAGATCTTCACCCGCAGGTCCATCTGTTAATTTGGGATTTTTGTACGGCGAAAAATAACCCTTTGCCGGACTGCCGGCTTCGTAACCACCGATATTGATATCGAATCCATGATCCTCGGGGTAAGAACCCTGACTCCCCAGGTGCCATTTCCCTGCGAAAAATGTTTTATACCCATTTTGATGCAGCACCTCAGCAATTGTAGTTGTACCAGCCGCCAGATTATGGGCATATTCGGGAGGTAACAGCTTTGAAAAACGATTTGCGTTCCTCCACGCTTCACCCGAGGCGGCGCCGATAAAATTGGTGATATCGTGCCTTGAAGTGTATAGCCCGGTTAGTATGGTGGCCCGCGAAGGACTGCAGACGGAACAGGCAGAATAAGCATGCGTAAACCGGACTCCCTCTGCAGCCAGCCGATCGAGATGGGGCGTTTCGTAATAATTGCTTCCCGAGCAGCTCATGTCACTCCATCCATAATCGTCAGCAAGGATGAACAGGATGTTGGGCTTCTTCGATTGTTCCGTTTTTGCAAAGGCAGGCGAGGCCATTGCGCCAATGGCAGCTACTGAAAAAACTAATGATATCCGAATCATAACCTGTCAATTAATTTATGAAATAGATTAATCAAATACAATTTCTTTCCCGTCATTCTTCTGAGCTACCCCTGCCGTACTCCGTCCGTCTTTAATATATTTTACCATCAAAGCTTTTAATTCATTGACAATATCAGGATACACATCACAAAGATTTTTGCTCTCCCCTGGATCGGATTTCATATTGTAAAGTTGGAACGGAGGGAGCGATTGATAATTTTTCTCGTTCTGTTTGGGCGAGCTCCATCCTCCGGAACCACGGGAGAATAATAATTTCCAGTCGCCCTTGCGTATGGTAAATGCTCCTTCGATCGAATGATGAACTGTCGCTTCCCTGATCACCTCTTTCGGATGGGATTGCAGAAGCAGCGGAAGGATGTTATAGCTGTCTTCCCCTTCGCTGGCCTTTAATTGATAGTTCGCTACAGCAGAGAATGTTGCAAAAAAATCAGTCAGGCAAATGGTTTGATCCACCTTGTGTGGCTTTACCTTTGCAGGCCACCTGACAATGCATGGAATATGGTGTCCGCCATCGAATAAATCAGCCTTGTGTCCTCTGAAAATATAGCTTGGATTGTGTCCTTTGCCCTTCAGCTCACCAAAATTCGCCATAGGACTGCACCCATTGTCTGAAGTAAAAACCAAGATCGTATTTTCACTTATGCCCGCTTTATCCATTGCAGCCATCACTTTCCCAATCATTGCATCTACCATTAAAACAAAATCACCATAAGGATTGAGTCCCGATTTTCCTTGAAACTCTTTAATTGGCAAAATAGGGGTATGAGGAGCGGGCAGAGCCAGATACAGGAAAAAAGGTTCTTTATCCTTTGACTTTTCAGTAATGTATTTTTCCGCACGATTAATCAGGTTTGGCAACGTCTGTTCGTGGTCAAAATCTGATGCCGTTGGTCCCTTGCGCCACATTTTCATCCCTTTACTCTGGGTTATCCTGTCTGGAAGGGCTGTTGGCATGTCATTTTCCACATAAACATATGGATCCATATCCAGCGATCCCGATATTCCATAGAAATAATCAAATCCTAAGGTCGTTGGTCCGTATTTGATCGGTTTGGCGTAGTTGATGCTGTCATTCCCTTTTTCAATATTATTCCACTCCCATCCAAGGTGCCATTTACCGATACACGCAGTCTGGTAATTTTCACTTTTAAGCAACGCCGCAACGGTTTTCCGTTCCCGGGGAATGAGGGCAGGACTATATCCCATCAAAACTCCGCTTTTCAAAGTTGAACGCCAGTTATACCGTCCGGTCAATATTCCGTAACGCGTTGGAGTACAAACAGCTGAACTGGAGTGAGCATCTGTAAAAACGACACCCTGCCCTGCGAGCCGGTCAATATTGGCAGTTGTTATCTTCGAATTTTTATTCAGGGCCGATACGTCACCATAGCCTAAATCATCGGCAAGAATAAAGATGATATTTGGATTTTTCTGCTCTTTTGCAACCGTAAAATTGCCTAACATCGCAACACTACATATCGATAAAAACAACTTTTTTAATTGATTCTGACTTTGCTCTTGTGCCATTTTATAATTGGATTTGATCAGATTTAATAAGGTAATGTTTGTTGGGTTCGGTGTTGAATTCAACCCATCCTGCCGAAGTTTGTAATGCACCTTTCGGCAATATAACACCATCGCAAGTGACAGTAAACTGTGCTTTAGAGCTGACTGAAGGAAAAACCACTTTAAATTTTCGTTCGAAACCGGAGCATACCACAACCTGATTATCTTCAGGATAAGTGACTTCGAGCTGTCCAAGTTTCAGGTGGCGTCCTTTTGCCCCTTTGGGCAAACAGATGGTTTTATAGTCGTTCGTTATACCATAGTAATTTTCAACAATCATACTCCACACGGAACACGACATACCCAGACCTTGAACTCCAAGCGGTTGTCCGGTGATGCCATTATAACGTTCATTGACACCGTTGAGCTCAAATAAACCCACGATCTTGTCGGTCAGTTGCCGTGCTTCATCGTGGTAGCCATATCTGTTTAATCCATAAGCAACTAGATATGTGGTAACCGGCCACATATCACCACGCCAAAACCCTTTTGGACTAAATTTCGGATCATTGATTGCAACGGTTGGAACGGGATAGGCACACCACCACCGCGAAGTATCTTTCAACTCAGCAACAAGCGCTTTGGCCTGTTCCTCTGTAGCCGCATCACAGCAAAGGGTAAGAAATCCCTGAATGGAGCGCACCGAAATCGGTCGGTCAGTATCACGGTCAAGACTATAAAAGAATTTCTCTCCTGGATCCCACATTTTTTTCTGTATAGCATTGACCCGCCGGCGAATGATTTTTTCGTATTGTACTGCCAACTTTTTTTCACCCAGAATACCGGCTATTTCAACCAGCGCACGCTCGCTCATCAGCAGGAAACAGGTTTGTTCTACTCCCTCAACATTGCCATACCATTCGCCGCCTTCATTGCGGGTGGGATGTTTTGTCATCTTCATAGTGTCCATTGACGGAAAAAAATCAAACGTCTCGTAACGGGCCGTCTGCAGCATTCCCGCTTTACCGATCGGCTTATAGGCCCCATACTCAATCAGTCCATCATTGTCCACATCACGCTCGGTGGAATACCAATGGTCAAAAGCGATCAGATAAGGTAACGCCTGTTTTAGCAACTCGCGGTCGCCGGTCTGCCGGTATACCTGCAGCATGCCCCAAGCGAGTATCGGGATCTGTGAATAACCAAGTGGGGGCCAGTCTTTCAGAAAATTTGGTACCATGCCGTAGCGATACGAACCTAAAGGTGCTTCAGGATTATTGGCAATCGTCTGCCAGTAATTATCGAACACACCACGGATCACTGCATCCTCGCCCATTGGAGCATAGGCTGCCAGAACAAATTGAGTATCCCATACCCATTGTCCGACATAACCACCTCCCGGTGAGAACCATTTGTTGGGCATGGCAGGAGGAAGGGGTGCGAGTAATTTGGAAAAAATACATTGTGAAAATATCTTTTCTGCAATGGAATTCAGCTGCGGATCCTCGGTGTACACCATTGTTCGCATTCTAGCCATCTCCGATGCATTTTTCTCCTGCGCCAAAAGTGTGCCTAACAAAAGCAACAGGGCAAGAGTTGAAATAATCGTTCTTTTCATGTTCAGTTTATTTTTTGATGCTTTTTACTATGTTTACGGGCTGGTCCATGTATCCTTCTTCAATAAAAGACATAAATCCGAGCAATGCTCCCCAATGATAGAAGGGGTCGGCACTGGTTTTGTCATCTCCACGACCGGTTACACTGTTGTAATTTTCAAAAACAGCTCCGTTTTCATTCCACGATTTCATCAGCAGACTCATTGATTTTGCGACCAAATCCTTTCTCGCTTCAGGAAGGTTATAATTCCTCATACCCAGATAAACTAAAAAATTCATGGGTGCCCAAATCCGTCCACGCCAATAGCTGTTATCTTTAAAAGCAGAGTCATTTCGTGATATAGAAGGCATTACAAATTCTCCATAAAATTTGTCAGGATTAAAATAATGTTTTTTGATCATAATTTCTGCCTGATGCTGTGTGGCAACTTTGGCGAGCATCGGATAAAAATTATTTGGTGCAATCCGGTGCGATTTCTCACCTGTATCGAGTCGTTTGTTGAGGAATATGCCCTCCTTATCGTCCCACATTGCTGCCAATCTTTTACCATATTTGGCAGAACGCTCCTGCAGCCCGGGGATGTCTGATTTTTTGCCCAATACTGCGGCAATTTTTGCAAGTGCATCACAGTCCATTACATAATAGCTCATCAGGCTTACATCCGCTAAATCCATAGTGTGCGTCACCGGATTAAACGGAACATCGTCATACAGTGGTGAGTTATCCAGTGATTCATATTTTGCTGCCTGCATATTATGTTTTTCGATTGTACGCAGCGAATCCGGAACATTATTGGAGCCAAAGGCGAGATAACCCCCTACATCCCTGGTTTTTGGCCACCAGCGGTTCCACGAAATCAGCTCATCGTATACCTCCTCCAGCAACCATTTTTCATTGTAACGTTTGTATATTTCGTATATGATCAGACTTCCCACCGGTGGCTGCGACCTGTCCCAGGATGTGACCCCAAACGGTGCCTGGTAGTTGGGGATAAAGCCATCCGGAGTAATTGTCTTGGTGATCTCAATGGCATTGGCATAGGCTAGTTCTTTGTTGAACATTGCGCACATATAACTTGCGAAATAGGTATCCCAGTCGAAGAGCACAAAACCGCCCCAGCTGTGATTCCAGAACCTGCTTACCGGTGTAATTGCCCTGTTATTAGGTGCATCATAGATCGTATTCCACGCCAGAATCGTTTGCATTGCCTTAAATGCCTCCGATAATTTTCCATAACTGTCGATCCGTTTCTGTTGAACAGCACGGTTTTTTTCAATAATATTTTTAATTTCGGACAGTGTCCGGAATTTTCCTGTATAGATTCCTACTTCCTTCGACAACGGAACCGTAAGATGGGGATTGTAGCTGACTACATATCCGTCTTTTACAGGCAATTCGGTGGTACGCACAGAAATCGTTCGGTACGGAAATCTTCCTGAGAGCATATTTTCCTCAACACCAATCATCCCGGCACGGTCCCACGGGAGTCCGGCTTCAATAACAAGCTGATTTCTGGAAGGTTTTGCCGGAGTTACTAAAATCAGCTGATCGTCACCATCTACTGCACTTTGGACTTGAATGACTTCCTCCTTAAATTTAACTTCCACACTCGTATAACTCCCGTCATCCGATCTTAAACCAGGTTTAACTTCCTCAGGGCGTGGAAGCGATTTCGAACCTTTGTAATTCTCCCTCAGGAAGCCCGTCTCCCAGAGGCCTGGACGAGCCACGCATATATTGATTGAAAACCCCTCCGGCAATAAAACGTGTGACATAAAACTATGGTTGTACCATGTATTCCATCCCGTACAGAGTTTTTTTTGCAATGCGCGGTATTCAGCGGTTTTAATATTCCGCGATACTGTTTGCGAAAAAC
>CAYHDA010000211.1:0-7593 GCA_964355145.1 uncultured Mariniphaga sp.
TTTGGGAAGATACAGACGGATTAGTTGATATTTTTGTTGCGGGTTCAGGAACGGGAGGAACCATTACCGGTGTTTCTGAAGTGATTAAATCAAAAAAATCTTCTTGTTATTCTGTGGTAGTGGAGCCTGAAGATTCGGCGGTTTTATCAGGAGGAGCCCCGGGACCGCACAAAATTCAGGGAATTGGTCCTGGTTTTGTACCCCAGGTACTGAATACCGCATCCTACGACGAGATCTTTAAAGTCTCGGCAGCTGATGCATTTGAAACCGCACGGAAATTAGCAACGCACGAGGGAATATTCTGCGGTATCTCTGCAGGTGCTAATGTATATGCTGCACTTGAAATAGCCAAACGACCTGAAAATAAAGGAAAAATGATTGTCACCATCATCTGCGATACAGGTGAACGCTACTTGAGTACACCATTATTTGCTTTTGATAATGACCGATAATACAGAACAACAAGCGGGATCGTGGACTAATTCAGCCGTCCGCTCTTTAGTTGATGCCAGCTCATTCGACATTCTGTGTCACAGACACCGGACAGGAGAGTCGATGCCTTCAACAGAGAAATTAAGGGTAATCGTTGAAAAAGTCCGGCAAATTATCTTCCCGGGATACTTTGGAGAGATTAATCTACGATCCGAAACACTTCACTATTACATGGGTGTGCTGGTTGACGAGGTTTATGAACTCATTGCAGATCAGATTTTTTCCGGATTATGCTTTGTATCGGAAACTGAAATTGATCGTGATCTGACCGGTAAAAGGACGAAAGCGGAAAGCATTGCTACAGAATTTGTTAACGGACTTGCTGAGTTGCGCAGAATCCTTATTTCTGATGTTAATGCAGCCTATTACGGTGATCCGGCAGCTAATAGTGTTGGTGAAGTTATTTTTTGCTATCCGGCTATCAGAGCGATCTCCAGTTACCGTATGGCTCACAGCTTGTTTGTATTGGGAGTTCCGCTTATTCCCCGAATAATCACTGAGATGGCGCATTCAGAAACAGGGATTGATATTAATCCGGAAGCCATAATCGGTGAATACTTTACGATTGATCACGGAACAGGTGTCGTAATTGGATCGACCAGTATTATCGGGAACAACGTAAAACTCTTCCAGGGAGTTACCCTTGGGGCCAAGAGCTTTCCGCTCGATGAGCAAGGGAATCCGGTCAAAGGTATTCCCAGACATCCTATTGTTGAAGATAATGTTATCATTTATTCCAATGCAACAATTCTTGGCCGGATTGTAATTGGCCATGATTCTGTGATTGGAGGAAATGTGTGGGTCACAAACGATCTTCCCGCTTTCTCCAGAGTAGTTCAGACAAAGACCCGAAACGCCGACTTCTCCAATGGAGGTGGCATATAATTAATTATAATAATTGAATAATAGTTGTGAATAAGTTTAAAATAGTTGCTAAAACATTCGCCGGACTCGAAAACGTTCTTGCCGAAGAAATCAGGTCATTAGGTGCTGAAATGGTAACTGTTGAAAGACGTGCCGTATCTTTTACCGGAGATCAGGAGATGATGTACAAAGCTAATTTTCACCTTCGTACTGCGTTGAAAATACTTAAGCCAATTGCTGAATTTAAGGTTACAAAACGTGACGAACTGTATGATCTCGCGAAAAAAATACCCTGGACCAACTACCTTGCACTTGGAAAATCTTTTGCGATAGACAGCACGGTTCAGTCGGAAATGTTTGTTAACTCGATGTACGCGTCGCTAAAAGTGAAAGATGCCATTGCAGACCACTTTCGTGAAGCGACAGGAAAGCGTCCTTCGGTAAATGCTGAGGATCCCGATATCCGCATTAATGTTTATCTCATGGGCAATCATTGCATCCTCTCGTTAGACAGTTCGGGAGAATCGCTTCATAAACGAGGTTATCGGATTGGTCAGGGAGATGCACCTATAAATGAGGTGCTTGCAGCTGGAATGATACTTTTGACCGGTTGGAATGGAACTAAAGATTTCCTTGATCCAATGTGTGGATCGGGTACTTTGGTAATCGAAGCAGCCATGATAGCAAAAGGAATCCCTCCAGGAATGTATCGCAAGTCATTTGGCTTTGAACAGTGGCCTGATTTTAATGAAAAGTTATTTGCTGAAATTTGTAATGGTGATTATGAAAAGAAATACAGCGGGAAAATAATTGGTTCAGACATTTCGGTTAAGGACATCGCGATAGCAAGGGCTAATATTAATAATGCCAGTCTTTCTAAAGTTATAGACCTTCAGGTTAATGATTTTCTGGACTTGGAACCACCTTTCTCTAATGGCATAATTATTACGAATCCACCCTATGGGGAAAGAATGAAACCTCAGTCAATTGCCGATCTGTACGCCTCGGTTGGAAATACTTTGAAGAACAAATTTTCAGGCTTTGAAGCCTGGATTATTTCAAGTTCTTTGGATGGAATGAAGAGTGTTGGTTTAAAACCGGCTAAGAAAATTGATCTTTTCAATGGAGCGCTCGCGTGCAGTTACAGATGTTACGAATTATTCAAAGGGTTTCACAAGGATGCCGTAATTATCAAAAAGCGGGCTGTGTAAATCTTGCTTTGATCTGCCGGGCTCACTGATAAAGAATTTCCTGAGGTTTTCCTCCTAAGAAATCATCAAATTTCGCTTTGGGTTGTCCAAAGGCATTGAAAATAAATGCCTGGTCTTTGGGTGCAAATGGTAACCAGCTTAACCTGATCTCGAGCACGTTGAATACCAGCGACTCGTTATGAATCCGGATGCCGACTCCGAACCCGGTATAAAAATCATCGCGGAGTATTTTTTTTATGTCATTTGAAAGAAAAGCAGCATCCGCATAAAAATAATGTGCGATTCTGAACCCGGAATAATTCCATCCCCAAAACCGGACAGATTCAATATTGAGCTTTATCCGATTGGTTCCTTTTGTGTCAAGTGAGAAATAATCACGAAGCCCGAATTTGCGGTTAATTACAAGATATTCCTCCTGATAGCGATTGATACCACTCAACAATTCCAGATTAACGAAAAAACGGTATGGGTGATGATTAAGGTAAACATATTTGGAAAAGTAATTGGTTCTTAAAAGAATTGCACCATGCTCTATTTGCGAATTATTCAGGAATCCTCCTATTCCTGCCTGCCACTTAAAGTAAGCTCCATCCTTAAGAATATTTGCTTTAGAATAGCTGAAGTGGAAATAGGGTCGCGTCAGGTTTTTCTCAACGTCAAGCCCGATTGCCATTTCAGCATATCGTCCGTAAGGGATATCTTCGGTAATTCCATAACCATAAATCTGGTTGTTCTTAAATAGTGAACGTTTGCCCAGACCGATAGAACCAATTATGAAATCATGATTTCTGAAAAAGCTGTTTTCTCCTGAACCAGCTATATTATTGAAATAATTCTGATGGAGATATCTGCCGGCGATCATTATATTTCCTGCAGAAGAATAGCCTGCCCTGCTTTTTATTTGTTTGCCGTACCAGATATCAGAGTTTAAATAGGAAGCCGCGGTATCCGATTTAGTATAAGCATACGGTGTTAAAAAGCGATCAGAAAAAATTCTTTCAAATGAGACTCCTCCTGCCCAATCTTCTTTTGAAGCAATAAACCGCTTTTCAAGGTATGTGTTCCACCCCCTTTTATTATAGGTATCAATATATCCCAAACCAGTTCTGATGAACTTTCCACCCAAATCGGTAATTTCATAATTAAACTTTCCACCCCAGTAGGGTTTATTAGACCGGTCTAATGCCATTTTTGCTGATAACTGGTGGCCAATTCCAAACATATTCTGATCAATTATCTCCAGTTCTGAAGAATTGGAACCAACGTTGCCGCTTACTCCATATTCGAACCGCTCTTTTACAATCACTAAAACATCTACTTCATTAACATCTGCTGAATTATAGGTAATTATGATGGCAACATCTTGAATGTAAGGGAGATCACGTATTATTTTTTCATTTTCAGCCATTAATAATGGACTTAACTTCTCACCCGGACTGAATAGTAATTGTCCGCGCAATTTATGCTCTGTGGTTTTCATATGAATAGTATTGCCACTTTTTTCCAACCAGCTTGAAGCCTCCTTCAAAGTGTCCTGCAGGGTTGGCCCGAAGATGTCAAGCTGCTGAATGCGAATATTCCTGATCTTATGGCCGGAAAATGGAATAAAATATAGCGAACTGTTCACCCCCATCTGAGCTTTGAATGTCTGGTTTTCTTTTATGATCAGCGAAAATAAATTTCTGGTGATAAAATTATTTTCCCCTTTGCTTTTTAATGTGGATAGTGAATTTTTCTTCAGGAGATCAATGTTTTTCTCAACCGGTTTCCGAATAGTATCCTTTCTGTTGTTTGGTGGCTTTATGCTGGTAAAGCGGTTCTTAAGATAAAGGTCATTAACAGGAGTTTCAGGTGCTAAAGAATCTTTGGTGGTGAGTTTAACTTTTACGGAAATGGTCCGAAGATCAGCAGGATACTTCCCAATTGATGTTGGGATTGCAGCAAAAGTTAACAGGTTGTGAACCAATACAGCCAATAAGGCTATTAATCCATATCTTATAAAAATGGTTTTCACGCAAAGGACCTGTTATGAAGCACTACTGATATTTTTGCTAACTATTTAAGGCAAAGTTAAAATTTAATGGAAAAATTCGGAACTATTGCGTTAATTTGAGCAATATAAAAATGAATACTTAAATTCATTCGTTTCTTATTGATTAATGGAAAATTTGAAAGCAGTAATTTTTGACATGGATGGAGTGTTAATTGACAGTGAACCCATTCATTACGCGATAGAGAGAATCATTTTCGATAAATTGGGGATTAATGTCTCTGCAGAAATTCATCGCACCTATTTGGGAACTGCGGGTGATTTTATGTACACAGATCTTAAATCAAGGTTTGGTCTATCGGAAACAATCGCAGAACTTCTTGAACGGGATGAGGCATTTCGATGCGATTATTTTAAAAACCTTCCCGGGATTCATCTCAATGAAGGAGCGCTTACTTTGCTTGACGAGATAAAGAGAGCCGGTTTAAGTTTGGCTGTGGCTACCTCTTCATCGCCCGGGATGGCAAGAATATTATTGGAAAGATGTGAAATTTTTTCAATCTTTGACGCTGTTGTCACTACAGAAGAGGCTGGGAAAAGTAAACCGGCACCGGATGTTTATCTTCTTGCAGCTCAGAAAATCGGAGCAGAGCCGGAAAATTGTATCGTTTTCGAGGATTCGCCGAACGGAGTCCTTGCTGCAAAAAGTGCTGATATGGTATGCGTTGCTATTCAGACTGATAGCGTTGGTGCTCATGAACTCTCACATGCCGATGACTTGATTGGTACATTTAGAGAGGTTACAATTAAACGATTATTGGCAATTTTTTCTCGTGGTCGGGTCACGGGATAGCAATTTAGTGCTTTTTATGAAGAAAATTTTATCAGGCGAGGCTTTTGAAGTCGTACACTACCGTGATTTCAGACTTTTTCTCGCTTATCGGTTTTTAATGACTGTGGCAACGTTAATGCAATCTGTAATTGTGGGCTGGCAGTTGTACAATATCACCAAAGATGTACTTTCGCTTGGAATGATTGGCTTGACTGAAGTAATTCCTCAAGTGAGTATTGCTTTATTTGCGGGTCATTTTGTGGACATCTGGGATCGGAAAAAAATCATATTCTATACTACATTTCTACTCTTATTTGGATCAGCCTTATTATTGATTTATAGTGTTCCAACTTTGAATATTCAACAATTCTGGGGTGTTGCTCCCATTTTTGTTACTATATTCATCACAGGGCTGGTTCGGGGAATTCTGATGCCTGCAAATACCGCATTACTAGGTCAGCTGGTTCCCCGAAAATTACTTACGGGAGCTGCAACCTGGAGCAGTACAGTCTGGCACGTTGCGGCGGTCACCGGTCCGGCTATCGGAGGCTTGGTATACGGTTTTTTCGGAATTATACCTGCTTATACCCTGGTGTTTGTTTTTTACCTGTTCTGTGCAATTATTCTTTTGTTTATTAAAAGTCCTGGTAAGGTTGCCCTTGTTGCCGGGGCAGCTGAAGGAATGTTTGACAGAATTAAGGAAGGAATATTTTATGTATTTCGTAATCAGGTGCTTTTAAGCGCTTTTACGCTTGATATGTTTGCTGTGTTTTTTGGCGGAGCAGTGGCAATGTTGCCTGTTTTTGCTTCAGATATTTTAAAAGTGGGCCCCGAAGGGCTTGGGTTGTTAAGAGCTTGTCCGGCTGCCGGAGCAATTCTGATGTCAGTGATCCTGACTTTCAGACCTCCGGTATCGCGTTCCGGACCTCAATTGCTATACAGCGTTTTTGGATTTGGTATTTGTATGATCGTTTTCGCCCTTTCGTCGAGCTTTATACTTTCTGCTTTCTGCCTCTTTCTGAGTGGTGTATTCGATAATGTCAGTGTAATTATCAGATCAAGTATTTTACAATTATTTACAGCCGATGAGATGAAAGGGAGAGTTGCAGCAGTTAATAGTATCTTTATCGGATCATCAAATGAGCTGGGAGCCTTTGAGTCTGGTGTCGCAGCCCGTTTTATGGGGCTTATCCCTTCCGTTGTTTTTGGTGGCGCTATGACCTTGCTGGTGGTTTCAATAGCTGCATGGCGGTCTCCCGCCCTCCGAAACCTCACCCTTAAAGAGCATCCATTAAAGTGATCGTATGACTGTCCAGATCAAGGAAATTCATATACTCGCCTGTTTATATTATGAATTACCTCGATGATAAAACTACAGGCGAAGTATTGAAAAAAGCAAACGAGGCTTATCAAAAAGGTGCGGAATTGGAAGGTTTAAATATGAACAAGAAAGCATCGATTAAATTATAGGTGTTAAAAACCTGCTTAACGGATCTATTGCTCCAAGATAAATTATTTTTTGTAGTTGGGTTTTAATTCAGCCCCTCTCTTTTGCAACGATGTCTAAATTCCTCTTTTTTTATCATTATCTTTAGTATTCATAAACATTATAAAAACCTAAACCCAATGAATAACCTGAATAAAAACACTGCACTACTAATCAAATATTTAAATGCAAAAGCCACATTTGCATAAGGCTGCAATAAACGCAACCAGGTGCTTTATTGATCAAATTTGATCAGTAAACACAACTGGTTTTGTTTACTGAAATGTTGTGCGTCACCCTAGGTGCAACTATCAATGTTAATCATCAAATTGACAGAAATATGGAAATACAGTTCACTACTTAAAAAAACAAAAGAAAGGCATCTATACACTCAATCTGACAGATAATTGCCCAACATTTGCTTTTATTTCAACTCATTAGTGTTTCGACAGAAAATGTAGTACTTTTCTAAATCCATAGTTTATAAAAATCACTTCTATGACATCAATATTTTCAGCTAACGAACCAAGTCTAGGTTATCTTTTCCAAATTAGATATGGTCTATTATTGATCGTTTCTGAAACAAACGAAAATGCTCAGCTACTCATTGAAACAATTGATGATGTAAGTATTGAAACAATTGAAAGTTTGTCAGTATATCAAACTTGAATTCAAGTAATAAATGCAACTTTATAGGGTAAAATAATAAATATTTTTT
>CAYHDA010000212.1:0-7476 GCA_964355145.1 uncultured Mariniphaga sp.
CCGCTAAAGGCCGCAATCCTTCAAATCCGGCGGATCCCGCAGACCCCATGCTAACGGCACAAATCAGCTACTTTAATCCCTGCCTCCTGTTGTTTAAGAATAGGGATAATCTTATGTTCAGTGAATGTTGTTTTTCTCATGATAGTTTTAGCCATTTAAAATTAATAAAATAATTGTACAGATGCGCCCTGTCGGGGAGTGTGTTGTATTCCTCGCCATTAGATATTTGGGTATTGTACTGATTCCTTCGTTTATCCCTGTTTTTCTTAAAGTCCGCCGGGAGGTGGTCAATATACTGCGCCGTTAGGTGGTCAGTTTATACGTTTTGTCTACCAAGTGGTGCAAAAAAGTATTGGATGACGCAATCATTAAATGCGGCCTGCCCGAAATTATAAACAGTGATCAGGGATCTCAGTATACCAGCGCCCTCTTGACCCAGCATCTTGAGAAACAAAACATCAAAATCTCAATGGATGGAAGGGCAGGGCTATCGACAATATCTGGATGGAACGCTTCTGGAAAAGCATCAAGCATGACTCCATTTACCTCAACCCTTGCGCTGATGATTTTGAACTTTTTGAGGGAGTTCAAAACCACTTCGAGTACTGCAATCAGAAAACGCACCACACTACAAAGCAAAAACCAAATCTCAGATATGAGATATCAATAAACAAAATAGCAGCTTAAATCTTGAAAATAAACAACAAATATTAACGTAGCTCACCTACCCTTTTGGTTCAATATTGGGAGTGTTATACTTCCTGGATTGCTTTTTCTATTGTCATCTTGACCAATAGTCGGACTAAAGATTCATTTTCCATAGTTGGGTGCTTGCGTTTGCTAAAGGGTACCCCAATTAAATGAGAATAACGAATCAGGAGTAATAAATGTTCATTTAGAGATTTTGTATTTAAATTTTTGTTTAAGTTTAAAGAAATAATATTAATAAGCAGCATTACTTCGCTTACAATGATAACATTAGAGCATAGTGCTAAGGCTATGACAACTGAAGGGACAACAGACAACAATCTATAGAATAGAAAAATATGAGAGGATTAATAAAAATGAAAAAATGATGAGCAAATCAGTGCAGACCAAAATCTTAATAGGTATATTTCTATCAAGTAGTTTATTTATTCAATGTTCACAAAAGGAATCGTCACAAGTTTCAGAAAAAGAATGGGCTGCTTTACCTGCAGATGGTCCGACCTTGTCAACTTTTGAGCGTGTTTTATGCAGTTCCGGGGCAACAGAATCCGAATTGTATGCGGCGGAAGAATTTATCAGGCTTTTCCAGGAATTTACCGGAAAAAAAATGGTCATTGACAGCACCGGTTCGCAAAGCGGCAAAAGCATTCTGATAGGCACCGATGCCGTTGCAGCCTCTGGACTGCAAGTCAACACGGAAGAAATGGGTGAAGAGGGATTTAATATTGAAATTGCCGAGGACAAGATAGCAATCTATGGCGGTCGTCCCCGTGGTACGCTTTATGGCGTTTATGAGTTTTTTGAGACATATTGCGGTGTGCGGTATCTTACCCACGATCACACGTTTTATCCAGCAGAGGGAAAAGATAAGGACTTTAGGATTAAAGGACGTAACTACAGCTTTATACCGTCTTTCTTTTTTCGTTGGTCATATTACGGTGAAACGAATAGAAATCCTGCCTTTGCTGCGCAATTGCGAACAAATACGGTTAGCGGTCCGGATAAGCTCGGCGGGATTACCGGTTATACACTGGTCAGCCATAATGTGGCTTATCTTGTACCACCTAATATATATGGAAAAGAACATCCGGAATATTACGCTTTGGTGAATGGGAGACGTGTATTGGAGATGCATGGAGGTGGGCCGCAGTTGTGTATGACAAACCCAGACGTGCTCGACATTGTTGTCAAGGCCACTTTGGATGCAATTGAGAAACATCCGGAGATAAAAAACTTTAATGTCGCTCAAATGGATAATGGAAGCTACTGTACCTGTGAATCTTGTGCTGCAATTGATGCTCGGGAAGAAACCCATGCAGGAGCCACACTTTCTTTTGTAAATGCTGTGGCGGAACGCATCGGAAAAGTGCATCCAGAGGTAATGATAGGTACCTATGCGTACGAATACACGCGCAAACCTCCAAAAACAATCCGTGCACTCGACAATGTGTTGATCCAGTTATGCAGCATAGAATGTTGCGAATTTCATGCTATTGACGATCCAGGTTGTGCAATGAACCAGGAATTCTGTAAAGACATGGATGACTGGAATAAAATAGCAAAGAATATTTTTATATGGCATTACAACACAAATTTCAAAGCTTATCTACTTCCATTTCCTAACCTGCGAAGTATTGGGAAAAGTGTAGAATATTTTGCGAATAACAAAGGGCGTGGAGTATTTATGCAGGCTGCGGGAAATGGTTTTTCTACAGAATTGAGTGATCTACGCAACTATGTGATGTCGCGATGCCTTTGGAAACCGGGGCGGGATAGTTGGCAGGAAGCTCTGGAGTTTTGTCGTATGCATTATGCTGAATCTGCCCAACCGATTATTGATTACCTAACTTATTATCACAATCTGATTGAAAAAGAGAAGAGGCATCCCCTTCTTTTTTGTACCGAAGCTTCTTTATGCTTGAATCCTGAAACTGTAAAACAGATTGATAAATATTTTACTGAAGCGTTAGCTTTGGCACAATCCGAAAAAGTGTTTAAGCGTGTTGAAAAGGCAAGTCTATGTGTTTATCGGGCTAAACTTAGTGTCGCTACTATGGAACTGAAGTATGAGAACGGCCTCTGTAAACCATATCTCGAAAGTGCAAATGAAACTCTTCTTGATCACTATGCAGAATTATGTGCGAAGTATAATGTTAGCATGGACAATGAGGGAACAAAAATCGATACCTATCTGAACAATATGCGTAAACTTTATGCTGGCATGACAGCAGTTCTTTTGGAAAATGATTTTTGGAGAGTATTGGTATTGCCGGAAAGTAATGCAAAAGTAGTAGAAATGACCTACAAACCAACAGGACGTAATGTGATTAAGGCGGCCAGGGCATTGGATCGTTTTCGGTTTGAGGATTGGGTTCAACAGGGCGATGGCCCGAAAGCTGAAGGAATTTTGGCATATAAAGTAATAGAAAAGACTCCTGCAAAAATGGTAGCAGCCTTAACAGCAGAGGATGGCGCAAAGATTGTGCGTACTATCAGTTTAGTAGGTGATAGGATTCGTTTTGAAATGGCATTAAAAGCAGAGGAATCCCGGCCATTCAATTTTCTTGTACATGCTGAATATGATGCAGGATCAGGTTCGGATAATCCGAAAGAAGTAAGCCTTTATGTTAAGGCGGACGAATGGATCCATGTAAACAAAGGCTGGGTAAATGCTAAGCCTAAAGATGGTCAAAGCAATTTAGTCAAAGAAGGACTTAAAGGTGGTGAAATTGCCTACTTTAATCAAAAGGAGGATTTTGGAGTAGAACAGCGTTTTGACCCGGGAGATTTTGAGCATATTAACCTTTTCTGGAGCCCTGAACGAATGCAGATTAATCTGGAAATGACCCCGACTGTTAAAAAGCTTAAAGCGGGAGATCAGGCTAAATACAGCTATGATGTGCATTATTTGGATAAAGCTCCTGTTGGTCTTTAAAATAATTAAAGGGAGTTTTTAAAAAACGAAATAATGAGAATATTGGCTTTGTGGATAGCAATTGTTGTACATAGAAAAGGGATACTTACAAATTGAAAAAAATCAAAGTTATGAGTTTAAAGCAACTAATTATTCTATTGTTTATTTCAGTTTTATTTTTCAATTGTGAGAAACATAATGGGGTAGGGTTTTCGAAACTGCAATGTGAGTATAGAGAAAATCCTTTTAACTTAGATATGGCACATCCGCGCTTCAGTTGGATCATGAAATCAGAACAACGCGGGCAAAAACAGACAGCCTACCAGATTCTTATAGCCAGCAGTAAAAGTAAACTATATCAAAATATCGGAGATCTGTGGAATAGCGGTAAAGTTGAATCAAGCAATTCAATCCACATAAGCTACAAAGGTGCTTCTCTTACCAGCAATCAAACAGCTTATTGGAAAGTTCGGATCTGGGATAAAGATTCAGTTGCAAGTGAATATTCAGAACAGGCAACTTTTTCAACTGCTATTCTAAACGATAAAGACTGGCAGGCAAAATGGATTGGCAAAGCCTGCTACAGCGACCCAATGACAGAATTGGGTTACTACAATAACCAGGTACAAATAAATGCGAAAGGTGATTCCACAAATGCGAATCCACGTTCACTTCTTTTACGAAAGGAACTAGATGTCACGAAAAAAATAATTAAGGCTACTGCCCATGTTACCGGACTGGGATATTATGAGTTTTTCATAAATGGACAAATTGTTGGGGATTTTGTCCTCTCTCCAGCGAAAACACTTTATACAAAGTCGATTCTTTACGACACATTTGACGTAACAAAATTTTTGCAGAAAGATAAAAATACTCTTGGCATCATGCTTGGAAATGGTTGGTTCAATCCAATAAAAAAGTGGTGGAGCTGGCACATGCAGTGGTTCGGTGATAAGCGTGCTTATTTACAGATGCATCTTGAGTATGCTGACGGAACCTCCGAAGTTATTGTATCCGATGAATCGTGGAAATCAGCTCCTGGTCCTGTGATCTCCAGTTGTATTTATGATGGTGAAATTTACGATGCTACAAAGGAGTACCCTAACTGGAGTAAACCTAGCTTCAATGATACATCATGGGAAAGTGCCGATGTGCTGGAATCACCCCGGGGAAAGCTAATACCACAAGCCATGCAAGCAATAAAAAGAACTCAGATATTAAAACCTAAAACCATAACCAATCCAAAACCGGGGATATATGTTTACGACATGGGACAGAACTTTAGCGGGTGGGTTAAACTCTCCGTAAAAGGTTCCAGGGGTGAAAATGTAACAATTGAGTATGCCGAGAATTTGCGTAACGACGGTTTGATTGATAAAACAACTAATGAAGGGGCCATTGCTACTGATCTTTACATTCTCAGCGGTAATGGGGATGAGATATATGAACCACATTTTACTTATCATGGATTCCGCTATGTGCAGTTAAAAGGATTTCCCGGTGAGCCAACGCTAAAAAATATAGAGGGAGTCGTTGTACACTCTGCCGTAGAACATACCGGAGTATTTGAAACGAGTGATGAAAATCTAAACAATATTCATAAGGCAATTTTGTGGTCACAGCGAAGTAACCTAATGGGATTTCCAACAGACTGTCCTCAGCGGGATGAACGTCTCGGCTGGATGGGAGATGCTCATGTTACAGCTGAAGAAGCGATTGACAATTTTAACATGCCTCTATTCTATCAAAAGTGGCTAAATGGTGTAAAGGATGGTCAGAATATTAAAAATGGTGATCTTCCATACATTTCACCACGTCCTTTTTACGAAGATGAAAGCGATGTTGCCTGGAGCAGCGGTTACCATCTTATGGTGTGGTATTTTTATCGCGAATATGGTGATAACCAATTTCTTGAAGAGCACTATGATGCTATGAAGCGATATATAGATTTTCTAGGCAGCATAGCAGAAGATCATATTTTGCCAAAAGACCGATATGATGATTGGCTATGCCCCAACCGAACTGGCTGGTGGAAACCAGGCATTCATTTATCCGTTACAACAGGTTATTATTACTACGTAACAAGTATTGTTTCTAAGGCAGCAAAAATACTTGGTCATCAAGCTGATGAGCACTACTACTCTAATCTTTCCTCTGAAATTAAAGATGCATATAACAGGAAATTTCTTGATCCGCTAAGTAAACAGTATGAAAATGGCAGCCAGTTTGCAAACTCCTTTCCTCTCTTTCTGGATATTGTGCCCGAAAATGATAAAGAAGCGGTACTGAATAATCTTGTGGATAATATATTTGAACATCAGGGTCATCTTAGCACAGGTATCCTTGGAACAAAATATATGATGGAAGCACTTTGGCAGCAAAATAAAACAGATATAGCTTATTTGATTTCCAGTCGAAAAGATTATCCTGGTTGGATTAATATGATAAAGGATCGTACAACATTATCCGAAAACTGGGATCCGAATAGCCGATCGAATAACCATGTGATGCTTGGAAGCATTGATTCATGGTTTTATAAAGCTCTTGCTGGAATTGATGTTGATGATTCCGGACCTGGATTTGAGAAGTTTAACATTAAACCTTTTGTTCCACCGGGTATTTCTTTTATTAAAGCTAGTCGTGAGACAGTCAGAGGACTGGTATCTTCATCCTGGAGAATGAATGAGAACAAATTAGAGTTAACGATTAAAGTACCTGTCAATTCAACGGCTACCGTTTATATACCAACTAACAGTGTTGGAAATGTTACTGAAAACGGAATTTCGGCCAAAGATGCGGAAGGAGTTACATTTCTTCGCCGTGATGGTCAGTATGCAGTTTATTCTGTTTTATCCGGGCGGTATAATTTTATCTCTGGGGATCTGGAAAGTGTACTGGCAAAACCTTTTGTAGAAAACCCTTCGATTGAACCTGCCGCGGGATTTTTTAAATCGGGGGAAAAAGCCGAAATAAAAATTAACACAGTTACAGAGAATTCAGAAATTCGATACACTCTTGATGGAAGTGACCCGGATCAGCATTCTAATCTTTATATAGGACCGTTTCAAATAAACAAAACCTTAACGATAAATGCAAAAGCATTTAAGAAAGGATATCACAATAGTTTCAACGTTTCGGTTTTTCATCAGTTCATTGATGCTGAAAATAATGGTGTGAATTTTTCTCTGTATGAGGGCAATTGGAAAAAGCTGCCCGATTTTTCAAAATTAACACCAGTTAATAGCGGACGAGGATTTGAAATTGGATTGGATAAAATTGAAACACCAAAATTCAATTTTGCCGTCACGTTTAAGGGTTATATAAACATTACCAGAAAAGGACTATATACTTTCATTACCCAATCAAATGATGGAAGCAGCTTGAAGATTAATAACAAGCTAATTGTTGATAATGATAAGGAACATGAAGTAATAGAAAAAAGTGGGGAAATTATGCTGACACCTGGAAGGTATCCTATTGAAGTCAGTTATTTTCAGAGCGGTGGTAATAAAACTTTCACAGTTTTGTATAAAGGTCCCGGATTTGACAAACAACCAATTCCGGCATCACTACTTTATCTAAACTCAAAATAAGGGTTTACAAAGTGACATTGAAAAATAATCTTAGGTAACTTTAAGTTGCACTTAACGCATAAAGGATAAGCCTTAAAAGTCATCAGAACAAGGCAACTTTGAGTAAAAGTTTAAACTAAATTAAAACTGGACAAAAAAAGAGGAGGAAACAATGACTTGTAACCTCCTTGATATCAGTGGGTGGGCCCACCAGGGCATGATCCTGGGACCCCCTGATTATGAGTCAGATGCTCTAACCAACTGAGCTATAGGCCCTCAAAA
>CAYHDA010000213.1:0-7461 GCA_964355145.1 uncultured Mariniphaga sp.
TATTTTACAAAGCACTTCCGCTTAATCTCAGGATGATCCTGAAGATGTGACGGGAGTTGACCCAAGTGTGGTGAAAGTTGGGCTTAGGTCAGAAGAGTACACTGTGTTACGCAGTGTTAAAAGGAGTTACAGGTTACTTAAGGTTATAGGTTGTTAAAAGGAGTTACAGGTTACTTAAGGTTATAGGTTGCTTTGGTTACAGGTTGTTAAAAGGAGTTACAAGTTACAGGTTATTTCGTAATTCCTAATTCCTAATTCCTAATTCCTGTTTTCTAATTTCTATTTCCTATTTCCTAATTCCTAATTCCTAATTCGTAATTGATTATCATTGAGCTTATTGAGTCTTACTCCACAGTTACGGATTTCGCCAGATTTCTTGGTTGGTCAACATCACATCCCCTGCTTACTGCAATGTAATAAGCGAAAAGTTGCAGTGGAATAATCGCGAGTAAAGGGGTTACTGCCGGATGTGATTTTGGGATTTCAAATAAATCGTTCACCATCCCTTTCAGTCCATTATCGCCTTCAGTGACAACTGCAATAATATTCCCTTTACGTGCCTTTACTTCCTGTATATTACTCACGATTTTTTCGTAATAACTGTCTTTTGCAGCAACAACTATTACAGGAAGATTGTCGTCAACCAATGCGATCGGACCATGCTTCATCTCTCCCGCTGCATATCCTTCGGCATGCATGTAAGAGACTTCTTTAAGTTTTAGCGCACCTTCCAGTGCGATTGGAAAGAGAGCTCCCCGGCCCAGGTATAATGCATTTGAAGCATCTTTATATTTATTGGCAACTTTCTTTAAATGAAGATGTTTTATTAAAATTGATTTGATTTTATCCGGTATCTCGGTCAGTTCCTGGATTAAGCTTTGGTATAATCCGGAAGTGATATTTCCATTTTCTTTAGCAAGTTTAAGCGCCAGCAGGGTTAATACGGTTACCTGAGCTGTAAATGCTTTTGTTGAAGCAACTCCTATTTCGATACCTGCATGGGTATATACACCCGCATCTGTCTCACGCGCTATGCTTGATCCAACAACGTTGCAAATTCCCAGAATTGTGGCTCCATGCTCCTTTGCCATTCTCAGAGCAGCCAAAGTATCAGCTGTTTCGCCACTTTGGGTAATTGCAATAACCACGTCTTCGCTTGTGAGAATAGGATTGCGATACCTGAATTCAGAAGAATATTCAACTTCAACCGGTATCCGCGCATATTCTTCTATCAGGTATTCACCGATTAATGCCGCATGCCACGAAGTTCCACAACCAATTATTATAATTCTTCGGGCTTTTAATATTTTCGGAAAAATATCCAGTAATCCTCCCAGTACAATTTCAGAATGATCTGGCAATATTCGGCCGCGAAAGGTATCCTGAATTGTTTTAGGCTGTTCAAAGATCTCCTTTAGCATAAAATGTTCAAAGTCACCCTTCTCAAAATCACCAATTGTCATATCTATTTTCTTGATATTAAACGCCACAGGGGTATTCTGAACAGATTTTAGGGTAAGGCCTTCGTTGGTAATTATCGCAACATCGAGATCATTTAAATAGATGACATTATTAGTGTAACTTATGATCGGTGTGGCATCAGATGCAATGAAATATGACTCTTCACCAATGCCGATTACCAAAGGACTTCCTTTGCGGGCAGCGATGAGCTGATTACGCTCGTTTTTGCAGATCACGGCAATGCCATATGCACCAACTACTTTTGAAAGGGCAAGCCTTACAGCAATTTCACCACTAATTTCTTCCCCTTTTTGATAAAAATATTCTATCAGGTTAACCAGCACTTCTGTGTCGGTATCAGATTCAAATTTTACTCCGTTCAGCTTTAAATCGGATTTTAATTCGGCATAGTTTTCAATTATTCCATTATGAACGAGTACGAAATTTCCATTCATTGATGTATGAGGATGTGCGTTTTGATCATTGGGCTCGCCGTGAGTTGCCCATCGGGTATGTCCCAGTCCCACAGTTCCGGAAATATCCTGGTCTGCAACATGCCGTTCAAGATCCGAAACCCTTCCCTTACATTTATAAACGTTGAGTGAGTCGTTGAAAATTGCAATTCCCGCTGAATCGTAGCCCCTGTATTCAAGCCGCTGAAGACCTTGAATAAGAATTGGATACACATCCTTACTCCCAATATATCCTACTATTCCGCACATATTATTAGTTCTTTATGGTTTCCAGTAATAATAATTTCTCCATTTTAGAAATCACATCTTTGCCGAGTGCTTCTTTTTTAGCCATGTGATCTCTGATAGAACTAACCTCAGCATGTGTTTCAAATTCACCTCTTACGTTATCGAAATCGAGCTGCTGAACGGCCCTGTCGCCGTCGAGGCCGAATCCTGTCTGTTTGATGAGTGAGAACTCTTTCCTCGCATCGTCGTATAGCATATGATCAATATCAAGTACGGCATTTAACCATTTACTGGTAACCGCTATTACATCTTTAGGGGTGAAATCTTTTACCGGAGTTCCATAAAACTGCGCAATCGCATCTGCAGCCCATGACCATTCGTAAGTATAATAATTTTCATGAATAGACCTGATAGCAGCATTGATTTCCTCGAGTGAATGAACACCTCCGTTTTCTATGGTATCAAGCAAATTATTAATGGCATCGGAAGGACAAATCATTCCGGTCAGATCAAGCCACCGACAATTACTCCCAAGGGGTGTGTCTTTACGCAATGCATCAGCAATATCCTGAATTGAATTCATATTTTTTCTTTGTAGTCTGGATATCATTGAGTTCCCCAGAAATTTCCAGATGGCTTTTTCGTATAGTGAGATTCCTCTGAAAAGTGCACTATTCTTGATAACCATTCCATGATAAGTGTAAAAAGGGGATGTTTCGCCTGAAGAATTCATCAAATCAAGAAGAATTGTCCTTCCTTTTATCATTTTCTGTATAGTATACGGACTAAGAAGGTTAAAGTTGATCAAATCCAAAAGATTAGGGTCTTTCCGGCGATCACGTTTGGGCCATTTCTGTGAGTCGCGTATTGTTCCGATACTTTGAAGATTAATCCCAGGCACTAACCTGCTTTCATCTTTTTCCTCAATAAGGTAGGAAAAAGGGAAATCAGTTGTGTCGGAATGCCGGTAGTGTCGCCCTATTACGAGCGAAAATGCCCCAATCCTTGAAGGCCATAAGATATACGAATCGCTGGTTGTTTTCGCGCCCCGCTCTACAATTCCCTGATGGATTGGACCGAGTTTATACAGATGATTGCTCTGGTTTGATCCGCTTCCGGCATTCATAAATGAGAATAACCCTGAAATTAAAAGAGTAGATTTATGGTGCGAAACAGTATAAGGCCCGGCAAAGATAGAACATGCTTCTCCATGCAGTCCCTGACAATTAGCAAAAAAGACTGATTCAACAGCAGAATAGTGTTTATCGAGCAAACATCCCTGACCAACAAAACAGTTTGAAACAAGTGTTGAGTCGGTGATTTTTGACCCTGAGCAAACGATAAAATTCTCCAGAATTACACCTTGACCAATCTCCACCGGATCAGCAGCTGAACTGTTAATACTGCCGTTTACGAGTTTAGAAACCCCTTCCAGCAAGGCATAAGGACCAATTCTGACATTGCGCATGATGCCGCAGTTAATAATCTGGACCCCGCTGCAAATTTCACCCACTGTATCTGAGACGTACTCCGTATAATTGGCAACAAATTTCTCGATCACTTCAATCGCTTTTGTACGGTGGCGGTACAAAGCAAGAATATAGGCCACATGAGTGGACAGGTGGTCGTATATTGGAATTTCCCGGCCACCGGATTCGTTAATCACTTTAATGCGGATTCCGTTTCCAAAAGAGCTTTTATTTTCAACCGCCAGCTGATTGAGATTGTGAATTACAACCCGTTCTCCTATTTTGTAATTGGCAATATAACTTTTAACACTGCTGATCAATGCATTATTTCCAATGGTACAATTGTGAATATGAGCATTAATAATTCCTGTTTTCATACGAACTCCTCCAAAGAGCGTAATCTCTTCGTCGAAACGTCCAAGACGATTATAGCCTGAAAACTTGGTTGCTTTTATATTGTCGGGCAAAAAATCGCTGACAACTTCTATCATGTTCCAGTCTTCGCAAAAACAACCCTGCATTATTAATTGACCAATCTCTTCATTCGTCAGTTTCCGGTAGTTAAGTATTCCCATAGCAGTTGAATTTTTATGTAAAGGAAAACTAAAAGAATGTAGCAATTGGCAAAATATTCGGAAATAAACCTAACATTATTTTAATACACATTAAAATAATCATTAAAGCACTGTAAATAAGCACTAATAAACCTAACAAAATTAGTGTTTAATTATTTCCGCCCTTACTTTTAAATTTGTTGAAGAAACCCGGGGAGATTCTGGGACCGGTTTAGTTTAAGTTTTTTCCGGAGTCTGATTCGGCTGATTTCAGCACTTTCCGCTGTGATATTTACCAGAGAGGCAATATCTTTTGTTGATAGGCCAAGTTGGATATAGGCACAAAGACGTTGGTCTTTTGTCGTTAAACCGGGATATTTACCTTGAAGGCGTGTGAAAAATCCTTGGTGAACTTTTTCAAAATGAAATTTAAAATCATCCCAGTTAAAGAGCTGTTTTCTTTGATGTTCATCGATTTTGACCAGCATTTCAGATACTTTATTTCGGATAAGTACCGGAAGAGAATTTCGGATAACCGTTAAATTTTTACGGAGGTAAAGTACAATTTCGTTTTTTTGGGCGATTTGGATTAATGAAGTGACTAACTCCCGGTCTTTGCCGGCAATTTCATCTCTGTATTTTTGCTTTGCTTTCATCTCCCAAACCTGAGATTCTGACATCTCTCTGATTTGTCCAAGAGCAGATTTTAATCTTGTGATGTCTCTTATAGCACCTCTTTGGCCAAGATAGCTTCCCATTTTATCAAAAATGGCTTTGCAGTTCAGTTCACACCAGCGTAATTGTTTAGTTCGGGTTAATAATCTGAATTCAATGAACTGTCCGATTTGCATGAAATTGATTGAATTATGCAAAAAATGCCTTATCCGGCTCTCATCTTCAGGAAATATTATCTCAAAGAAAAGTTTAGGATCACGAAAAAATTCATTGGCTGTGTAGCCGGTCAGATCATTGCATGATGGTGAAAGCCATTTAAAATCGCCTTTGGAATCAAGCCAGAATTCCCAGTCTAAGGCATAATCTGAAATAAGCTGATATTTCTCTTTCTCTTCAGAAATGATTTTACCGGCTTTTTCAAGAAAAAAATTTTGCTCCCGCAGAATTGACAATTGTCTCTCGAGTTCCTCTATACGGCTTTCGGCATCAGGTGTAGAGTTATTATTCATATCGGGATTTTAAACATGATCTCCCCAAATTTTAAAGCATAAAGAAGAAGTTATCCCGGAGTCTTTTTTATTTCTCTCTTGAATTCCTTAATTTTGAATTGTGGTTAAGTGATAACGTTCAGCCTCACAGAAATAATCAGCAAAGCATAAAGTTACGATAAGGTAAAGAAAGAAATATTCCGGCTTTTGAGACAACCTCTTTTTAATTAAATCATCAAATTAAACAATTTCAGGCACAATATACGGGGCGCGATAATTGCGGCTTAACATTCTGTCGGCTTCAGGATCGTTTACAAACGACTCCGATAAAGGGTTGAAGGTTAATACTCTTCCCGTTCGGTAAGCAATATTTCCAAGGTGTGCCAATGCTGATGACAAATGAGCGCTTTCAACCGGGCCATTTAACATTGAGGAATCATGGGCTCTCACTGCATCAATGAAGTTTTTGAAGTGATCGCCGCCCGCTTTATTTTTTTTGCCGGGTGTTTTATCATCTCCAAGATATGTTTCATAAGTATCATAACCTTTGATCACCATAAATCCTTTATCTCCGTAGAAAATATTTCCAACTGAAGCTCCGTCTTCTGAATTGGTGTACCATGGCCGCACTTCAAACTGGATGATCTTTTTTTCTTCTGGATAATGATAAATGGAAGATAAAACTTCAGGTGTTTCTTTTGCATCGTCCCAAAGAAATTTTCCACCCATTGCTGTTATTTTTGATGGCAAACCAACATTTAGACCCCACATGCAGAGGTCCGTTTCATGAATTCCTTGGTTTCCAACATCTCCATTGCCGTAATCCCAATGCCAGTGCCAATTGTAATGTACGATATTTTTTGAAAAAGGACGCTTTGGAGCAGGACCTGTCCAAAGATCATAATCTAAACCTGCAGGAACCGGCTCAAACGGCTTGTTGCCAATATCCGGCCGTTTTCTGAATACCAGACCACGTGCCATATAAACATTTCCGATGTACCCGTCGCGTAAAAGCTGGATTGCTTCGCGAATTGCCACAGAACTTCTCAGTTGAACACCATGCTGAACAATCCGGTCATATTTGTGAGCAGCTTCTACCATTTTTCGCCCTTCCCAGATGTTGTGCGATCCGGGTTTTTCAACGTAAACATCTTTTCCCGCCTGACAAGCCCAGATTGTCGCCAGAGTATGCCAATGGTTAGGTGTTGCAACCGTGACCACATGAATATCCTTGTTGTCGAATGCCTTGCGCATATCCTGAACAACATTCACTTTCTGCCCGTATTTTTTTTCGAACTCTTTTGCACGTTCCCCAGCTATATTGAGATCCGGATCAACAAAAGTGGTGATTTGAACATTTTTTTGTTCCATTAATCCTTCAATATGGCTTTTACCTCTGCCATTTAATCCTATTACCGCAGCATTGATTCTGTCATTCGCTCCAAAAGCATGGGCTGGAATAATGCTCGGAAGAGATAGTAAAGCAGATGCTGCAGCTGATTTTTTAATAAAATTTCTGCGTGATTCCTGTTTTTTTTCTTCCATCATAAAATAGTTAAGAATTATCGAAAATTGATATGTAGATTTGTGAGTAAATGTATTAAAGATTTAAATTCATCCTATGAAAATATTGACGTTTATTCTGCTTATTGTTTTTGGATTGGTTTCATGTAATCAAAACAAATCGAAAATTGTAATTCATCCCGAAGCCTTTAATAAATTGCTTGACGGAAAGCAGATTAAACTTTTTACACTCAAGAATAAAAGCGGATTGGAAATTACCGTGACCAACTATGGCGGAAGGGTGGTGTCGCTGAATACTCCCGACAGAGCCGGGAAAATGGAGGATATTGTACTGGGTTATGAAAGCATTGACGGTTATCTCAACGCTGATGAACAATATTTCGGCGCCTCAATAGGACGATATGGTAACCGAATAGCAAAAGGTTCATTTACTTTGGATAGTGTTCAATATCATTTGGCCATCAATAATATCCCTAATAATCTTCATGGAGGAGTTAAAGGATTCTCTTCGAAAATATGGGATACTGTTCAAAAAGGCGAAAATGAAATTGAACTTTCTCTTATTTCATCTGACATGGAAGAAGGTTTT
>CAYHDA010000214.1:0-7454 GCA_964355145.1 uncultured Mariniphaga sp.
ATTGCTAAAATATTTTCATTTATGGTTACGATATTTTTGTACCGGCAATTACCGCAGCCAAAATAAATACAAAGCATTTCTCTCTGGAAAACAGAGTTTCATTCTATTATGCCAATCTCTTTGATCCATTTGAGTCCTTTTCGTTTAAAAATAAAACTAATATTATTGTATGCGCTCCTCCTTATATTTCTTCATTAAAAGTAAAACAGATGCCATTGGAAATATCAAATCACGAACCGTCAGAAGCTTTTGATGCGGGTCCCTATGGATTATCAGTCTTCAGCAAACTTATTTCTAAAGCTCCGGAATATCTTTGTAAAAACGGATATTTAATTTTTGAATGCGGATTAGGCCAAGGCGAATTTCTTGCAAACAGGATGAGTACGAATGAGCATTATGACAATATATCTAAAATTTGTGACGAGAAGGGTAATGTAAGGATAATAAAAGCAAAAATGGTTAGAGAATAACTTCAATTTAAATTTTCGCAAGGTATAATTCGAATGACAGGATGAAAAAAGTTAACAATTAAAACAATAAACTATAATTACTATTTAAATTAAATTCTATGAAAAACTACTTATTATTTGGAATGATTTTACTGTTTGCAATGAATTTTACTTCTTGCAGGTCGACAAGAGACATGAAGTATTTTCAGGATGTACAGAATGAGACACAGCAGGGCAAGTCAGCCCCAATTCCGGAATACCTGATTAAAGCTGACGACAACCTTTATGTCGATATAAAATCGATGAATGTGGAAGTAAATCAACTTTTTAGTCCTTCAAAAACAGCAAGCTACGGAGGAACACAATCTGATTTTGGACTTGTATCCAGCCAGTATCTGAACGGATACAGGGTTGATCAGAAAGGGATCATTCAGTTACCTGTTATCGGAGAAGTCAAAGTGGATGGCATGACCGAAGAGGCGGCCAACAATTTGATACAAAAGAGAGTTAATGAGTATTTTAAGGATGCCACTGTTAAAGTAAAGATACTGACTTATAAAATTACCGTTTTGGGAGAAGTGAGAAATCCAGGTGTCTATTACAACTACGATAAAAGCATTACCATTCTGGACGCCCTGGGATTGGCGAATGGAACTACTGAATACGCAAGTATAAAAAAGGCACTCGTTTTAAGAACCACAGCTGCAGGAAAAAAGAGTTATCGGTTAGACCTGAGGGAGAAAAACTCAATGAACTCCGAAGCATTCTACCTTCTTCCCAACGATATTTTGTATATTGAACCCGACAATTATAAAAACAGCGCTTTCAATACTACAGTCTTTTCATTGACGCTTGCAGCTATTTCAACAACAATTTTAATTCTGAGTTATATTCAAAAATAATGGAATTCAAAAATTATAAAGCAATGAGACAAGAAACAGACAATTCGGCCAATTATCCGGAACAAAACAGCACTTTTGACTTTAAAAAGTTTTTTAATCAGATTGTACGCAATTGGTACTGGTTTGCAATTTCTATTTTCATCTTCCTTTCGGTTGCCTGGTCGTACACACACTATATGCCTTCCGAATACAGTATTCATTCATCGATGATTGTAAACGCCTATGAAAGCGGCATCAATCAGTTGAGTTTATCTCAAGGTAAAAACAATGACAGAAATATTGATGTCCTTACTCAGGATCATGCAGGCCGGCTGAAATCGCATCTGCTAAATTTAAATACACTTCGCAGTCTTGGATGGAATGTTTCGTGGCACCAGAAAACACCCTTATATGGCAAGGATCTATATAAACATGAGCCGTACAGTATTGCTCTGATCAGCAACAAATCCAACCTTCCGGATATTCCTGTTAGAATTAAACGATTATCAAACACTGAATATCAGGCTGATGTAGAATCAGCAGGAAGTGCTCAATCCTTTCCCGTGAAGTTTTCGCAGAAAGGAACGTTTGGAAAACCCTTTGAAAATAACTATTTTGGATTTACCCTGGAACAAGTAAAAGGACAGATCGTTGCAGGAAGAGATTTATATTTTGTGATACATAATCTGGATAAGCTGGCTCTGAAATATCAAAAAAAGCTGACCGTACTTTCAAATGAGAAAAAACCTGATTTGATGGAATTGCGATTATCGGAAAATAATCCTGAACGTGGAGTTGATTTTTTAAACAGACTTGAGCAAACATATATTGATTATGGATTGGCGGAGAAAAACCGGGTTGCAGAGAATACCATAAAATTCATTGATAACCAATTAGAAAGCGTCACTGCCACCCTTTCCAGTTCGGATAATAAATTCACCAATTTTCGTACACAGACTCAATCAGTGGATATCAACCAGGAGGGAGGTCTTGTGATGCAAAAAAAAGAAAATTTAGAGTCCGAAAAAGCTGTTCTCGAAAGTCGTTTGGAATATTTGCGTAATCTAAGCGCCGATATGAATGATTCAAGACAGATGAAGCAAGCAGTAGTACCATCCGTATTTGGAATCACTGATCAAACTTTAAATAATTTAGTCACTAAATTAAGTGACCTTTATAGCAGACGTGAGGTGCTCTCATTTTCAGTTCAGGAAAAAGCTCCCTCTTTAATCTTATTGGACAAAGAATTGCAATTCACACATAATTTACTGACCCAGAATGTAAATACTTTGATCAATGCTACTGAAATGGAGTTAAAGAATGTAAATCGCCGTGCAGGTGGATTCAGTTCACAATTATCACTTTTGCCTAAAACAGAACAACAATTAAGTTCTCTTAAAAGAAGTTTTGATTTAAATAATGAATTAAATAATTACCTGTTAAAAATGCGCGCAGAAAGCGCTATTACGTACGCGTCCAATCAGCCTGACGTAAAAGTTTTGGATCCGGCACGGATCGAAACAACAATTCAGACCAGACCAATGACTATCATCAATTATTTAATCGGAATAATCCTTGGAATTCTGGTGCCATTAAGCATAATATCATTGAAAAATCTGATTAACAGCTCAATACAATCAAAAGATGAAGTTGAAAAGATGACAAAATTGCCGATCGCCGGAATGATCATTCATAATAAGAGTAAAAAAGATATGGCAGTACACGAGAATCCAAGATCCAATATCACTGAATCATTCCGTCTGCTTAGAACAAATCTTAAATATATCCTCAGCGGAGATGACAAGAAAGTTATTGCCGTTCAATCGACGATTGCCGGAGAAGGAAAATCCTTTGTTTCAATTAATCTTGCCTCGATTTTAGCCCTCAACAATCTTAAAGTATTACTTGTTGGGGTTGATATGCGCATGTCAGCCTTGAATAAGATCTTTGAGGCCAATGACCAAAAGGGGCTAAGTACTTATCTCAGCAATCAGGATAACTTCGAAGATATTATTGAGAAAACGCCTGTCACTAATCTCAGTTATATCTCTTCAGGGCCCGTTCCTCCTAATCCTGCAGAATTACTCGAAAATGGATATTTTGAGCGCTTTATTGAGGAAGCAAAATTAAAATTCGATTATATTATTCTTGATAGTCCTCCGGTTTCCTTGGTTACAGATGGGATTATTACAGGACGGCATGCTGATGTTAATCTTTTTGTAGTTCGCTTCCGTTACAGCAGTAAGGAACAAATCAAATTTATAAATGAACATGACTATAAGAAAACATTACCTAATATTGCATTGGTACTCAATGATGCCGTTAAAGAAAATTTCGGAGCTGGGAATTATTATAACAGCCGGAATAAAGGATATTACGGAGAATAAGAAGATAAGTATTTGGTTGTTCTACCCAATTAAGCATGAAGTAACCGGGGAATTCTAATTATTCAAAAATCATGTATTTTAAGATCTCATACATCTATCACGATGTAATCCACAATGATTTCATTGAGAGTGGATTTCAAACGGCAAGTGCAAATTCGTACAAATTAAATAGAAGTGGATTTGAACAACAAATCAAATTACTATCTGATTTTTGCGAATCCGGAAATTTGCCAAAAAATCAGGTTGCCTTAACATTCGACGACGGAGGTGAGTCCTTTCATTCCATAATCGCCCCTATTCTTGAAAAATATGGATTTACAGGTTACTTTTTTATCTCAACCGGCTATCTGGGGTCTCGTGGTTTCTTGACACGAGAGCAAATTCTTGATCTTCACAAAAGGGGTCATTTTATAGGCACTCATTCCCATACCCATCCCAAGAATATAGCGAAATTATCTGATATCGAGATAGATTCGGAATGGTCAATTTCTGTGGAAATTTTGAATGGAATAATCTCATCAAAAATCAAAACAGCATCAATACCGGGAGGATTCTATTCAGAACAATCCAGATTAGCACTTTTAAAAAATGGGATAGAAATTATTTTCACATCAATGCCTACTAAAAAAATAAATTACAACACTGATAAACAATGCATTATACGCCGATTTGCAATTAAAAGAGGAACTAATAATAATATTGTACTTGGCTTAATCAAAAATATTTCTCTGATTCAATTGGTTGTATTTGTAAAATGGAGAGGACTTGCATTCATCCGATACCTAATGGGAGACAAGTATTACCGAATCAGGAAAATTCTCCTAAAGAACAATAACTAAGATGAAAATTTCAGTAATATGTCCGGTCTTTAATGAAGAAAAATATATCCGTGATTGTATTGAATCGCTTCTGCAGCAAGATTTTTCATGGAGTGAGTCAGAAATTCTTCTGGTCGATGGGGCAAGTACGGATCAAACCAGACAAATAATAACAGAATATTCTGAAAAATACCGGTTTGTCAGACTTCTGAATAATCCATTGAAAATCACACCGGTGTCCTTAAATATTGGTATTCGGGCAGCAAAAAACGATATTGTTTTTCGAATTGATGCCCATACAACCTATCCTCCAAACTATTTTTCAATATTGTCAAAATATTTAATTGAATTAAATGCAGATAATGTTGGTGGATTATGCAGAACACTTCCAGGTGGAAAAAGCTTGATATCAAGAGCTATCGCGAAAGCGATGAGTTCAATATTTGGAATGGGCAACTCCTATTTCAGGATTGGAGCTAACGCGATAAGGGAGGTTGACACAGTGCCTTTTGGTTGTTTCAGACGCGAAATCTTCGATCGTATCGGTCTGTTCGATGAAGAGCTGATCAGAAATCAAGATGATGAATTTAATGGTAGGATCATCAAAAACGGCGGGAAAATTTTTCTTATTCCGGATGTGATAATTGACTATTTTGCAAGGGATAAAATATCGAATTTTTCAAAGATGTTTTACCAATATGGACTTTTTAAGCCATTGGTCAACAAAAAACTTGGGTCCGCGACAACTTTGCGTCAATTTTTTCCATTATTTTTTGTAATTTCACTTGTCATAACTTTTATTTTTACAGTCTTTCAGTTATTAGGTTACCAGCTTCTTCTTTTAATACCAGGTATTTATACAATACTTGCCGTAGCTTTTGCCATTAAAGAGAGTGATAGTATCTACCAGGCCTTTCTTTTGCCATTTCTTTTTTTTATATTGCATATAAGCTATGGCTGGGGCTATCTGTTTGGAATTATTAAATTTCGTCTGCTAAAGACATCGGAAATTATGGTGAAAGCGAACAGATAAAATATTTCAACACAATGCTTAAACGAGTTTTCGACATATTATTATCAGCATCCGGACTAATCATTTTGCTTCCGGTTGGAATATTGATTTCAATTATTATCTATATAAATGATAGTAAGTCTGTTCTTTTCAAACAGAAAAGAATAGGCTTAAATCAACAATCATTTATTCTGTACAAATTCCGATCAATGCATGTTAATAAAGATTCTTCCAATGGTAGTTTTGAGGCTGGTGACAAGTCGAGAGTTACTAATTTCGGGAAAATACTTAGAAAAACAAAACTCGACGAACTTCCTCAACTAATCAACGTCCTTTTGGGTGATATGTCATTCGTAGGACCGCGTCCTGAGGTTGAAAAATGGGTTCTTGCATATCCCGAGCAGTGGGCATTTGTGCTGACAGTGAAGCCGGGCATTACTGATAATGCCGCAATTTTATATAGAAATGAAGAGGAACTACTTGCCGGAGCAATTAACCCGGAATTGTATTACAAAGAAATAATTCTACCTCAAAAGTTAAATATTTACACCGAATATGTCAAAAACCATTCTTTAATGGGAGATCTGCAAATTATTATCATGACTATATTCACAATTTTACGAAAATAAAAAACCAATGAATATTCCATTCTCAAAAATATCAATTACAGGAAACGAATCTAAATATATCGAAGAAGTTTTGAAAAGCGGCTGGCTGACAACAGCGTCCAAAGCCTTAAAATTCGAACAATTGTTTGCCGAATTTATTGGCGCCAAATATGCCTGTGCAGTTAATTCATGCACTGCCGCACTCCATCTTGCTGTTGAGGCAATTGGAATTGGCCCTGGAGATAAAGTGTTAGTGCCAACACTTACTTTTACTGCCTCAGCTGAAGTTGTAAGGTATATGGGGGCTGATCCGGTATTTATTGATGTCGAATACGAAACAGGTTTAGTATCACCTTCTATCCTAAAAAAAGCGATTGAAGAAAATCCTGATGTTAAAGCACTTATTCTGGTACATTATGCCGGACAAGCTGCAGAGATGTTAGTTTCCGGAGGCGAAGGAATACTCGATTTGTGTCGAAAACACAATATAAAAATAATTGAAGACGCTGCACACGCTTTTCCTACAAAATTTGGCAACCAATTTATTGGAACTTTTGGGGACATCACTTGTTTTAGTTTTTATGCGAACAAAACAATTACTACCGGCGAAGGTGGCATGTTTGTCACAAATGATGAAGCCATTTATAAAAGGGCCAAAATGATGAGATTGCACGGAATTAACCGCGATATCTGGGACCGGTTCACTTCGGTGAAATCGTCATGGGAATATGATGTCATTGAACCAGGATTCAAATATAATATGCCGGATCTGAATGCGGCAATCGGTCTTGCACAGTTGGAGCAGGCAGAACAACTAAGAAAAGGAAGACAACGATGTGCTCAATTCTATTATCAGGAATTGAGTCAATTAACAGACATCGACTTACCAGTATGCTATGGGCCTTTAGAGCACCATTCATGGCATATTTTCCCGATTATTATTCGCCCGGAAGCGGTTATGTCCAGAAATGAGTTCATTGAAAAAATATCGGCTGAAGGAATTGGAGTTTCAGTTCACTATAAGCCGGTTCACCGCATGACTTACTATAAGCAAACCTATCATCTGGACCCGCAAAATTATCCAAATGCTGAAAGAATTTGGAATGGAACCGTTTCCTTGCCTATTTACCCTGAATTGTCAGAAGAGAGTCTTAAATTTGTATGCGCAACAGTAAAGCGGCTCCTTGACAGTAAATTGAAGGAAAATCTAACTGCAGATAATTTATTTTCGATGCAGACAAAAGACAATAAGTCATTAAAGAACGCTTTATAATTATCAATTAAGCTTAAATCAGATCA
>CAYHDA010000215.1:0-7434 GCA_964355145.1 uncultured Mariniphaga sp.
GTTTTTAAGATATTTATTCATCTTAATTTCGAAGTCGGGCTCCACATCTTTAAACTGTTCGGCAAGCTTGTGAATATCTTTATAAAGTCTGTATGTCTTTGGGCTACGGCTGAAATTTACGGTATACAAAGGATCGAGCTCTACATATTTAAATGGGAGTTCAATATTGCAGTCATTGGCAAATTCCTTAAATTCATACGACATGCTGAAAAAGCTGGGACCTGTGTCGAAGGTAAACCCATCCTTTTTAAGTTGGTTAAGCCGTCCGCCAGCCTGATTGTTTTTTTCCAGAATCTCGACTTTATAACCTTTTTTTGCCAATCGAAGAGCGGTAGCAAGACCGCCAATTCCGGCACCAACAACAAGAACAGTTTTTTCCATTTTGGAATATTTAAATCATTATTTTCTTCAGTAATTGAGGATACAACTCATCTCTAACCCATTTAAATCCGGGTTCAAATCTCAGAATCTCCTCGTATATTAATTTCGCCTTTGGATAATCACCTGTTGAATCATAAGCCTTGGCTACAGATGTAAGTAAACTGAGGTAATTCCAGTCACCCCGGTTCCCTTCACCATTTTTCTCCATTAATATTTTTGCTGTCAGGAATAACCTTAACGCTTCAGTTTTCGACCCGCCCATCAAAGCCGGAGTATGCATCTGCACGTTTCCTGACTGAATATATCCGAATGGATCATCAGGGCCGAGCAGTATAGATTGTTTGGCACATGCAGCACTTTTAGGCCCAAGAAACGGAGCAGAGAACATACTTAAACCGATACGAAAACCATAAAATGCAGCTTTATAACCATTCACTCTCGACGGATTAAACTTCCTCAACTCCAACAATTTCAGGTTCTTCTCGGCCAATTTAAGATAAGCTGCCGCTTCATCTTTACGATTGTTTCCTAAGCACCAGGCGATATATCCATATTGATAATTCAACAGTTCATGCAATTGACCATCGTCTGTTTCAGAATTATTGCTGAGTTGATCGATCAGCACTTTCCATGCAGGCATTTGGTTGTTGATATAGGAATTATAGATCTCGCTTCGGTTATCTGCGTGAACGTTCAAAGCGAACAATACTCCTAAAATAATTATTAACCGATATTTCGTCCTTTCCATTGATAATGATAAAAATATTTATTTGTAAATGCTCTGAATATAAATAACCCCATTGCCAGTTGCCGGGGAATAAGGTAAATAAAACCATCCCATATACCCTGATGGGCTGTCTTTGCTACCAAAACTCTGGTGATTAGTAATACAACAAAATAGGGAATGTAAAAGTTGGGTGTACTGAAGATAATGACGGGGATAAAACCAAAAGTTGTGATCATCCAGAACAATGTAGCAAGCAAAAAAGAGTTGCCAAAAAAAGCGGTAATATTCTTTGAAAATCCTTTAACTGCCTCATCAAAATTTTTATACATACGGCACTGAATTGATTCGTTACCGGTAAGACAAGCCACGCGAATGCCATTAATTTTAAAATACCGCGCTATTCCTATGTCCTCTGCTTTGCTTTTCTTCTCATGCTCATGAGGATGCAAATTTCTATATATTTCAGGGCTAAACAGCATAAATTGTCCGTTTGCGGCAGCCAGCGAAGGAAACCGTAATCCAAGAACCAAGGGTAGCGGCAGCAATGTCAGTAAGATATAATTCATGACAGGGACAGTCATTTTCTCACCCGAAGTAAAGACTATCTGTTTTGGGAAGATGGAAAGCAGTCCGAGATTATGTTGACCGGCATAACCTGCAGCTGACTGAATAATGGTTTTTCCAATCCGGACATCGGCATCTAAAAACAATAAATAGTCACCGTTTGCATGATTGGACAATGAATGACAGGCAAAGTTCTTTCCAAGCCAGCCTGCAGGCAAACCTTCGGATCTTATTAATTTTATCCTTGAATCTTTTTCTCCCATATCGCAGACTATTTTGCCGGTCAAATCCTCAGATTGATCATCAAAAACAAGAATCTCCAAATTGGCATATTGCTGATTAATCAGATCATTCAAAATAATTCCAATATTTTGCTCCTCATTTCTGGCTGGGATTAATATGGAAATCAATGGATTGCCATTTAAATGAATCTCTTGAAGGTTTTGTCTGAAAATAAGATTTGTAGCTGCAACAATAAATTGCACCACAGTGAAAACCAATATAAATCCAGTGAGATAAACCATTACAATTCCGCCTTTAGGTTATTTTCAGCGATACATCCGGTATAAAAGAGGTTGTAGGCCTCCTGAATCGAATTAACGTCTCTGTTTTTGTAGCTATATTCAGTGATATGCATAAAAAGACCAGGCTTCCGGCTCGAAAAATAATCAATCAGATTAGCCATAAAAATAATCTGAATTTCGCCTCCGGCTTTATCAATAATATGACCGATCCCTGTCTCAAACCGGAAATTGATTGTGTAAGCTGACTCAATTTTTCCCTGGGGAAACAGAAGCACCATATTTCGGTGATCGTGAAGCAATTCCGCCGTATAATTGATCGTCTCAACAGCACTTCTCGATTTTTTCCGGATCGAATAGCCACCTGTCCGGTTAAAAAAAGAATATTTGCGCAATTGATCTTCCAGCATCATAAAGTGGAATTTTCTTTTTAATACTTTAACATTCAAAACCATTGCAAAGAATCCGTCCCACCAGCTGAAATGGTTAGCCAGCAACAGGACGGGAAGATTGCGGTCATTGAATACACCAATTTGTTCTATACGGCCGAAATGTCGCTTAATGATCCAACCAGCGTAAAATCTAAAAAACGGATAGACAATAAAATGGTGCCTGGCTTTAATTACCATTGCAATTATTTTATAATGAAAAGAATAGCGACAAAAAAGAGAAGCTGACAATAAAATATGATTGGTGCAACAGGATTAACCGTCTTAATTTTTTGCCATTTGATCAAACTTTGAAAAACCAGTGCAAGTGCAAACCAGACAAGGTAGTTTTGAAGTGGTATCACATTTCCCTTCCAACTCCAAAGGTCTAAAAAACAGGCAACATGCTCTAAAACAATATCGTACATCACCATTAAAACTGAGGCCAGAATGATTTGCAAAAGAACAGGCATTTTAAAGCGCTCAAAAATTGATGCACTGCAATACACGAGCATTACCCAGTTGAGTCCAATCATTAGAGGAGTCCCGAATAGCTTAAATCCCAATCCATTACCATAGCTGTAATTGCCAAATACCAGGTGTGTATTTACTCCGGCAACTTCGACAAAATAACTCACCAGAAAAATTGTAAATAACACGAATCGGAAATTTACGGAATACCCGGATTCGTGAAACAACAAAACAGCAACAAAACTTAAAGACAAGGCGAAGGGAATTAAATCAATAAAAATACGCTGCGTTATTGAAGTACCTATTCCTGCAACGCCGACACTATAAAAAAGGATAAAAAACAGAATTGTTTTCACCTTATGCCGAAGCAAAAATGATGATCTGGTCTTTAAAAACGAAAAATTAATCATTGCCGGTTTTCTTTAAAAATATCACTTCCAGTTTACTGACTAACAAAAGATTAAACAAAATTAAACTAAATGCGTAGCTGATGTCCTCTACCGGAACGGTAAAAATTCGAATCCCAAGATTTTCCAAATTATTATACCAGACCACTTCCTGAGGAATAAAGCTGCCGGTAAGTACTGAATTCACCAGAAAAAATGGGATAAGAATCACTATGAACGTAAGATAAAACCTGTTCAGCAGCTGTGCTGAAGCGATTGATGTCAAAATAACTGCAAATATGGCCACGCTTCCATAAATAGCAGTATAAGCTTTATCCGTATTTTTCAATACAACAATTAAGAGAAAAATGACCAAAATCATCGACACCACCATTGTCTGACGATTATTTAGCATTCTGCCGGGAAACAAATATACGAGTGTATCATGTAAAAATAAACTGGCATATGGGATGACAATGAAGAATAACCATTCCTCCAAAGGTAATCCCGCTATGACAATACCGGAATGATATTTTGGATTAAAACCCCAGACTCCATATTTTGTGAACAAGATATCTCCAATGATATAAAAAGAACCAACGACTAACAGGGACAACGCGACAGCTTTTATTTTCGTGTAAAACTGAAGTTTCCGGTCGTAGCTGAAAAGGAGTGGAATAATGATTGCGAATAGCTCAAGTGTCAGGTAAACAGACATGCAGGGTTTATTAGATCATCTTAAGTTGAAAAACAATATATGCTTTAATCAGTAATGCCATTTTGGGGGTTCCGGGAATGCGAATGCGGGCTTCCATTAATCTGGCCGCTGACGTAAACTTGATCTTCTTAACCAGGCGTCTGTAGTAATAAAAAGCGATTAAAACGGCCAATTTCACCTCTTTTGGCAGTTCTGAAATCCCTTTTCTGGCAGACACAAAATCGTTCTCAATATCTTTTATAATTTCATTTTTCACCTGATCGTTAAACATTCCATTGCCCATTTCCGGAAAATATTGTCTGTTCAGAAATTCTGTATCACTTCTCAGATCGCGTAAGAAATTCACTTTTTGAAAAGCCGATCCCAATTTCATTGCGGGAACTTTAAGCGACTCATAACGTAAATCATCACCGTCCGTAAAAACCTTCAGACACATTAATCCAACGACGTCAGCTGAGCCGTAAATGTATTCGTCAATCTCAGATTTACTGACATACCTGGTTTTGTGCAAATCAGCTTTCATGCTTTTGAGAAAAGCCTGTATCAATTCATCCGGGATTTGATAGCGCCTGACAGTAATCTGAAATGAATGCAGGATGGGGTTCAGGCTTATTCGGTTTTTCAGCGCCTCGTAATAGGCACTTTCAAATTCTTCAAGAAGTGCTTCCTTATCGTAGGATTCGAATGAATCAACGATTTCATCTGCAGACCGGACAAAACCATAGATGCTGTAAATCGCTTCTCTTACCCGTTTATCAAGGAAGCTGACAGCAATTGAAAAAGAAGTACTATAAGTTTTTGTAACTAACTTGCTGATTTTAAATGAAACCTGATCATAATGAGTTATTTCATTCATTTTATATAAATTGGTATCTGATATTCTCTTGCACATCCATAGAACAACCCAGTGGTCTAAATGTTTAATGAGGGGGTTATTTTTAGGTTACACAAAAAAAAACTTTATATCTTCTTTTCAATTGAAAGAAGATATAAAGTCTGAAATAAGGAAAGACGGATGAACCGCTGCAGGCAAACTGCAAAATTGAATCCGCTTAATTACTGAATATTAACGCGTGTTATTCTTCGTTTAAGTTTTTGTTCAATGACAATCGGAACTTTCTCCTCGATAACATTTGAAGAGTCCAGACCTAATGCTTTAACATCATTTATACTCAGTCCACGGATAAAATTATGAAGTCCCATTATAAATGCCTGGCGAAGGGGTAATTTATAATCGCTGATAAGTATCCTGTCAAGATTAACATAAAGACAGTCGGCTGGTATCGCATGAGCTTTAAGCGAATCATATTGGCTTACCATACTAATTTCGCCGCTCTTCACAAGATCTTCAATAACTTCTTTAAAGTACAGATTAATCTTACGTTCAATTTTAAAGCCTAATCGAAAGTCCACTTTAATCAATACTCCCGGTATCATATGGTGCACAACATATTCGAAAGTGTTTGGTGTTTCGAGGTTGTCGATATGCAGAAACCAGTAGGTATTTGCCCGTTTGGGATGTTTATTGAAAATTGAGTACATAATTTTAGACTCAATCTGATCACGTCGATTTGCCTTGGTTATATATATCAGGTTAGTTGCAATTTTCGGTACAGAGGTATCGGCACTAAGTGCCCTGAAGATATCAGGATCTTTATTAAAATTAACAAAACTGATGTATTTATTCTTGATTTTTCTTCCAAAATACCATCCGTACATGATCATGAAGAAAATAAAAGCGAGTGCGATAGTTAACCAGCCGCCATCAGGAAATTTATAGAGATTGGCATATAAGAAGGTTCCTTCAATGGATAAAAATACGGTGAGCAGAACGATAATATAGAACAGATTTACCTTACGGCGCCGTAAATGATATGTCAGCAGCAGTGTAGTCATGATCATTGTGATCGTAATAGAAAGTCCGTAGGCAGCTTCCATTTTTGACGATTCACCGAAATAGATTACCACAAATGTGCATGCTATCCACAGAAACCAATTCACAAAAGGAATATAAACCTGTCCCTTAATATCTGTTGGATATGAAATTCTGATTTTTGGCCATATATTTAATGAAACCGCCTCGCTGATAATCGTGTACGATCCGCTGATCAACGCCTGACTGGCAATGATTGAAGCGCAGGTTGCGATAATTGCACCCGGAATAATAAACCATACAGGCATAATTGCGTAAAAAGGATTTACGCTGCTCATGGTATCAAGATGGTTAATCAGGTAAGCTCCCTGACCGAAATAGTTGATCAGCAAAGCGGTTTTCACGAACATCCATGAGATCCGTATGTTTTTAATGCCACAATGACCAAGATCCGAATACAAAGCTTCGGCTCCGGTAGTGGCCAGAAATACACCGCCAAGGAGCACCACGGCATTTGGAAACTGGGTGATAAATTTGATGGCATAGATTGGATTGATGGCAGCCAGTACGCCAGGATCCTTAACCAGATAATTCAGGCCTAAAACAGAAAGCATCGTGAACCAGATCACCATGACCGGGCCAAAAGCCTTTCCCATAAAACCGGTTCCGAATTGCTGAAAAAAGAAGAGAACCGCTAAGATCGAAATTACAACCGGAACAACCGGAATATGCTCATGAACTAATCCTAAACCCTCAACTGCTGAAGTAACTGTAATTGCCGGAGTGATAACCCCATCAGCCAACAATGCACTGCCGCCAATCATTGTAAAAATAGCAACCCAATTGTTTTTTTTCCGGATAAGGGCAAAGAGAGCAAAAATACCACCTTCCCCGTGGTTATCAGACCGTAATGTTATAATGACATACTTAATCGTAGTCTGGAGGGTGAGGGTCCAGAATATACAGGATAAAGCTCCAAATATCAGATCCCTGTTAAATATCGTTGATGAATTTATAATTGCTTTAATAGTATAAAGCGGACTTGTTCCCAGGTCACCAAAAACAATTCCCAAAGTGATGATCAATCCAGCTGCGGAAACCTTTCCTATCCCAGTATGTTGTTTATTCATTCAGTCTAACCTTTAGATCAATTCAATTTTTTCAGGAAAACAGGGGCAAAAGTAATCACCAATTTGAAAAATTATTCAGTTAATGTAGCAATCTGACTTCAAAAAGAAAAAACTTTTCATAACATAATATATAAATACTTGATTATTTGACATATAAAGCCAAATAAATAAACATTAAATAATTAACAAATGACAAAAGTCCCGAATACCGGTTATGGATTTATCAGGATACCTG
>CAYHDA010000216.1:0-7431 GCA_964355145.1 uncultured Mariniphaga sp.
TATATTTTATATAAAGAGTTCACTAAAAATTAAATCTGGACAGAAAAATCACATTTTTTTTATTTTTTTCTGAAATTTTTTATTCTGAGGCTGTATCAGATGTCTAATATTACCACAATGTACACTAAGAAAGCACAATGCGTACAAAGTTGAATATTGCATTTCTGAAAATATTCCGGATTAACCAGATTTTATTGATTCAGATTGCTGTCCACTTCAGCCGCTTTTTTCTTCAGTTTATCCAACATTTGCTTGGCAATATCGGGATACAATTCTGCTACATTGTAATTTTCACCCGCATCGTCCTTCATATTATAAAGTTCAGGGGTGACAGGGTCATTATTCCGCGCTCTCGAATAACGGAATTTCCACTGACCTGATCTGACAGCTTCAAGCGTCCGTCTTTTGAAAAAATAATATTCATCGCGTGGAGAAGCAGCTGTTCCTTTGAGAAAAGAAAGCATATTTAATCCGTCAAATTTTTTTCCTTCCGGGATTTTAGCACCGGTAATCTCTACTAATGTCGGAAATATATCCATTGTACATGCGATTTCTGAAGAGATTTGACCTGCAGGAATTACTCCTTTCCAGTTGAAAATACCGGGCACCCTCATTCCGCCTTCGTAAGTGCTCCCTTTGGCTCCGTGCAATGGGCCGGCCGTGCCCTGATGCCAGGGTTCCACCCCCTTCTGCAGCATTCTTGCCGGTAATCCATGCCAGGGTCCGTTGTCGCTTGCAAAGATGACCAGCGTATTATTATCAAGACCCATTTCTTCAAGTGTTTTCATCACTTCGCCAACGCTCCAGTCAATGGCCTCGACCACATCGCCGTAAAGACCACCTGCAGATTTTCCCTTAAATTTCTTTGTTGTACTGATGGGCAGATGCGGCATGCTATAAGGGATGTAGAGGAAAAATGGTTTCGTGTTTTTTTCCCTGATAAATTTAACGGCCTCACCGGTATAATCAATGGTGAGGCTTTCCTGATCACTGTTCACTACTTTTGCAGGTTTGTCATCGATGTACAATTTCAATGGCACATCAGTCTCCACCCACGGAGGAATCATATCATTGCTGTATGGCAAACCATAGAAATGATCAAATCCCCTACCGGTTGGAAGGAGTTCTTTGGTGGCATGTCCCAGATGCCATTTTCCAATAGCCATCGACCGGTAACCTGCATCCTTTAACACTTCGGAAATGATGGGTTCGTTTGCCGGCAATCCATTTTGTGATTCAGGGCCCAGGTTACCATCCAGGGTATGGATCGGATAGCGTCCTGTAAGCAAACCAGCCCTCGAAGGGGTGCAAACAGGACCTGCCACGTAAAAGGAAGTTAGTTTTATCCCTTCATTGGCCAATTTATCAATATTGGGAGTTCTGATATTTGGACTGCCAAAACAGCCCAGATCACCATATCCCATATCATCGGCAAGAAATATGATAATATTGGGGGCCCGATCTTTTGTATCTCCGGCTAAACATGAAATATTCGCAGCCAGAATAATACCCTGCGCAATCAACGCATTCATTAACAAACGGTTCATTCTATTTTTATTATTCGTTATGGCCCATTATTGGTTAACCTTATTTTGAATAGTAATAGACACAATGCCTGAACGGCACCTGTGAATTCCCAAATCTTTTAACTGTTCCCGGATCGGTAAGATAGGTAATGACCCATTTACATGATTTCCGAAAGGAGATCACATCATTCTCGCGGCATCTTAGAACAGCGATCCTTTGGCCACTCGGTTTAAGGTCCTCGCGCTTCACAATCGCAACGTAATTATCTGAGGCAATATCTCTGAAACCCCACGAGAAGCCATAAACATCTTCAGTGCCCATGTAATTTAAAGTTGGCAGTTCATCGCCGTCAAGACAGATCTCCTGGTTGCCTTCACAAATCAGGTTTCCGTTTCCAAAGCTCTTCACTGATTCATATTGTAACCAATGCGCCACAATAGTTCCCGGTTTGTTCAGTTCAAACAGGCTTAGCGGTATTTTGGGATTGATAATTCCTTCGCGGTAGTCTGTGCGAAGATAACCGCAATCTGAAGGAATATGGGCCACTTTCTCCCATTGGATATCTATATAACCTGTAAGATTCTTATCCGTGGGATTTTCTATTTCAACGGTGATATGTTTGCGAAAAGGGATAGGAAGCCTGAAATTATGGGACTCTTTCACCTTTGAAAAGTAAATGGAATGGAAATACTTGCTTTTACTCTGGATATCGGCAAAGAAATCCATCAGCGGCATTTCAATAGATGGCTTTTCTTCATTGTCATAAAATACACGAAGTATCACATTACCACTCACATATGAATCTAAATTAAATTCAATTCCTTCACCTTTCGCAACAAAGGCACTGCTATGGAACATGGAAATCACGCCGGGACCATCCACATCCAAAATTTTATTTCTGGTCTTCGCATTGAGTTTAGGCAAATCCTGCCAAAATGCCGGAACGACATGGGTCGTTTGCTTTTTTATGCGTGAAACCGATTGCCAGTCACTTTTCGTTTGCGCTGTCCCGGTATTCCAATTTAGAAAAAATGTGAATACACAAAATATAAGTATCGAAAATTTCATCCCTTTTTATTTAAGTCCAAAGGTTTTCACCATAGGACCATCCTTTGCGAGCAGGTTCTTTAATGTGGACATCCAGTTCCGGGCGATTGGTGGCTTTCATGTTTTGAGCATCATAATTGATCGTTCCTCCAAATCTTTGAGCCAGAATGCCAAGCTGAATCATTTCGGTCAGACTGGCTGAATAGTCAAAGTTAGATCCGGGCAGGGTATGATTTTTAATGGCAGCAATCCATTCTTGCACAGGCTTTTCCTCCAATATTCGTGGAATGGTTTTTGCCGGAGGATTTTTCATGAACTCGGTCCACTCTTCTTTTGAAACAAGCAATTTGGCATCATTGGGTCTGCCACCGGTGATCAGCGTTTTTTTATCTCCAATAATTATCATTCCGTTGCCCGGTATTTTGTCAACTCCCCATTCGGGCCTGATGGCCGGTTTTTCAAAACCTTCATACCATTTCATCGTCACAGGAGCTTTATCACCTCGCGCTCCGAATTGCCAGGTCACAAGAGATTCATCAGCAACAAAACTATGATCAGGAACCGGATTTGTAATGATTCCTTCTACGGTGTGTGGCATTCCAAGATCGAGTGCCCAAAAAGGAGCGTCGAGTGTGTGACAAGCCCAGTCGCCCAATTTACCATCACCATAGTCGTAAAATCCTCTCCAGGATTTTGGTACATAATCGTTATTGAAAGGGCGCTCAGCTGCCGGACCCTGCCATAAATCCCAATCCAGTCCCTGAGGCACCTGATCTGTTGGCGGAGGGAAAGATATTGGTTTGGAAAAGAAACCGCCTGGGCTAAACCTTAATTTACCCTGCCAGGCAATGACCTCTTTTACTTGTCCTAGTATTCCTGCCTCGTACCATTCTTTAACCAATCTGATTCCATTGGTGGTATGCCCCTGGTTCCCCATCTGAGAAACAACGCCATAATGCCTGGCGGCCTTCTTCATCGTACGCAGCTGCCATATATTGTGTGCCAGAGGTTTCTCTACAAAAACATGCTTTCCAAGTTCCATCGCGGCCATGGCGGCCGGAAAGTGCGTGTGGTCAGGTGTCGCGATGATCACTGCATCGATATCCTTTCCCATTTCATCAAACATTTTTCTGAAGTCTTTATATTGCTTCGCATTTGGGCATGCTTTGAAACCTCTTGCTGATTGTCTGTCGTCTACATCGCACATGGCGACAATGCTCTCTTTTGGAACCTGCGTCCAACTGGCTTCCCCACGTCCACCAACACCAATAACAGCGATATTTAATCTGTTACTTGGAGCACATCTTAGAAAATTTGGAATGATCAGTGCGCCTGCTGCAGCCGCTGAGGCTGTTTTCATAAATGATCTGCGTGATAAATTTGTCATTTTTTATATGGGTTATTTAAATAATTATCAATTTATACTGTTGAATTTATAATGTTTTTTGTATTGTTTTTCAGCGTATTATCAAAATGCAATTACAAATTTTCACCATAGGACCATCCTTTACGCGCAGGTTCTTTGATGTATATGTCTAATTCAGGACGGCCGGTTGCCTTCATATTTTTGGCATCGTACTCAATTTTACCCCCGAATCTTTGAGCCAGAATACCTACCTGAAGCATTTCGGTTAAACTGGCAGAATAGTCAAAGTTGGATCCGGGCAGGGTATGAGTTTTAATGGCAGTAATCCATTCCTGAACAGGTTTTTCCTGCAAGATTCTTGGAATAGTTTTCGCGGGGGGATTTTTCAGAAACTCTGTCCATTCTTCCTTTGGAACAAGTAGTCGCGCATTGTTTGGCCGCATGCCGGTAATCAGTGTTTTTTTATCACCGATCATAATCATCCCTTCATTTGGCAGTTGCCCGATCCCCCATTCAGGCCTTATTTCGGGTTTTCCAAATCCTTCGTACCATTTCATGGTGACAGGAGCTTTATTTCCACGGGCAGCAAACTGCCAGGTGACTACTGACTGTTCTGATACAAATGTATGATCAGGCACCGGATTCACCCGCTCTGATTCTACAGTGTGGGGCATCCCGAGATCCAGCGCCCAGAAAGGAGCATCAAGTGTGTGGCATCCCCAATCGCCTAATTTTCCATCTCCGTAATAGTAAAATCCTCTCCAGTTCTTTGGCACATAAACCTTATTATATGGACGTTCGACAGCCTGTCCTTGCCACAAATCCCAGTCAAGCTCAGCAGGTATTGCCTGCGCCTCCGGCGGAAAACTTGTAGAGGGGACAAAGCCATTGGGACCATTAGCATTAAGAGCTGACTGCCAGGCATATACCTCTTTTACTTGTCCAAGAATCCCTGCATCGTACCACTCTTTTACAGATCTGATTCCACTGGTGGTATGGCCCTGGTTTCCCATTTGAGACACAACGCCGTAATGTTTAGCCGCTTTCTTCAAAGTACGTGACTGCCAGATATTATGTGTCAAAGGTTTCTCTACAAATACATGTTTTCCCAGTTCCATTGCTGCCATTGCCGCCGCAAAATGGGTATGGTCGGGTGTCGCAATGATTACGGCATCAATATCTTTGGCCATTTCATCGAACATTTTCCGAAAATCCTTATATCTTTTGGCTTTAGGGCAGGCCAGAAAACCAGCTGCGGATTGCCTGTCGTCAACGTCGCACATCGCCACAATACTCTCCTGAGGAACCTGAGTCCAGCTTGCCTGACCTCTGCCTCCGACACCAATCACGGCAATATTTAATCTGTTATTTGGTGAGCATCTCAGAAAACCGGGAATTATTATTGCCCCTGCTGCAGTCGCCGAGGCTGCTTTGATAAATGATCTGCGTGAAAAATTTGTCATTCCTGTAAATTATGGTTTCGAAATTAATTTGAGCGGAGACAACCTCCTCTTTCATTCATTTAATCCATAGAGACTTTATAATTTGAAATCTGGACAAAAATCGAATTATTTTGTCCAGATTTTAAACTATTATCACTCTACAGGATTGCCATTGGATTGCAATTTTATTATATACAGATCAAAAACATATTAAATACGCATAAATTATGATGAGGTATTTCTTGCAATTCTTGTTTACCTTTCTCTGTATTATCCAATCCTTCCTGGTTCTTTCACAGGAAAACACCCCTGTCAATGACAACCTGTACGGGGAACTTTACCGTCCGGCATTTCACTTCACACCAGTATCGGGATGGATGAACGACCCCAACGGGCTGGTCTTTTACAAAGGAATATACCATCTTTACTACCAATATGTTCCTGCCGAAATATTTGGGAAGAAGGGTGCCGGAAAACATTGGGGACATGCAACAAGCAAGGATTTAATACACTGGAAACACGAAGCAATCGCCTTAGGAATGCATTCCTTGTATGGCGGGGCACCCTCCGGGAATATGACCATCGACTGGGACAACCGCTCTGGTTTACAGAGTGGAAATGAAAAGGTTTTCTGTTGTTACTTCGCACAGCGAAACGCGAAGACCAAAGAGTCAATGCTCATGATGGCATACAGCACTGATGGAGGAATGAGCTTTACCCGGCAGGAGACACCACCTGTCCATGTCGTCCCGGAAGGAAAAAAAAGGTATGACCCTGATCTGTTCTGGTACGAAAAGGAAAAGAAATGGATTATGATAGTTTCGGAGCACCTCTCCAAATTCGTCTTCTTTGAGTCAACTAACCTAAAAGACTGGAAGGAATTCTATACCTTCGATTACAGCGGAGAATATCAGGAAATGTGGGATTGTGTGGATATGTATCCCATTGAGGTTAAGGAGCATCCCGGCTCCACCAAGTGGATCATCTCCTTTAGTACGTTCACCAGAACTGAAGGTCAATACACGAAGCAGGCTTACCTGGTGGGCGATTTCGATGGAAAGAAGTTCACTCCCGATACGAAACATTACCAGTTCTTTGATCAGGGGCCCGATATGTATGGAGGGATTACCTGGAGTGAGATTCCGAATAATGAAAGACGTATATTCATTGCCTGGGGTGGCAACTGGAGAGGCAATGGAAATAAGATACCGACCCAACCATGGTGGGGAACCCAGACACTCCCCCGCGAGGTCACTTTACACCAGACAGAAAAGGGATACCGCCTTTACAGTCAGCCCGTAAAAGAATCAAAATGCCTTCGGGAAGGTAAAATCAAGTCCCTTGCTGCACTCCCCTCTCAGTACGAGATGGAGTTCACCACCGACCGAAGTCACGATTCCAAGACAATCCTTTCGAACAACTTAGGCGAGCAAATCGTCTTTGGCTATAAAGCCTTGGTTGACAGTTTTTATTTCGACCGGTCTCAGGCAGGCCAGTTCGACATAAAAATCAAATACCCCAAGTATCATAGTTTCAAGATAGAAAGTCAGGAAAAGCAATTAAAGATAAGAGTATTGGTTGATCACTCCATGGCCGAATTATTCATCAACGATGGCGAGTACACCATGAGTGAACAATTTTTCCCGGAAAAGCCTTATCAAACGATGCAAATGGAACCTCTGGCGAGTGACCTTTCAATATGGAAACTACAGAATATATGGTTCGGACCGGATAAAGAATAAACATGACGCAAAAGAGACTTAAGTTATAGAAATAAAATAATGTAGTATTATTTTATGATCAATTTATTTGAATCCTAATGATTAGTGAATGTTGAATATTACATTGCGGTGCTTTGCACCTTAAGAATCTTGCTTAATAGTGTTAGTTCTACAAATATTTCGCAGCTCTGCTGCTTTCCTGTTTTACTAAGGTGCAGAGCACCGCGATATTTGTAGAAGATTAATCGTCTTAGACCAAAAGGTGCAAAGCACCGAAATATTTATTTACTAATTCAGTATTTATAAGAGATCATTTTCAAATAAAAAT
>CAYHDA010000217.1:0-7365 GCA_964355145.1 uncultured Mariniphaga sp.
TTAAAAAGTGCGACGACGACAACCAGGTGATTGTGCGTTGTTATGACATGGAAGGGAAAGATTCAGAAGCGAAAATATCTGTATATAAGCCATTTCAGAAAGCCGAGCAGACCAACTTAATTGAAGAGGAGGGAAGATCAATTCCTGGAAGTGGTAAAGATCTTGTTCTCAAAGTGGGGCATCAGGCAATCGAGACAATCAAATTACACATTCAATAAATTTTTATTATGAAAAAAGCAGTCATTTTGCTATTTATATTTCTTTATTCTGCATTAAGTGCAGATGGGCAGGTTACCAACGGAGTCTTGAAGTGTGGAGATGAAACATTTAACTTACTAAAGCAAGTTTCCGGTTCGGTTTGCTCAAAGGGTGAAATAAATTTGTCGATTACGACCCACCAGGATCTTGGGTGGGTCGACGAGGTGGAGAAGTGCATCATTATGCGGGATACACTTTGGATGACCCCATTTCTGAAAAGACTAAAAGAAGACCCTGAATTCAAGATGGATATCGAACAAACCTCCATAATTATTGAATATCTCAATCGTCACCCGGAAAAAAAGGATGAAATTCAAAAAGGATTGGATGAAGGACGCATACTCATTGGAGCCACTTATACCCAACCTTATGAAGAAATGTACAGCGGCGAATCCTTGGTAAGGCAATTATACCTAGGAAAAAAGTGGTTGGAAATTAATTTTAAAGGGTATAAATCAGATACCTATTATAATTCGGATGTACCAGGACGTACACCTCAAATGTCGCAAATACTTTCAAAGTCAGGTGTGAAGAATATGTTTGTCAGTCGGCATGAGAAAGGCGTTTTTAACTGGTTTAGCCCTGACAGTTCAAAAATCACCATGTTCTCCTCGGGTCATTACATTGAATTCTACAATATTTTAGCGAAGGAAAATGGATTGGCAATTGCCGAAATGGCAAAAGAAGTGCTGTTTTGGAATAAATATTATGATGCTAAATCAAAAAATGTTCTCATTCCGGCACTTTTAAATTATGAATTCGGATGGGATCAAAAACCGGTTAAAAATTGTGATCCATTTATCAGCCTTTGGAATAGCATCCGCTATATTGAAAATAAAGAAGGGGTGGTATTGGGAGTTAATTTGCCTCCCTTTAGATATGGTAATATGAATAGTTGTTTAAAAGTGATACGTGAAAACTCATCGAAAATTAGAAATATTTCAGGTGAACGGCCGGATGTGTGGTTATATATCCACGGTCCCTCACATCATTTTGCCATTTCAGCTAGTCGGGAGGCTGACATTTTGCTTCCTGATGCTGAAAAATTCTCAGCCATCAGCGCAATGATCGAAGGAAATTTCAGGAATTATGACGAAGTCAAGATCAACGAAGCCTGGCAAGCCAAAATCTATCCCGATCACGGATGGGGTGGTAAAGGAGGAGAAATTACAGATCGGCTTTTCCTGAGTAAATTTGTCAAAGCACGCGATGATGCGTCAGCTCTTTTGGAAAGTTCACTTCAGAGAATTTCTTCTAAAATTGACTTTCAGGGAACTGAAGTTCCACTGGTTGTCTTTAATGGCTTGAACTGGAAACGAAATGATCCCGTGAAATGTCAATACACATTCAAAAAGGGGGAGGCTTTTGGCCTTAACCTATTTGATGCTTCGAAAACTCCCGTAAGTATTCAAGTGAGCCAATCTCAAAATTTCGATGATGGCTCTCTGAAATCATGCATCATATCCTTTATTGCAACTGATGTCCCTTCTGTCGGATACAGTACCTACTATGTGAAAGCCGCGAAAGAAATAGAAAAACCAAAAACTTCGATTTTTAATCCCAATTTTGAAAATCAATTCTTTTCAATTCGTTTTGGAAAAGGCGGAATAGAAAAATTATTTGATAAAAAACTTGGAAAAGAGGTGATTGAAACTTCAAAATTTACTTTAGGTGAAGTTTTCACAATGCAATCTGTGGGAAATGGGGCAGGAGAGTTTTCTGATGTTCAACAACCATCGATGGAAGGGTTCGATAAAACGGGAAATTACAACACTTCGTGGGAAAAGGTAGAAGAGGGTCCTGTATTTACTGCTTTTAAATTCCGTCAACCGGTGCGTTTTGCGGTAGTTGAAGAAACAATAATTGTATATCATCAGATAAAACGCATCGATTTTGAAATTGATATTAAGAACTGGCAAGGAATTCTTTACCGGGAATTCAGAGCGGCGTTTCCATTAAACATGAGTTCTTCCAAAATTACCTACGAAGTTCCAATGGGTGTTGTTGAAGTTGGTAAAGATGAACTCAAAGGTCCGGCTGGAAATATTTATAACACAGATTGTCAGCTGGTTCATCCTCGAACATTGGTTGACTGGGTGAATGCCTCAGATAGCCAATTTGGCGCAACAATCAGTTCGAGCGTTCTTGCTTTTGATTATCTTGACCCTACAACTAATCCGACTTCAAAAACTTTAATACAACCCATACTTTTTGCTTCAAGGAAAAGTTGTCATGGTGAGGGGAATGAATATTTGCAACTTGGTGATCATCATTTTTCTTTTTCGCTATTTGTTCATGAGTCAGGGTGGAAAAATGGTTTTCGTAATGGGAAACAGGCTCAAAACAAACTGTATTCAGTTGTAGATCCAATTCGGGCTCAAAACAGACCCCTGCCAGAAAAGAAAAGCTTTTTCAGTACGAAAGGAGACTTAACTGTCATTTCCGCTTTAAAGAAAAGTGAAGTGGATAATTCATTTATAACCAGATTCTATTCTCTTGATAAAAATGAAATCGAAGAATCTGTAACTTCATTTATGAAGGTTAATCAAGCTTCAGAAACAAACTTGATAGAGGATTATGGATTACCTTTAAAAGCAAGTGGCAATATTATAAATATAAAATTTAAGCCATTCTCTATCAATACATTAATGTTTAAATAATTTCCCTCCAGACATATTTTTATAGTTCAATAAAAGGGATTGAAGTCTGCAAATCGACTTCGATCCCTTTATATTATCTGCTAATTACTAATACTTACTCTTTTTCGATAATTACGGGGTGACAATCCCATTTTCTTTTGAAAATCTTTTGAAAAATAATAAGGATCTGTATATCCCAACATAAAAGAAATCTCTTTGATTTTCAGTTTGCTAAAATCAAGATATTCGCAGGCTTTGTCGATTTTAAGGTGTGAGAAATAGCTTAAAGGACTGTAACTTGTTTTCTTGCTGAATATAGCTATAAAGTACGACGAAGAATATCCTGCTTCTTCTGCAATTTCATCAAGAATAAGTTTTTTATCCAGGTTTTGTTCCATGAAATGTATTGCTCGTGTAATTCCTGGATTTTGCTCTTCCAGCAAGTCATCACTTGTTCGGCTTGCATACAGAAATGTTGCCAATAAATGTCCGAAACAAAGATTAACATATGGGTAGTTCGCATTATAGAAACCTTTTGTCAGGTTGATAAAGAGTTCGTCAAAAAGCATCATCCGGTTGGCAACCATATTATTAATGGATGGGATCAAATCGCGAACGACCGTGAATTCTTTCTCCATGATCCGGGTCTTCTCTCCATTAAATTTACAGGTCAAAAAAATGGAAGGGTCAGTGTCATTTGTTTGTATTTTAAATATAAACCCCTGCGGTATAATACAATATTGATTTTGACTGAAAGGAACCAAATCATTTGCAATTTGAATAATTCCATTGCCTTTGGTGCAAAAAATCAACAGATGATTATCCAGTATTACATTGTCCGACCAAAGGGTGTTTCTCGTGATCAAAAACTCTGTTACTTCACATAAATAAAGATCCTTCGTCAATTGATTGACTTGTTGCTCTTCAATGACATATGAAGGAACTCTGACAAAACGCTTTTTGATGATCATGATTTTTTAAAATAGTAATATATTACATCTTTATCAAAGAAAATACTATTTTTTGGATTTTCGATTACCAATACATTTGACTCATTAATTTTTCCTAAAATTATTTATAATGAATGAAATACTACCCAGGCTTGCTGAATGTATTGAATTTGGCAAGATCAACATTGCATCCCCATATCCGCCTCAGATGAAAGGACAGGCAGGAGCCGATGAGCTAACAGCAAGGGCTTTAGCAGAAGGTATAAATCCCCAGGATGTTTTAACCCTTGGATTGATGCCAGGCATGGAAAAGGTTGGACTAAAGTTTAGAGAAAACAAGGTGTTTGTTCCGCAGGTACTGATGTCGGCTAAAGCCATGAGCACAGCCATGCTGCATTTAAGACCCCATTTTTTGTCAGGGGCAGCAAAGCAAAAAGGCACTTTTATAATCGGTACTGTATTGGGTGATCTTCATGATATCGGCAAAAACCTGGTAGCGATGATGGTGGAAGGAAGCGGTTACAAGGTGATCGATCTGGGAACCGATGTAGGTTCCGAAAAATATATCGCTGCGGTGAAGGAGAATCCGGGCGCAGTAGTTGGCTTATCGGCACTTTTAACAACTACCATGGTAAATATGCAGAAAATCACCTCAGACATTAAAGAAGCAGTTCCCGGAACCTTGGTCACCATCGGTGGAGCACCCGTAAATGATGATTTCTGTCAGAAAATAGGTGCAGATAATTATTCAGCAGACCCGCAAGGCGTTGTAGAGTTCTTAAACAAAAAAAATGCCTGAACCAAAAAGTATATAAAGATATGAACGGAATGTTATTGTTGGAAAAGGCTTTCAGAATGGAAGAGACAGAGCGCTCTCCCTGGGTTCCTTTTGTCGGTGTACATGGTGGTAAACTGATTGGAGTTGATGCTGAGGCTTACCTGAAATCATCAAAAAATATTGTTGCCGGACTGAGTAAAGCAGTGGAGCTTTATAGACCAGACGGTATCCCCGTCGCTTTCGATCTCCAGATTGAAGCCGAGATTCTTGGTTGCAAACTGGTTTGGAGCAAGGAAAACCCACCTGCAGTGGTATCGCATCCACTTTTGAATGGAATTGAATTGAGTTCGCTGCGTCTGCCAGAAAAAACAGATGGTCGTATACCTTTGGTTCTTGAAGCAACATCTGAGCTACGTAAGAAATATCCTGAACTAGGTTTATACGGATTGATCACCGGTCCATTTACGCTGGCGTTGCACTTACTAGGGACAGAAATCTTTATGAAACTATTTGAAGACACTGAATATGTGCACAAGCTGATGGATTTCTGTACAAATGTTGGAATCAGATATTCAGAATTGTTATTGGACGCTGGTTGTGATGTGATTGCTGTTGTGGACCCAATGACAAGCCAGATTGATCCGGCATCGTTTGAAACATTTGTAACACCTTACGCCCGTAAAATCTTCGATTATGTCAGACTCAGAAAAAAATACAGTTCGTTCTTTGTTTGCGGTCATGCACAACAAAATATAGACGTGATGTGTGATTGTCATCCCGATAACATTTCCATAGACGAGAATATTCCACTCGATTTTGTCAAGGAAATCGCACTAAGGAAAGGAATCAGCTTTGGAGGCAATCTCAAGCTAACCAGTGTACTTCTCCTGGGGAATGAGCTGGACTCCAGAAAAGATGCAGTCAATTGTCTTGATTTAGGAGGAAAGAAGGGTTTTATAATTGCTCCGGGTTGCGATCTGCCAATGGATACACCAGTTGCAAACCTTCAGGCAGTTACCGGGATGATTTATGACAAGCATGCACGGCAGGTGATCCGGGAAATGAAACACACCTCATCACTTCAGCCGATGAATCTTGACGGACACTGGGTTGAAGGCAAAGTCATTATAGATATCATAACGCTTGATTCGGCCTCCTGTGCTCCCTGCCAATATATGGTTGAAGCGGTAAAAAAGGCATCAGTTACATTTAATGGTAATGTAGTTATCAATGAGCATAAAATAAAGGATATAGATGGAATTCGAATGATGATGGCTTTAGGGGTACAAAATCTGCCGACAACCTGTATAAATGGTCGTGTGGCATTTATCAGTCATATTCCTCCAAGAAGCGAAATTGAGAAGGCAATTCGCGAAGAACTAATATTGATTGATAAATAACTTATCAAATGAGTATCCCATTGCACCTGATCAACGGATTTCTGGGAAGCGGCAAAACTACTTTCTTGTTGCATTATCTGGACACCTTTGCCCGGGGAAGAAAAATAGGCGTTATCCAAAATGAGTTTTCTCCTGCCGGAATTGATGGGGAATTGATCACACAACAAGGCAAAGCTTACCAGTTGCTTGAAGTCAACAACGGCTCTGTCTTTTGTGTGTGTCTTTTAGGAGGCTTTATCAATTCATTATCATCCTTTATTGACGATTATGCTCCTGATGAAATCATTATGGAAGCGTCAGGGATGTCAGATCCAGTCAGTGTCGGACAGATATTTCAATCGCCAATGCTAAAAAATAAGGTATTTCTTGGCTATTCATGGACCATTGTCGATGCACAAAACTTTCATAAAGTTACTGCAATCCGTTCCAGGTTGGAGCACCAAATCAGAATTGCGGATACTGTTGTGGTGAACAAAAGCGATTTAGTCGGATCCGATATTGAAACATTAATAAGTGCTGTCAAAAAAATCAATCCGTTTGCAGTAGTTGAAAAGAGTTCTTTTGCCCGCATTGGATTTGAGGGAAAGAAGAACCCTTTCGTGTTCTTTCAATCTGAAGAAAGCACGGAGAGTTGCAGACCAGACCTTCAATCAGTGGTGATAAAAACCAACCAAACTATCAGTCTGGAAAAATTGAAGTTGTTTATTGAGTCTGTGAAAATAGATTTTATCAGGTTTAAAGGTTTTGTCAATATCACCAAGGCAGAAAAGGTTGTAGTTCAGGGAATTTTTGATGATTACACGGTAACAGAAGTAGAATGGTTTGCCGGATCAACAGAATTAGTTGGAATAGGCCGATTTAGTGAAAACCAAAACTACACAGAAACATTCGAGAAATATTGTAACCAATGATCAGACAGTTTAATTTCAGCTTTGATGAATTGACGATTGATCAACAGGAAATCCGAAAAGTATTAGGTTACGATGGCGAGTCGTTGCCTTCACCATTTGATGACTATCTGGAAGAAGCAATAAGTTATGCGTCTAATTTGTTAGATATTCGTGCTACTTACAGACTTATTGAAGAGGCTTTTGTAGATATAACTAAATCTGTATGGTTAGCTGCTGGAAATGAATTTAAGATTGGAAAAACTGTTTGCAACGAACTTGTAATTAAGATGTAGCCCTTGAGGCTATCGGGAAATCCAATAATTCGGAATTGATCAAGATAGAGTACGGGATAACCACATGGAAGAACGAAGATGCGCTACCGACCGACTCAATTTTATTTTTGTCTAATCTGTGATAAACCATGCACTTTTAATTAATGCTCTGATTAAT
>CAYHDA010000218.1:0-7337 GCA_964355145.1 uncultured Mariniphaga sp.
CCTTGTCTGGCTTACTAATGAAGGAATTAAGGTTCGTCCATATTATCGCGACGAAGATTTGGAAGGACTTGATTTTGCAGATACTTTGCCCGGCCAGTTTCCTTATGTTCGTGGAAATCAGAAATCCGGAAATAATTGGCTGGTTCGTCAGGATATCGAAGTTGTCAACATTAACGATGCCAATCAAAAGGCATTGAACATACTCTCCAAGGGTGTCAATTCAATCGGCTTTGTATTCAAAACCTGCACGGAGATCAGTTTGACTGATCTTAAACAGCTTTTGCAAGGAATTTGCCTGGAAAAAACGGAAGTTAATTTTGTGATGACCTGCAAAAACAAGCCTTTGGTCCAAAGCCTGGTTGCCTTCCTCGAGGATCAAAAAGTAAGTCCTTTGGAAGTAAAAGCATCAGTAAATTTCGATCCGATCGGCGTTTTTACTTTAAGAGGTAAATTTTGCAGCAGCGAAGCAGAAGTCTTTGTCCGTGTAAAAGAGGTGTTGGAGTCGGCTGCAGCCTTCCCTGGTATTCAGTTAATTGGCGTTAACGGAAAAAATTTCAATAATGCGGGAGCTTCCATTGTTCAGGAGTTAGGCTTCTCGCTCGCTATTGGAACCGAATATCTTACCCGCCTTACCGATCTTGGCTCAGAGGCAGGTGCAGTGGCTAAACGTATTCGCTTTAACTTTGCTGTCGGTGGCAATTACTTCATGGAAATAGCAAAATTAAGAGCTGCCAGAATGTTGTGGGCAAATATTGTAAAGGCTTATAATCCAAAATGCAATTGCAGTCCTGATTGCATTTGCGAAGACAAATGTTGTGACGATATTTGCCTTTGTGCCTGTACAATGAATATTCATACCGAGACATCTGTTTGGAATAAAACTATTTACGATCCATATGTGAATTTGCTCCGTACCCAAACCGAGGCCATGTCGGCCACTTTGGGCGGCACCAATTCGTTGACGATTCTTCCGTTTGATGTTATCTATAATCAGCCTGCCGAATTTGCTGAGCGGATTGCCCGTAACCAACAATCGGTACTAAAGGAGGAGGCTCACTTCGACAAAATTGCCGATCCTGCTGCCGGATCCTATTATATTGAATCTTTAACAGCTTCAATCGCTGAACAGGCCTGGAAACTTTTTCTTGAGATTCAGGATAAAGGTGGATTCATTGCAGCATTCCGCGATGGGTTCATTCAGAATCAGGTGAATGAAATGGCTGCAAAGAGGAAAAAAGCTGTGGCTACACGCCGGGACAATCTTTTAGGCGTTAATCAGTTTCCTGATTACAACGGGCAAATCACCGAAAGCTTAAGCAGCCAGCTGTTCGAAGCCGTCGATCAGACAGCTAAGGATGCTGAAGTTGAAACCATTAAGTACTATCGCAGCGCTCAGCAGCTTGAGGCGCTCAGGTATTCAACCGACCATTTTTCATTTACAAATAAGCGGCCGAAAGCATTTATGCTGACCATTGGAAACCCTGTTTTCAGTAAAGCCAGAGCACAGTTTGCCTGCAATTTCTTCGCGGTAGCAGGTTATGAAGTGGTTGATAATAATGGATTTGAAAGTGTAAAAGCCGGAGTGGATGCGGCTTTGGACGCTGATGCTGATATCGTTGTGATTTGCAGTTCTGACGAAGAATATGCACTGTTTGCTCCGGAAGCCTTTGCTCAGTTGAACGGGAAAGTCATTTTTGTTGTTGCAGGTGCACCGGCATGTTCCGACGATCTCAAAGCGGCAGGAATCGAAAATTTCATCAATGTGAAGACGAATTTATTAGAGGCACTTACCGGGTACAATAATTTACTTGGGATAAATTAAGTGGACGAACATTATAAATTGAAAATTACTGATCAACTATGAAGCCTGATTTTAGCGCTATAAATATCAAAAATTCCCCGAAATCCTGTTGCAACGTAACAGAACCGAAGCATGAAAATGGGACAGACAGGATTTGGATGACTCCGGAGTTAATTCCTGTAAAGAGTGTTTATACTAAGGATGATCTTGAGGGATTGGAGCATCTGAATTATGCTGCCGGCATAGCCCCATTTCTTCGCGGACCTTATTCAACCATGTTTGCGACCCGTCCATGGACGATCCGTCAGTATGCCGGATTTTCCACCGCCGAAGAATCTAATGCCTTTTATCGTCGTAATCTTGCTGCTGGCCAGAAGGGACTTTCGGTCGCATTTGACCTTGCAACACACCGGGGGTACGACTCTGATCATCCCCGCGTTGTTGGTGATGTTGGGAAAGCCGGCGTGGCTATCGATTCAATATTGGACATGAAGATACTGTTTGACAATATCCCATTGAATAAAATGTCGGTATCGATGACCATGAATGGCGCTGTTTTACCGGTCCTGGCGTTTTACATCGTTACGGCTTTGGAGCAAGGAGCCAAATTGGATGAACTGACAGGAACCATTCAGAACGATATCTTAAAAGAATTTATGGTGCGCAACACCTACATCTATCCGCCGGAGTTTTCGATGAAGATCATTGCTGATATTTTTGAGTACACCTCTAAATATATGCCTAAATTTAACTCAATTTCAATCTCAGGCTACCATATGCAGGAAGCCGGTGCAACAGCTGATATTGAGATGGCTTATACCCTTGCCGATGGTTTGGATTATATCCGTACCGGGATTAAAGCTGGTTTGAGCATCGATGCTTTTGCTCCGCGTTTGTCTTTTTTCTGGGCCGTTGGGATGAACCATTTCATGGAAATTGCCAAGATGCGGGCGGCTCGGATGATCTGGGCAAAATTGGTGAAACAGTTCAATCCCCAAAGTGCCAAATCAATGGCGCTTCGTACTCACTCTCAAACTTCAGGCTGGTCGCTCACAGAACAGGATCCTTACAATAATGTGGGTCGTACCTGTATTGAAGCAATGGCCGCCGTTCTTGGTCATACACAGTCATTACATACCAATGCCCTCGATGAGGCAATCGCTTTGCCAACTGAATTTTCCGCACGCATAGCCCGCAATACACAGTTATATATTCAGCAAGAGACCGAAGTATGCCGGTCGCTCGATCCTTGGGCCGGTTCCTATTATGTGGAGTCTTTGACCAACGATCTTGTCAAAAAAGCCTGGGCACTGATTGAAGAGGTTGAGAAATTAGGAGGCATGTCAAAAGCAATTGAGACAGGAGTTCCTAAAATGCGTATTGAAGAGGCTGCTGCACGGACCCAAGGCCGCATTGACTCTGGCAAACAGGCAATTATTGGGGTGAACAAATACAGGCTTGAAAAAGAGGATCCGATCGATATTCTCGATATCGACAATACCGCTGTCAGATTGTCTCAGATCGAAAGATTAAATAAACTTCGTGCTGAACGCAATGAATCAGAGGTTGTTGCGGCTCTTGAGGCCATTACCGAATGTGCCCGTTCAGGCGAAGGAAACTTACTGGAACTCGCTATTGTTGCAGCTCAGAAAAGAGCTTCTCTTGGCGAAATTTCAACCGCATGTGAAAAAATTGCGGGACGTTACAAAGCAACCATAAGAACAATATCAGGCGTATATTCATCAGAAGCTATGAAAGACAAGGATTTTGAACAAGCCGTTGCGCTTGTCCATCAATTCGCAGAAAAAGAAGGGCGTCAACCTCGCATTATGATTGCGAAAATGGGTCAGGACGGACATGACCGGGGCGCTAAAGTAGTAGCAACGGGTTATGCCGATCTCGGATTTGATGTCGATATGGGGCCTCTGTTTCAGACCCCTGCCGAAGCCGCTAAACAAGCGGTTGAAAATGACGTTCACGTTTTAGGCGTTTCCTCTCTTGCTGCCGGACATAAAACACTCATCCCTTCGGTAATGGAAGAGCTGAAAACGCTTGGCCGCGAAGATATAATGGTCATTGCAGGCGGAGTTATTCCTGCACAGGATTATCAGTTTCTTTACAATGCAGGCGTTGTTGCCATTTTTGGTCCCGGAACCTCTGTTGCATCCGCGGGACGGAAGATCATGGAGATTCTGATTGCGGCGCAAGAGGATTAGCGATGATTTGAGAATTCCGAACTATTGTGTTGATTTGTAGGTGGAAAAATAATTTAAATCTTAAAATTAAACTAGAAACTATGAAAACAAAAAAGTGTTTTAGCCTTGCGGTTTTAATGATTGTTGCTGCTTCTGTTTTTGCAGGTGACGGGAAAAGCAGCTTTTCAGGTGTTTGGAAACTTAATAAAGAAAAGTCTCCTCCTGCAAACAGTCAGATTTTCCTTTCTAAAATCAGTTTTACTATTAAAAACGACAGTTTATTTACCGTCAGGACCTATGAAAACACTAACGGAGAAATCTATCCTTTTAATGAAAATCTGACCATGGATGGTAAGGAATACAAAATTGTGATCTACGATATGCCCAGAAAAGCCAAAGCGCACTGGTCGGAGCAAGGGAGTTCACTTGTGATTGAATCGACAACAACCTTTAGGCGTGATTCCGGCGATGAAGATTTCAGTTCAACCGAAACCTGGAATACAGTTGAAAACGGAACCCAGTTAACTTTTGATTATATCGCAAAATTGTCGTCAGGCGAATCAAAAGGAACCTATTACTTCATTAAATCAGAATAATTAAGTTCCTGAAATTTTCAACTCCGATAAATTAAATCATTTATTTAAAATGGCTGTTTCGCTTTGCGGAATGGCCATTTTTTGTGATTTATAAATTGTTACTTTTATCCGGATTTGAAAAATTGAGTTGACTATGAGAATACATTTTATCGCTGTGGGCGGAGCGGCTATGCATAATCTGGCTATCGCATTGCATCAGAAAGGTTACCACATCACCGGATCTGACGACGAGATCTTCGAACCATCGCGTGGCAGGCTTGAAAAACATGGTTTATTACCTGCAAAATATGGATGGTTTCCTGACAGTATCTCCGGCGAAATTGAAGTGATTATTCTTGGAATGCACGCCCGGAAAGATAATCCGGAATTACTCAGAGCACAGGAGCTGGGAATGAAAATCTATTCGTATCCAGAATTCCTGTATGAACAGACTAAAGATAAAATACGCGTTGTCATTGGCGGCAGTCATGGTAAGACAACCATCACATCCATGGTGATGCACGTTCTCAATTTTCATAAACTGGATTTTGATTACATGGTTGGCGCCCAGATCGAAGGGTTCGATACGATGGTCAGGCTCAACAGCACCTCCCGGATTGCTATTTTTGAAGGGGATGAATACCTTTCGTCGCCAATTGATCTGCGACCCAAATTTCATTGGTACAAACCCCATGTCGGACTGCTAACCGGCATTGCATGGGATCATATCAATGTTTTTCCAACATTTGAATACTATGTGGAACAATTCCGGATTTTTGCTGCTTTAATGCCCGATCATTCAGATATGATCTGGTATGGTGCGGATAATGAACTTGCTAAAATTGCCGGTGAAAATAGTAACCGGCTGCACACCATTTCCTATGACCAGCATCCCGCGGTTATTGAAAACAATGAGACGTTGCTGATAGCTGATCATCAGAAAATAAAAATAGGTGTTTTTGGTCGCCATAATCTGCAAAATATCAACGGTGCAAAACTGGTATGTAATAGAATTGGTATCACTGATGCCGAATTTTATAAAGCTATACCTTCGTTTAAAGGTGCTGCACGACGTTTGGAAGTTTTGGCAGAGGCTAAATCGACCACTGTTTTTCGTGATTTTGCCCATTCACCCTCCAAACTAAGTGCTACAACCGAAGCTGTTAAAACACAATTCCCGGAACGAGAATTAGTTGCCTGTATGGAGTTGCATACTTTCAGCAGTTTGAAGAAGGATTTTTTGCCGGAATACCACGGAACGATGAGATTTGCCGATCGGGCTATCGTTTTTTTCGATCCGCACACGATCGAACACAAGCGGCTCGATCCGATCACGCCCGAGATGGTAAAAGCTGCTTTCGGGCAGGAAAACCTTGAGGTGTTTACCGATTCCGATGTTCTCTTTGACGAATTGAAATCATCGGACTGGAAAAACAAAAACCTCTTGTTGATGAGTTCCGGAACCTATTCGGGTAAGGATTTGCAATTATTTGTAAAGAGTCTAAATCTGTAAAATTTATAGTTTGATTTTTTTCTCCAGAATTGGAATTGATTTTTCGGCCTCTGCTTTCACTTTTAGAGCCCCGGCCAATTCGTAAGCTGCCTTAATGGCTTTTTTATCAGATTCTTCAATCCATATAATGTAGGATGATTTGCCTTTGAAGATCGCCTTTAATTTTTTGTCAATGTTGGCCGCAATCATTGCAATCACTGAATCTGTCCTGCCCCCTGTGAAGGTTGTTTTTTCCCACTTCGATCCACTGAATTCACTGTGGTGGTTGTTGGGATGGTCAAGAGGAATGGAATCTGTCCTGGAGATTATTCCTTCACCAACAACTGTGACATAGGTGTGATTAAGCCATTCCGCACCGTAATAATTTCCCGATAGGGTCAGATCCCCCTTTTCATTGAGGTAAACCTGAATAAAGGAGCGGGACCAGTTCTTGTCAATTTCTTGCCCTTTATAGCTATAGCTGGTATATTTATCAAACTCACCCTTTTCGGGAACAAAATCCCTGATCAGAACATCAATCAAAATCTTTGCAGCAGCAAGGTTATCGCGCTGACGAATGAGTCTGGAAGTATGAATGCTGTTGCTTATTACATTTGCGCTGTTAGCCTCTGCGCGCGCTTCGGGGTATAGTTTTGGGATTGAATCAAGGTTTAGCAGGCAATTTGCAGTATCTCCCTTGGCAAGAAATGCATTTGCTGCTCCAATTTTCTTTGTGGCCAGTTCGTTCTGCGACGGACCACATGCCGATAAAATTGCCATCACGAATGCAATTCCAATAGATATTCTGAATTTCATTTTGCTTGAGTGTGTGAATTAGTAATTATTTGTCCGATTCAATTGGCTTTTTTATTTGATTTTACGACAACTTTTAACCATTCCTGTTTTTCTTTTCAGGAATCGCTGCAGGCAGAATAGCCATTCATTGAACCGGATTCGACGGTAAAGATATAAAAAAACTGATTTTTCAAAAGGTCCTTATTTAATAATTCACCTACAGACCTTCATTGTCAGTGAATTATAATCATTTTAAATTGTGCATTTATTTTCATTCTTGTATTGTCATTCTGAAAAATAGTTCTTTTCTTTGCAACGCTAAAAATGAAAGAGCAAAAAGCATCGCTTTTCCAATTTTAAATCAGGATTAGTCGCTGATTAAAAAAAATAGATTACTTTTACGACCCCAATCAATGGGTAGTATTTTCAGATGGTCTGTTCATCTAAGGGTTAGGATTCAAGATTTTCATTCTTGCCAT
>CAYHDA010000219.1:0-7323 GCA_964355145.1 uncultured Mariniphaga sp.
TTTTTTTTTAGCATTCAGCGTGAAAAGCCGACATTATTTTATTCCTATTACTTAATCATTCTTTCGGACACAGAAATCCCTTAAAGAAAATACATCTTTGAGGGATCAGTTAACCCGATGATAAATATCAGATTAGCAGCGAAATATCAAATGCCTCAACTGCAGCGCTAAATAAACTGCTATTTCTTTTTCAACCACAAACCTTCCATCGCCTCCAGGGTTTTTCCTTTTGTTTCAGGAACCATTTTCCATACAAATACGGCCGACAAAATACCCATAACGCCATATATCCAGTAGGAGAAACCGTGATTAAACTGGTTGGTCAGCCAGACATTGTCGTTCATCATCGGGAAAGTAAGCGAAACGATCCAGTTGGCAATCCATTGCGCGGCAACAGCAATTGACATGGCCGCACGGATTGAATTGGGGAAAATCTCAGAGAGCAGCACCCAGCAGACAGGGCCCCAGCTCATGGCAAAGGCGGCAGTATAGATTAGCATAAATGCCAGTGCTGCATAACCTTGCAAAGGGGTCAGCATCCCGCCTGTTTGTCCCATAAAAAAAGTTAACCCCAAAGCAAACATACTGATTCCCATGCCAATAGACCCAATGATCATCAGTGGCTTACGCCCGAATTTATCAACAGTCATAATTGCAACTACCGTGAAAGCCAGGTTAACGGCTCCGACAATAATCGTTTGCAATAACGAACTGTCTGTTGAGGCACCCATATTGCGAAAGATATTTCCTGCGTAATAGAGAACTACATTGATACCAACAAACTGCTGAAATACAGAGAGCATAATCCCGACGAAGATGATCAGAAATCCGTAAGACAGCCATGGTGCATTCGCCTGATGCAATGTGCCTTTTATCTCCTCAAGAATGACAGAAGCCTGTTTGTCACCGGCAATCTTTTTAAGCACTTTTAACGCTTTATCTTCCTGACCATTCAGAACCAGAAACCGGGGAGTTTCAGGAACAAAAAAGAGAAGAACAATAAATATCCCGGCAGGAATAGCTCCTGAGAGAAACATCAGACGCCAGCCATCAGTGATCAACCACTGTTCGTCGCCTTGTTTTGCAATAAAATAATTAACAAAATAGATGACCAGCATACCGAAAATAATAGCAAACTGGTTGAATGAAACAAGCTTGCCGCGAATTTTAGCGGGGGCTATTTCGGCAATATACATAGGTGAAATCATTGATGCCAATCCTACTCCAATGCCCCCAATAATGCGGTAAATCACGAATGAATAAACGTCAAGCGTACCGAATACATTGAACGCTTCGGGTTTCCATGCACCAATGGCCGATACGAAGAACGCCACGGCCGCAATAAATAATCCATTTTTGCGACCAAGAGCCCTGGAAATAAATCCGGCAACAGAACCACCTATTACACAACCAATTAAGGCGCTTGCAATTACAAATCCCTTAATTGTATCAACAGATGCTTTCAATGCTGTTGCATCTGTTGGAATAGATTCCGAAATAAAACGGAAAATCCAGACCAAAAGAATGCCCAGAATGATTGCACCTGATATCAAGCCTTTCTTTTTACCTATAAGCTTGATAATTTGACCGGAAATAATGCCAAACACAAGAAAAAGGACCAACGCCATCATGATTTTGTATTGCGTAATTATCTTAACCGCATAATCAAAATAGGCTGGATCGGTAATTCTCGAAATATAAAATTCGACCAACGATTTTTCGGCTCCGTTCACCACTGCTGTATCATACCCAAAAAGTAAACCACCCAGAGTGGCTACCAAAGTCAGGAGTACAATATACATTGGGTTTCCCTCCTGATAGGAGCTTGAAGCCAATTTTGAAGAGGTATCAATAAAAGCCATATGGACTGTTTTTAATTTCTGTTATGAATGGCAAAACAGAGGCTGTATCAAAAGTCAAAAAATTATTTTGATACAGCCTCTTAAATTTAATTGCTGAAATTAAATATAGAAATTGATCAGCTGCTCGAATTTTTCTTGTTTTCCGCTGATTTGCTGAGGCTCACCAACTTCTGCTGCTATTTCCCGTAAGTTTTCGAAAGTCAGTTTTCCCGCTTCAAATTCTGCGCCTTTACCTCCGTCAAAAGAGCTGTAACGCTGTTTTCTCAGGGTTAAATAATCTGATTCTTTTAATAGTTTATCCGCAATTACAAGTGCTCTGGCAAAAACATCCATTCCTGAAACATGAGCAATAAAGATATCCTCGAGATCGGAAGAAGAACGACGTGTTTTAGCATCGAAATTGATACCTCCGGTTGTGAAGCCACCTGCCTGAATAATTTCGATCATTGCTTCAGTTACCTCGTAAACATTGGAAGGAAACTCGTCGGTATCCCAGCCATTCTGGTAGTCACCCTTATTGGCATCGATCGATCCGAAGACTCCTGCATCGGTAGCCATCCGTAATTCATGTGCAAACGTGTGGCCAGCTAAAGTGGCATGGTTCACCTCGATGTTCATCCTGAAATCGTTTTCGAGTCCATACTGACGGAGGAATCCAATAACAGTCTGCGTATCGAAATCATACTGATGTTTGGTAGGCTCCATAGGTTTCGGTTCAATCAGGAAAGCGCCCTTAAAACCTTGCTTACGGGCATAATCGCGGGCCATTTGAAGAAAACGGCCAAGATGTTCAAGCTCCCGTTTTGTATTTGTGTTATGAAGTGTCATATAACCTTCGCGGCCACCCCAGAATACGTAATTGGTACCCCCCAAAGCAATTGTCGCGTCGATGGCATTTTTCACCTGAACAGCGGCATTAGCCAATACACTAAAATCGGGATTGGTGGATGCTCCGTTCATATAACGGCGGTTCGAGAATACATTGGCAGTACCCCAAAGAAGTTGTACTCCGGAATCTTTCTGTAATTGCTGCATAACAGGAATTGCCTGACTCATCCGTTTTTCAATTTCAAATACTGAACCATCGCCTACAATATCGGTATCGTGGAAACAGTAAAATGAAGCTCCGATTTTGGATATAAATTCGAAGGCCGCGTCCAGCTTGTTAAAAGCGCCTTCCATCTTATCGCCTGCTCCGGTCCATGGAAAATTTTTCGTTCCGGGACCAAACGGATCACCGCCATCGCCACAGAATGTATGCCAGTAAGCAATCGCAAAACGCAAATGATCTTTCATGGTCTTTCCATTGATCACCCTTGTCTCATCGTACCATTTAAATGCCAGAGGGTTTCTTGAATCGACGCCCTCAAATTTAATTTTCCCTATTCCCGGGAAATACTCTTTTTTTCCAATAAAAGCTTCCATAACTAGTTCTAATCTATTAATTTATACTATTTTATTATTTATATTGAGATACAAGTCTAAAATACGATTAATTTAAATATATCTTTTGAGGTTATCTTCCCATAGTTGATAGGCCAGACTCACCCGTTCTTTGTCATTCATCTCAGGATCAATTGTTTCAATCTTTTTCAAACCTTGAAATGCTTCGTTTGCCGAAGAATAATATCCTGATCCGATACCTGCTCCACGTGCTGCGCCTGCTGCGCCGTCCGTATTGTACAATTCGATGGATACACCGGCAATATCAGCCAGTGTTTGGCGAAAAACAGGACTAAGAAACATATTGGCCTTGCCAGCTCTGATCACTTTGGCCTCTATTCCGATCCCTTTCAGGATGTCCATCCCATATTTGAAAGAAAAGACAATCCCTTCCTGAGCAGCTCTGAACAGATGTCCCTGAGAATGTCTGTTAAAATCAAGTCCGCAAATCTGTGCACCTATATTTCGGTTTCCTAAAACCCTTTCAGCTCCATTGCCGAACGGAAGTATAGAAATACCATCAGAACCGACCGGGACAACAGCTGCCATTTCGTTCATTTGTTCGTATGAGAAATGCTGATTCCCAATATTTTTATTCAACCATGAATTCAAAATACCTGTTCCATTAATGCAAAGCAATACCCCTAAACGGTCAGCTGATGCCGAATGATTGACGTGAGCAAAAGTATTGACCCTCGATTGGGGATCGTATTTTACTTCACCGCTTACGCCGTACACAACGCCCGAAGTACCGGCCGTAGCTGCGATTTCTCCTGGATTTAACACATTTAACGACAGTGCATTATTGGGTTGATCTCCTGCTCTGTAGGACACAGGAATGCCGGGTTTCAAACCCAGTTCGCCGGCAATGGCGGTCGAAACCAGGCCTTGTATTCCAAATGTATCGACAAGCTGAGGAATCAGTTCCTTGCTGAAGCCATAATAATCAAGAATAAGATCTGATACTTTGTTTTTTCTGAAATCCCAAAACATCCCTTCTGACAATCCGGAAGCGGAAGTCCGGATTTCACCGGTCAATCGCATTGCAATATAATCGCCGGGCAACATAATTTTGTCAATTTTATCATAAACAGCGGGTTCATTATCCTTTACCCATTTTAGTTTGGATGCAGTGAAATTCCCGGGGGAATTAAGCAAGGTATTTAAACATGCAATATTTCCAATCTCATTAAAAGCTTTGTTCCCGATCTCTGCAGCTCTGCTGTCGCACCAGATAATAGAGGGGCGCAGCACATTTTGACTTTTATCCACTATTACCAAACCATGCATCTGATAAGAGATACCCACTGCAACGATTTCGCTGCCCGATATCCGTGCAAGTGACTTCGCTTCGAGAATTGCCAGTTTGAGATTTTCCCACCATAGCTCGGGTTGCTGCTCCGCCCATCCTGATTGTTGGGCCACTATGGTCATTTCACTTTTGGGATAAAAAGAAGATCCGGTTATTTCACCCGTTTCCCCGTTCATAATTGAAGCCTTCACAGAAGAGCTTCCAATGTCAATTCCTAGTAGGTACATATCGGTTTGTATTTCAAAATTTATAAATTGATCTGTTCTGTTGTATCATGATCATTATAGTGAATCACGGATAATCAATTCGGTCGGAACAAGAAATTCTGATTTTTCATTACTTAAGGCAAATTCGGCTGCTTTTTGCCCCATTAATTTAAAATCCGTTGAAATAACAGTGATTCCTTCAGCGATAAACTTCTTCATCGGGGTGTCATTGTACGATAAAATGCCAAAATCTTCCCGAAGTCTGAATTTCTTACTTTGAGCCTGTTCCAGAATGGCTGCGAGATCTATATCTTCAAAAACCATATAAACTTTCCCGACCTGAATGTCGAGATCAGATATATCATATATTATGCTGAATTTAAGATTGTTATCATCACAAAAGCGATTTACATTTTCAACCGATTCAATCGGATGAAAGGTATATTCCGGATAAACGCATACTACCTCTTCGTATTTCCTAAGCAGATGCCAGCCTGAACTCAAACAACGGTAAACAGATTCGCCAAAATCCTGATAGACTTTTGAATGACCCGTACCTGAGTGAATCTTCCAATCAATAAAAAGCAATTTATCGGGGTGTATTTCATTGACTATAGCAGGAATATCGGGATGATTAAAACTCATGATGATATAAGAACTGAACTTACCGATGCTATTTCGGATTACCGATTCAAACAGATCGAAATTATAATGGTGAAAATTAATATCCACCATCACATTTCTGGGTATATTTTGTCTGAATGAGTTATAAAGCACCTCTTTATAAGCTTTATAGGTATCCAGAAAGAGGAATACCTTCTTTTGAGAACGGGTAACAAAATATCCTCTGTTCGGAATCGCCTCTACAATACCGCGGCGTTTGAGTTCGGTATAACTTTTAAATACAGTGTCGCGTGACAAGCCGGATTCCTTCATTAAATCATTCACAGAGGGTAACGCCTCCCCTTCTCGAAGCATCTTGAAATTAATTGAACGGATTAAAGCATCCACAAGCTGTTGCACCTTGGATATTCCTGAATCTAAATTAGGTTTAAAACTGAATTTCTTCATTGACAAAATCTGTGGATTAATCTGTTCTGATCCGTTCTGCAAACTTAATCTTTTATTTATGTCAGCCATTCATTTTTTTTGATGTTATAAAACATACGACTTATATTTTATAATTCCTGAAAAATGCCTTGTTTAATATGAACCGTTTTCGATAAAAAACGATTAACTTTACGTATACCAAACAGATTAGAAAGGCAAGGCTATGAAAAATTTTAATCTTTGGCGGATACTTTTAATCATTTTGATCTTAAAAAGTTCAGGATATCAGGTATGCGGGCAGGATAAACAGATTAAGATTATCAAACCGATCTACATCACAGGAATTACTTACGACAGCAAATCCCTTGAACCGTTGTCGAATGCCAATTTTTCTGTCAATAATAAAAAATGGTTTTCAACCAATGAGTCTGGCCGGTTTTCATTCTTTGGAAATCCACACGACACATTGATTTTTAAATACTTAGGCTACCAGCCTAGTTTAATTATCATTCCTGATACATTAAAATCACAGGAGTATGTTATGGGGGTTTTTATGCAACAGAAATCAGTAAAACTGGCAGAAGTGATCATTATGCGCAGAGTTGCCTTTTCATCTTTTATAATCAATTCAGTGCCCTCTGATGAAGATGCAGCCATTATAGCCCAGCACAATGTAGATAAAGCGGTAGTTGAAGGGTTAACCAAAATGCCGGCGGCGTACGATGCCGAAATGAATGCAAAAAAAACGATGCGAAGTAATCAGATACGGATGGAATATAAAGGAATGCTGGTCACTCCGGAAAACTCGGCTGGAATTTCAACTCAAGGTTATCGGACCTATAGAATTCTTTATGGAATGCCAATCACCACCCGAAACAAAATTGCTCATGAAATAATCAATAATGCTGAAAACGAACAGCTAATCAGGCAATACCGGATATTTACAAGACCGTTGTCCATCCCCGGGACAGAATCAGACACAATCAAAAATTGATCTGTCAACCAACCGGGATCATTGAACATTGTACATTGATCGTTGCCATTTTTTTCATTCGGGCACCTATCGCCTGACAAAAATAGCTTTGATGATATGCCACACCATTTTGGGATTTTCTTTAAGCCGCCGTGTCGAATAGTTAAACCATTGTTTTCCGTAAGGTACATAAACGCGTAACCTATGACCACGGTCGACAATTGATTGCCGAAGTTGAGGAGCAACTCCAAAAAGCATCTGAAACTCATACTTATCTTTAGGAACTTTTAATTGCTCGATAATCTCTAAGGCACTATCTATTAAATACTTATCATGAGTGGCGATGCCAACATAAACTCCGTTTTGGAGCATCCATTCCAAATTTTCCACATAATGATCCCTTATTTCCTGATAACCCTTGAAGGCTATGCGCTCATCTTCAATATATATCCCTTTGCAAAGGCGGAAATTCAATGG
>CAYHDA010000220.1:0-7303 GCA_964355145.1 uncultured Mariniphaga sp.
TTTTAAAGGAGCAGTTTGCCCTGAGGTGGATACTTTCAGGGAGGAGCTTGCAGTTATAACAGAAATCCTGAAAGATCAGAAAGATCAAAAATTACTACTCTATTGTACCGGTGGAATTCGTTGCGAAAAAGCCAGTGCCTACCTTAAACACCATGGCTTTAAAGATGTTAACCAGCTTCATGGCGGGATATTGGAATATGCCAGAAATATAAAACAGCTCAATCTTGAGTCTAATTTTATCGGCAAAAACTTTGTATTTGACGAGCGGATGGGTGAATCAGTGAATGGGCAGGTTATCTCGCATTGTCACCAGTGCGGAAAATCATGCGATGTGCATCTGAATTGTGCCAATGATTTATGCCATCTTCTGTTTATCCAATGTGATGAATGTGCGGAGAAATTCGAAAAATGCTGCTCTTCAGAATGTCGCGAAATAAAGAATGGTTCTGTTGCTGACAAACAACGCTATCGGCGTCAGGGTGATTTTAAGTTTGGAAACAGCAGTGTTTACCGCAAAAGCTTTCGTCTGGCAAAAAATCCTAATTTTGCAGATTCTGATTCAGTATCAGGATAAATACTTGCAGTTGACGATGCCAAATTTCTGGAGAACACTTTCGAAACCAATTTTCACCTTAGCACCGATGGAAGATGTGACCGACACATCTTTTCGTGAAATCGTTGCATTATTATCTGATCCCCGGATTCTCCGGATTTTATTTACGGAATTCACCTCGGTAGATGGCATGAATCACCCCAAAGGCAAAATAAAGGTTAGTGAGCGATTAGTTGTGAGTGAGACGGAAAAAATTGTACTTAAACAAAAAAACATCAAGCTGGTAGCCCAGATCTGGGGTAACAAACCTGAACTCTTTCATAAAATTGCAAGAGAGATAACCGACGAATATGACTTTGACGGAATAGACATTAACATGGGCTGTCCGGTAAAGAATGTAGTTAAAAACGGTTGTTGCTCGGCGCTGATCAGTCAACCTGAACTGGCCAAGGAGATCATTCTTGCAACCAAAGAGGCCACTCACTTACCGGTTTCCGTTAAAACCAGAACCGGTATAAAATCGCATGACACCGAGGTTTGGATTGCAGGTTTACTGGAGACAAAACCTGCAGCCATCATACTGCACGGACGTACCCAGAAAATGCAGTCTGAAGGATTAGCCGACTGGGAGGAGATTGGCAAAGGGGCGCGAATGCGTGATCAGCTTAATCCCGAAACTCTGTTTTTAGGCAATGGCGATGTCGTTTCGGTAGCACATGGGGAGTCTTTATGCGCCCAATATGGCCTTGATGGTGTAATGGTGGGTCGAGGAATTTTTCACAATCCATGGTTCTTCGATCCTCAGGTTCAGTCACCATCAAAATCAGACAAACTGGAACAGTTGCTGCTTCACACCCGGTTGTTTGAGAAAAGCTGGGGAGGAAAAAAGAATTTCAATATCCTGAAGCGTTTCTACAAGATCTACACCAGCGGCTTTGCGGATGCTGCAAAATTGCGCGTCGAACTGATGGAAGCCAGATCATTCGGGGAGGTCTACCGGATAGTTGAAAGGGATCAAAAAGAAAAAGAATTAATCATTGAATGAGACCTTCACCGGAAGTGAAGGCCTCACTCAATTTATTTTCTTGGAAATGAGAAATGTTTTCGTGAAATAAAATCTATTCTATATGTTTTCAGACAGTTACAATATTCTTAGAAAAGTTATCCGACTACCGGAAGTTTCCAAGGAGCTCTGTAACTGGGTGTGAGATATTTGTTTACCTCCTCATCGTTGGTGAATTTAGTACCATCCCAAACAAGTTTTTTGCCTGAACGGTAAGCGATATTTCCCAAATGTGAAAATTTGGCAATATGGGCACCGATTTCGACACTGGCATTCGTATTTGGATTACGGTTTACCCTGCAATCGAGAAAATTCTTCACATGGTTTTTCAAACCTTCACCGGTCCCTTTCACGAGTGGCACTGCCTCCATTCTCTTTGTGCCATCCACTATTTCCGGAATTACTTCCCAGCCACCCCTGTCAACAACCAAAGTTCCGTTTTCACCAACAAAACCTAATCCATGGGTACGGCCATATCCACCATCATTAATACCTATCGCATGATCCCACATAATATTAAAGCCATCGAATTCATAAATAGTCTGCAAGCTATCCGGAGTTTCGCAGGCATCATTCGGATAGCCATATTTCCCGCCCATCGCCATAATTGACTTTGGTGTGGTAACATCCATTCCATACAATGCAAAATCCAGCAGGTGAACGCCCCAGTCGGTCATAAGGCCACCTGCGTAGTCCCAGAACCAGCGAAATGTAAAATGGAACCGGTTTCTGTTAAACGGACGACTAGTGGCAGGTCCAAGCCACATATCGTAGTCGACTCCTGCAGGTACGGGCTCGTCAGCTAAAACAGGGATAGACGGACACCACCCCTGATAAGATGAAACACGCACGAGCCTGATCTTTCCAAGCTTACCGGAACGGATAAAATCGACAGCACTTAGCCAGTGCGGATCAGACCTTTGCCACATTCCTACCTGCACCACACTTTTATTCTTTTTAGCAGCCTGAACCATCAGGTTGCACTCAGCAATACTGTTCCCCAATGGTTTTTCACAGTATACATCTTTGCCCGCTTCACATGCGGCAACCATAATCATACAGTGCCAGTGATCGGGTGTTCCAATAATTACAACATCAACATCTTTATTTTCAATTAGTTTACGCCAATCAGTATACAGATTGGCAGGTTTTTTCCCTCGGATTTTTTCAACATCTGCGGCACGCCTGTCTAGTACACTTCGATCAATATCACATAACGCGATACATTCCACCTGGGGATTACCAAGAAAAGCTTTTAAATCAGAAAATCCCATTCCATTGCAACCTACCAGACCGACATTTACCTTCTCAGTCGCGGCACAGGAGGCTATCGTACCCGATAATGCAGAAACAAGTCCAATTCCGGCTGCTGTCGTTCCGCTGCTTTTCAAGAATGTTCTTCTTGTTGTCATAAATTTAGTTATTTAAGTCGGCTAAAAATAGTAAATTATTTGAGTTACAACACCTCCAAAATTGAATACAACGGCAATTCCGGAACAACCACGCTTGAAATTCCATTTACAAATTCAAATTTCAAAGACTTCCCCTCCGGTTGCAACACTATCTTAGCCGGTTTTTTGACTGAACGGATATGAATTGTCAGGTCTTTAAGCGATGGAATTTCATCAAATCCAATTGCTTTAGGATTGGCATGTTCGCCGGCAATATTTATCAAATTCACCATCATCTTATTGTTGATCTGATTTACTGCAGCATGAACCAGATGAGTTCCGGTGATCTTTATCAACGGATCCGGGAAAAGTTCGTCAATTCGGTTAGTGATAAAATCGCGGAGCACCGGAGATTTATAATCGAGATACGTAGAACCGGCATTGAAATAGATGCCGGAAACACTCCCCTTCCCTACTTTATTTATGGAAGCTGCAATCATCTTTCCCTTGTCCTTAAAATCACCGCTGTTGTAAAAGGAAGCAATCGCTTTGGCCTCTGGCAGCAATTCTACATTGACTGAAATAGTGCCAATACCGCCAAGCGTGACATTTGCAGCTATAAATGCGGTTTGGTCATCACTTTTCGTTATCGATTTTACACCAAGCTCTTTCTGAAATAATTTTGCCGTTTCTGTTCCTATAATCAACAAGTTACCTCCCTGATTGACATAAGAGTCCAATTCATTTTTAAAGGCTGGCTCCATAAAATCACATTCGGGAACGATGATCAGCGGATATTGCTTCATCTTGCCCTGAAGGTGATGCTCCATAAGAATCTCAACCGAATGCTGACCGTCGAGGACCATATTCAACGCTCCTTGTAACATTGCTGTAGAACCTGAAAATGGCCGGGTGGTATTTTTCTGATACGAGGCGGTAGGATAAAGAAGTGCAATCTGAGGAATAGCCTTTGCTTTATGGACAAAAGGTTGTCTTGCACGACAGAATGTTGCAATCTCTGACAACATAGACGCAAGCCATGGTCTCAGCGACAGATCACGGTTTTGCTGAAAATAAAATTGAACGCCGCCACCCATCGCCATAATTTCAGCTGCCTCCTGTTGTAACTGAACCGATGATTTCACGCTCATTGGCATTTTTCCGCCATTCCACGAAAATCCCCATGCCATCAGATCCCACGGTTTTCCCTGCGGTGCAAGGCAGCGCGCCTCAAAAGCTGAGCGATACACTCCGTTCTGAGGGGTTACGTCGCCCGACAGATAGTCAACATTTGCCGTCACTTTTTCGGGCATCATCGACGAATATGACCAATTACTTGTGATCTGAAATGCAGGATTATATTGGTGAATGGCATTGATGTATTTATTCATATGTTCACGGAATAGCCTGCGGTTGTATTCCATCCATTCGGGGTAGTTTTTATCGGAAGGCTTTTTAGGTATTTCGGAGATTCCGGTTTCTTTGGTAAAACGCGCCAGCGATGCTACTCCAAAATCAGGTTCTACTGCCCAGCAGTCACCGTCGATCCATGCACCGTCAACGCCATAATCGCTTAGCTCTTTTAATTGAGGGATCAGGATTTTGTCGAGGTATGGACTAAAGAAGGAGGTTTTCTCGGTGCTCACTTCTCCATTGGCCTTAACTACTGCCCAATCGGGATGCTCTTTTACCGCTTTCCCGTCCCATACGCCGGAATAATGCATAAACAAGGCCACATTATTTTTTGCAGTTATCGTTCTGAACAATTTAAGCGGATCTTTTTCAAAACCTCCCACATGGTATCCGGCTTTTGTAGGATAACTGGTGATTCCGGGATGTCCTTTGCAATCGATCTGGATAAAGTCGGGCCGTACTTTGGTCAGAAAAGTGTCGATCATTTCAGGCGTCAGGGTTCTGCCCGCATCCATAATGTCTTCAGTGGCATGTAAATCGAAATGAATTCCGAAAAAGCAGTCAGCCCGTTTTAATTTGACCGGTGAAGAGGGAGTCTGGGCAAAAACATTCAAATTACTGATTACAAGAAAGATAATCAGAGAAAATTTTAATTTGTTCATCGTGGTTATTTTAATTAATAGAAAGGAATGAATATCGTATTATTCTGTTAATCAATTTATTTAATACAAATACAAATTTAGCAAGGTAAGCGTTCAAATTAATGCTAATTTAGAATAAATAATACCTATATTAGTATAAATTCAGGATAATAACTGTCCAAATTAATATGAATTTAGCAAGTTAAGTGTCTAAATTCATATTAAATTAGCAAGTTATTCGATCATCTGTTTCAAATTCAATGCATCAGCCATTCTTCTGAAAAGCATGCATGAACGATATTTTTAAGATCCGGTTCTCCAACAGGTCCGGCGATCTGGTTGGTGTAGCAGATATGAATTTGTCCGTCTTTGCCCTGGATAATTGCAGGATAATGTCCCCGTACAGCACTTCCGGGCTGTCCGTTGACGATTATTTTCCTGTAAGGCCAGGTTTTTCCTCCATCAGCAGAGAGGATAACCGAAAGCCGATGCCTTCCATCTTCGATATCGTTAAGCACCAGCGCCCAATGGCCACTTGCCAGCACGACCACATCAGCAGCTGTACCGGGATTGGGGATATCGGTATCTTCAACTGAGCTCCACGTAGTGCCCTGATCCTTGGAGATACTCTTCATCAGCCTTTTAGGGGCAGGGCCATTATCGCGCATAAGGATCGTGACTGATCCGTCTTTGTTCAAAGCCAGTGAAGGCTGAATGGCTCCGCCACCCAGAATTGGTTCGCTGAAAGTCCAATGTGCACCCCGATCATCAGTAATAGCCATTAAAGAGAGGTTCAATCCATCAGAATAGAGTGGCAGCAGCATCCGTTGACCAATTTGCAAAGGTTTGTTTCTGGTTTGCCAGCCGATTCTGCGCATCAGGGGATAACCCATTTTAGCGCTCACTTTTTCCCCTTTTTCATTGATCGTTTTCCCATCGCTCACCAGGTTTTTCCCTTTTGCGATGTCGAGGTGAAACTCCTTCACTCTATCCCATCTCTGATTTGTAATCTGCCCATCGCCGTTGGCTTTAACCTGACCGTTTTTATTAAGATAATCGTAATACTGATCGTATTTTCTGCTCAGTTTAACCACGAACGAATCGTTTTGATCAATCCCCTCAGTTGCTGTGCCCCCATCTGGTTTCATGTGGATAACATCCTGCCAGCTCCATTGCGGGGCACCTTCAGTTTGCATATAGTTGTCGCTGATCCGGTATTTTAGAATAGAAGTACTCCACTGATAAGCCATTACTGTGTACCAGAATAGCCAGAGTCTTGATTGATTATCAACATAAAGTACAGGATTGACATCCGGAAAATCAGGAACGTCAGCCATTATAAACGGTTCGCCCCATTTTTTGGTCTTATGATTATACCGTGCGCCTTTAATGACAACATCATCGGCAGTCCGTTCGCCGCTGCCCTGAAACCAGGCAACCAGCAAATCTTTATTGGGCAATTCTACAATAGTCGAACCATGACAGTGCTTTTGCTGAAACGGAAATACAGCCTGTACGGTTAAAGTGTCGGCTGAAAGACTTTTCCTTTTGCCCTTTGCCAGACCAGATGCTGCGAAACAGGTAAAAAGCAGGATTAACAGGATGACAGCGTTATTTTTTTTCATTTTTCAGTTCGGATTTGATATTCATTTATTCAGGTCATTTAAGATTAGCAGGTGGCCGCACCGATGGCTCAGCCTTACCGGCATAATATATCAAGGACAACTCCCTGAAACCGGCATCAATTTTTTCATTTGACACGCCTCCGTTTATCCTCAATTCATAGTCAAACATTGCACGCAAGAGCAATATCCTCCATCGCCATCCTTTTTTTGCTCTTTCGAGAAGTTTACTATCTGCATTTTTGAGGACCCGGTATGCTTTTTCTGCTCCATGATCCTGTGCAGGGACAATAAACTTTGCCGAGGATCCTGAGCCTCCTGAATATCTCAGCCCGTGATTTTTCTCAATAATTTCAACCGCTTCAATTATGTCATCGGCATGTTCATTAGAGAATTCAAAGCTGACATACTCGCGGATCGTTTCGGTTGCCGGTTTGCGCGAATCCCAATAGAACTGACTGTAGATAATTTTGTTCATATCTTCGAAGATTCCTTCAGAATAGGGATATACACCTGCCACTTTATCCTCAACTGCATCCCATAATTTCTGAAATCTTTGCGGAAGGTGATTAGCGACAAATACACCCTAGGGACACGAACCACACATGCTGATTTCCGGA
>CAYHDA010000221.1:0-7295 GCA_964355145.1 uncultured Mariniphaga sp.
GGCTGTATTCCAATTGCCTTTGTGAAAAATATCCCCGGAGCCTCCGCCGAAGGATGGGATATTTCAGCCGATGCGCTTACAATTGCAAATGAAAATGCAACGATAAACAATGTTATGGTTATCTTTCATCATGCAGATATTCTGAAGTCTGTTTTACCGGACAACAATAATAAATTCGATATTATAGTGAGTAATCCTCCCTATGTGACAATCGCTGAACAACAGCTGATGCAAAAAAATGTTCTTGATTATGAGCCGCATATTGCTCTTTTTGTTCCTGATAATGACGCACTGGTATTTTATCGGGCAATTGCAGACCTGGCCGTCATTCGCCTGAAACCGGGAGGGCATCTTTATTTTGAAATCAATGAACGATACGAAAATGAGACTGCTGAATTATTAGCCTCAAAAGGGTTTATTAATATCATATTAAAGAAAGATATTAATGGTAAATTCCGAATGATAAAGGCTGAAAAACAAGGTGATATCAACTAAGAATTAATTTTATTCAAATTGACCACTAATTATTCCAGCCGGTCAGTCAGGACACAAACGGATTTAAATTGCTTCCTTCCGCCCTGCAATCCAAAGAGTTCTACTTTAACAATATAAATTCCAAGACTAGCCTTCTGATGATTCTCTTTAGTGCCATTCCACTCGATAACATCTGAATTGCCAATCATTTGATTATTAGCTAATCGTTTTATTTCAACTCCAGATTCATTATAAATCCGGATATTGGCCATCCAGCCTGAACCACCCGGAGAAAGTCTGATTAAAAAACGATCGTTTAAGCCATCGTCATTAGGGGAAAAAACAGCCGGTTCAAAATTAACCATTTCAGCTGCATGCGAAATAAGCTCCATTGCTGAGTTCCGGTAACCCGGAGTTGCAAATCCCACCGTTTTTGAGGCAGAATGCCAATTGGAAGGATCATCAGAAGCACGCGAAAAACTATTTCTTTCCAAAGAAATCCCCTTTACATTGCTGATCAAAGGATGATGCATACTTTCAACATAATGAAATTCATCAATTACGGACATCTCTTTATTTAACAGTACAACCCAACCTTCATCTAGATTATAAACAGGAAACTGCTCCATCCGGAATATGCAAAAGGGACAATTTGAATAATAATTCGTTAGTAGAAGAGCACTGTCTGAGGTAAATGCGGCATACTGAGTATCCAATAGTAATTCACTTGTCCCGGATAACGGGTAATAAGACTTAATTATCCCTGCCTTATCACGTGAGGCAAGATAAAGTTCTTCCAGTTTCAACCGATGCCCCGAATAATTGTAGATCTCAACAAAATCGACTCCGCCAGGGAAAGGATTAAAAAGAACTTCATTAATCAGTATATCGCCGGATTTAGGAAGATAACACCAAAATTCCTGATGCTCAACAACAGATATATTGCCACACTCATCTGTTAATCCGCTAATTGTCAATTCATAATCTATACCGTTTTTAATAGATCCGACTGGAAAAAATATGGAATATTTCATGCTTTCGTGGTCAAACCGAATACTATCCGGAATTGGGAGTGACGGGGAATATGAAAACAGATTAGTTGAAGTGCAGGCTACATCCGGAATTTCAGAAATAAGGACCTCCATTAAGGCCGGACTTTTAACAGTCACTTTATTAACTCTGGGTGGTGTATTATCCAAATTATTCCGAAAAACAGCATTGGAACTGCCCGGCGTGCCACCTTTCGCTGCCTTTGATGTTTCCCAGTTCGACAAAGCTCCGCATAACCTCATTGGATCAATGCGCTCCAGGGAATAACCACCTCCGGAAAATCCGGTTCGGTGCAACCCTGGTTTATAAGAGAACGAATCGATCAGAGTTGTTGTTGAAGAATACAGTTTTACGACAAATCCATCGTTGGCAAGAGACAGACCCGAAATCTCGAGAGCAGAACCATAGCTATTCAGAATTGCGTAGCTTCCCGTTCCGCATAGGATTAAATATTCGCCTGCTCCAACAACTTTATCCGGCAGCACTTTTTGCTTTCCGTTTACGTCCAGCCTCCAATTTTTGAGGATGAATGGAAATTCTGAAGTATTTTTTAGTTCAATATACTCAGCATCGGGCAGTTGAACTGTGGGAGTCGGATCGGCCATCAATTCATTAAAAACTATATCACCAAATTGAGCTACCGGAATAAAGGTAAAATCATAGTTCGTAATAACCAATGGCATACCATCTTTATCAGCTTGATTATTTATTGTCAAACTCAAATTTGAGCTCTTAAAATCACCTAATTCAAGATATACCCCACATGAATCCCCGGTTAATTTCTGAATGGACAGGATATTTACAGGTATCCCGGCCGATGTTTGAACTTTATAATTATCTGCCTGCAAAAGCGGCAATTGCGACATCTCTTCCGAGAATAAAATAAGAATCCGATTACGACCTGTTGGCTGTATGTCGTAAAGGGATGGAGCATTATTCTTTAAATACATTGAAACATCATCAATCCATAACTGCGATCCATGCAACGTATTAAATTTAAAAGAAGCGCCAATAGCACTGTAGAAAAAATTCATTCGTTGCTCAATTCCTGTTTTCTCATTCGACCAGTCATTTATCGCTCCATCCTTAAACCTAACCATCCACAGTCCGAATTGATGCGTAACTTCGACCTCCAGCAGCATACCTGCTTTCCATAAAAAATCTGTCTGAACGATCTCTTCTGCCGCTACGCCATTTGCCATCCGACAAAGTTTTAGCTTGTTATCGGTGCCAATCAAATTGACGCCGACGGCGTACCCGTTAGCAGAAGCAAGATCAGACTTATCGGATATCAGGTAAAAGCAGAGTTGCTCCGTGGCTCCAAAAATCCAATTGCCATTTTTGATTTTAAAATCCCAGATCGTTGTGCCATTGTTAAAACCGGAAAGTGGAATCGTCCGATTGATAAAACTTGAACTCCTGATACCTGTTAGATTGTGATGTAACGAATAATTGCCTCCTAACGCAAACTGATTACTGATGTTCCAGGAAGCTGTATTTCCCCAGTTTCCCATTTCTCCGTTTTCGAAGTCATCTTTGAACAAAAACTGTCCATAACTTTCAAATGAGGTAAAAAACAGCAAGTAAAAAATAAATCTGTAAATATTCTTGTCCATTTTTGATGAAATATTAAGAATATTGAATAATTTTGCCTTGTCAAACTTAGAGAAGTGTTCAAGTTTGGATAGTACTATTAAAGTTAATCAATCTACAGCAGAAATGAAAGTAGCAATTGTTGGTATTAGTGGCGCAGTAGGACAAGAATTCCTACGTGTTTTAGAAGAACGTAATTTTCCGCTTGACGAGCTAATCATCTTTGGTTCGTCACGGAGTACAGGAAGATCATACACTTTCAGGGGTGAGAATTTGATTGTCAAAGAGCTTCAGCATAACGATGATTTTAAAGGGATAACCATTGCACTGGTTTCAGCAGGTGCAGGGATTTCAAAAGAATATGCCGGTACGATTACCAAATTTGGGACAATCATGATCGACAACAGCAGTGCGTTTCGCATGGAAGACGATATTCCTCTGGTTGTTCCGGAGGTAAATGCTGCAGATGCAAAAAATATTCCCCGCCTGATAATTGCAAATCCTAACTGTACTACCATTCAGCTCGTTGTAGCTTTGAAACCTATCGAAGATCTGTCACATATTACGAGAGTTCATATTGCGACTTATCAAAGTGCAAGCGGTGCAGGTGCTTCAGGAATGGATGAATTAGAAGCCCAAACGAAACAGGTTGCCGGCGGAGAAGAGCCGACAGTAGCTAAATTTGCCTACCAACTCGTTCAAAATCTGATTCCACATATCGATGTCTTCACCGATAACGATTACACAAAGGAAGAGATGAAGATGTTTCATGAGACCCGTAAGATTATGCATTCCGATATCATGGTGAGTGCAACAGCTGTGCGTGTTCCTGTTTTACGGGCGCATTCTGAGGCAGTCTGGGTTGAAACCCAACAGGAAATCACGCTGGATCAGGCTAAAGCAGCTTTCGAAACTGCTCAGGGAGTAATTGTTATTGACAATCCTGCCCGGAAACAGTATCCAATGCCACTGCACCTTGCCGGTCGTGATGAGGTATTTGTCGGCAGAATCCGCAAAGACATTTCTAATTCCAAAGGACTGGCATTCTGGACTGTATCAGATCAGATCAAGAAAGGCGCTGCACTCAATGCCGTTCAGATTGCTGAATATCTTATTAAAGAAGGAGTTGTAAAATAGGGGAAAGGCAAAAGGCTGAAGAAAAAAGTGAGAAGTTGATATGGATGAATTACGAATTAGGAATTATGGGATGAAGGTCACTGCGTGAAATCGTAGGGCTTTCATTTTCAAATAGTCTGATTATTGCGATTTGTAATCGTGGAAAATGAAAACAAATAGGCGAATGACTCAACTGAGGCGATTCGGAATTCGCCCGACCCCGGATAGTCGGATTACCGAATTGCCATTATATCGTCTGCCTTACCCGCTTAGACCTGTTCATTATCTTCATCAAATACCTGATAAAGAAAATCGTTGAACGGAAATCGCCTAATATGAATGCCTTTTACCTCTTCGTATAAAACTTTCTTAAATTCCTCGATATTTGTTTTCTCCTTAGCTGAGATAAACAACGAAATATTCTCATGTTTTCCCATCCACGACTGTTTCCAATTCTCCAGACTCATATTTTCTTTGGTGGAAGGCAACAGATCGTCCTCCTCCTTTTCGACGTACTTAAAAGCATCTGTTTTATTAAAAAGATAGATCATTGGTTTATCAGCTGCCCCAATCTCCCCTAACGTTTTATTAACAACCTCTACCTGAGATTCGAATCCGGGATGAGCAATATCGACAACATGAATCAACAGATCTGCTTCCCGTGTCTCGTCAAGGGTGGATTTAAACGACTCGACCAGATGATGCGGTAATTTCCGGATAAAGCCTACGGTATCAGTTAACAGAAAGGGCAGATTGCCGATAACAACCTTTCGCACAGTAGTGTCCAGAGTAGCAAACAGCTTATTCTCGGCAAAGACTTCCGATTTGCTGATTAAATTCAGGATTGTTGATTTACCAACATTGGTATATCCAACCAGAGCCACCCGGACCATTTTGCCTCTGTTTCGACGTTGAACCATCATCTGACCATCGATTTTCTCCAATTGGGCCTTCAAAAAGGAGATCCTTTCGAGAATGATCCTCCTGTCAGTTTCGATCTGCGACTCACCCGGTCCACGTGTGCCAATTCCTCCTTGCTGACGCTCAAGATGCGACCACAAACGAGTTAACCTTGGCAGCATATATTTGCATTGTGCCAGTTCGACCTGAGTTTTGGAATGTGCGGTTTGTGCTCTTTTTGCAAAAATATCAAGGATAAGATTTGTCCGGTCAAGAATTTTACATTCAAGAACCGGTTCTATATTTCTGATTTGAGTCGGACTTAGCTCATCATCAAATACCACAGCATCAATGGCATGAACTTTTACAAAATCTGCAATCTCTTTTAGTTTGCCGGTACCAACAAAAGTAGCGGTGTTCGGATTATCCAATCGCTGAACAAAGCGCTCCCAAACCTCTGCGCCAGAAGTATCAACAAGGAAATCAAGTTCATCAAGGTATTCATTCGCTTGTTTCTCATCTTGCCGGCCGGTAATTAATCCGACTATAACAACTTTTTCTTTCTGAACTGAAGTATCATGTAATTTCGCCATTTTGCAAAAGTAGTACATTTTACCCAAAATTATTTGTATTTTCACATCCGTTACCGGGGTAAAATTTTTAAGATTCAGCAGATGAGACGAAATTACACTACCCACGGAGCTAAATACCTGCAAAAAAATGTATTCCACCTAACTTCGACGTGTACTCTTTCAAGCTATAGCGGAGTAAGGTTCCGTATATCCATGATAAGTAAACTATATCCGCATGAAAATAAATAAACTAATTGCTGGAAAAAAGAAGCTGATTTCCTTTTTTGCAATGTGTATTGTATTGATTTTCACATTTTTTTGTGGCATAAACGACACAAAAAAGCATTCAAAACCTACAGGACCTGCGGATTTTGTCAATCCATTTATCGGGACAGACAAAGAAGGGAATACCTTTCCCGGAGCTTGTTTGCCTTTCGGAATGGTGCAATTAAGTCCTGACAATGGTTATCAAGGTGTTAAAGCATACAATTACGCTAAAACAACTATTCTGGGTTTCAGTCATACACAATTGAGCGGTACAGGAGATGGCACATTGACCAATTACTGCAATATTCTTGTTATGCCGACAGTTGGAGAACTAAAGATATTTCCCGGAATTTCAAAATCGCCTGATCGGTTAGCGAGAAGAAACGTTGAGATGAAGATGAGTAGTCTTTCAAATGAGGAGAAACAAAAACTGGAATTGATTCCAAGTCAGGAAAGAAGAAAAAAATTCAGATTGCTTATTCAGGAAGAGAGACAAAAAATAATGATGAATCTTGCCAAATCCGGAGTTGATACAACCAGATTACCCAAGGGATATGAATCAAGTTATAGTCATACTGAGGAGGAAGCCACTCCGGGTTATTATGCTGTTCAGCTTAAAGACTATAACGTAAAGGCAGAGCTCACCGCCACTGAACGTGCCGGATTTCATAGATATACCTTCCCGGAAACACATAATGCTCATTTGATCATCGACGTCACCCACTCACTGACTGCCGATCGGGATGCCTCCGTTAAAATTCTGAACAATAATCAAATCGTAGGATATGTGATTACCGATCAGGAAGGCAGCAACACGAACCCTCTGAAATGTTACTTTTTTGCAGAATTCAATAAATCTTTCAGTTCTTACGGAACCTGGAACGGCGACAGTATCAAACATGATATCAATGCGATGCACGGGAAAGATGGGATTGGAGCCTTTGTTAATTTTTCAACTTCGAAAGGTGAGCAGCTATTGATTAAGGTAGGGATCTCATTTGTCAGTATTGACGGAGCCAGGAAGAATTTAGCCGCAGAGATACCCGATTGGGATTTTGATAAGATCAGAATGCAAGCAAAAAATATCTGGAATAAAAAGCTGAATAAAATCAGCGTAAAAGGTGGTACTGAAAGTCAGAAAACAACTTTCTACACCTCAATGTATCATTCCTTAATGTTTCCCCGCACATTTTCGGATGCCGACGGAACATATTTCAGTCAATTTGACAACACTGTTCATCAGGCAAAATCGGGCCGTTATTACGTCGATTTTTCTCTTTGGGATACTTATCGTACCGAACATCCTTTACTGGCCTACCTCGA
>CAYHDA010000222.1:0-7290 GCA_964355145.1 uncultured Mariniphaga sp.
AGCATGTAGTTATACAGACTTAACATCTTATTCGTAAAATTATAACAGTAATATTATCTCAGACTGGTTTAAAAAACTATTTATAAAACAAATAGTAAGTGTTTATCAGACGATTTATTCCGGAAAAAATAAATATCTTTGCGTCCTGAGTTTTTTGAGTATTATTATATAATTCAATACAGATAATTAAACCGTTTATCCAATGCAGAATAGAGGATTGATTCGGCTTTTAGCCATCGCGTTAGCTTTAGTATGCTTTTACCAGCTTTATTTTACTTATAAAACCAATAAGGTTGAAAAAGACGCAAAAGCTTATGGAATTATTCAGGCAAGACTGAAAAACCCGGGCGCAACACCTTTGGAATTAGAAGCACTTGCTCAAAAGAAGGAAGTTTTATACATTGACTCAATTTCCAGTCAGCCTGTGTATAACTTTTTAAATTTACGTAAATACACCTATCGTGAAGTGAATGAATATGCCATTCCCCTGGGTCTCGACCTGAAAGGTGGTATGAACGTTACGCTGGAAATTTCAGTTGTTGATCTGATACGGGCAATGTCTGGTTACAGCTCTGACTCTACTTTTAGTGCTGCAATTAAGCTTGCGCTCAAAAACCAGAAAAACAGTCAGGAAGATTTTGTTTCTCTGTTTGGAAAAGCGTTTGAAACGGTCGATCCTAACGCGAAACTTGCTGCGATTTTCAACACACTTGATCTGCGGGACAAGGTGAATTTTAATTCTTCAAATTCCGATGTTCTTAAAGTTATCCGTCAGGAGACCAATAGTGCTGTGGATAACTCTTTCCAGATTCTTCGCACACGTATTGACCGATTTGGGGTAGCTCAGCCAAATATTCAGCAACTTCAGACCAAAGGACGTATACTTGTTGAGTTGCCGGGAGTAAAAGATCCCAAGCGTGTCAGGAAGTTATTGCAGGGAACTGCCAATCTTGAATTCTGGGAGACACACGAAAATAGCGAAGTTTATCCGTTCTTGCTTGAAGCAAACAAACGGCTTCGCGAGATCAAAGAACTTACAAAGGTCAACACAGACCTCAGCGGAGCTGATAAGGTCGCTGTAACTAAAGATTCAACAAAAACCACCGATTTGCTGAGCGAGGTTAAAAAGCAAGGCCAGGACTCGCTGGCAGCCGGTTCTGCTGATGACATTGCAAAAAACTTTCCGCTTTTCTCCGTTTTATCTCCCAGTACATCACGCGATGGTCAGCTTTTCCGTGGTCCGGTAATCGGATATGCTCATGTTAAAGACACCGCTTCAGTTAGCGAGTATCTGAATATGACGCAGATCAAATCTATTTTCCCACGGACAATGTTATTCCGATGGGCTGCTCAACCGACTGAAAAAGAAGGTAACTTCTTTCAGCTAATTGCGTTAAAGGTAACCAACCGCGATGGTCGTGCTCCACTCGACGGCGATGTTGTAGTTGATGCACGTCAGGACTTTGGTCAAAATAAAGCCACAAGTGTCGTGGACATGAACATGAATGCTGAGGGTGCTAAAATCTGGCAACGCATGACCCGCGAGAATGTGGGTAAAAGTGTTGCTGTAGTCCTCGATAATTATGTCCAGTCTTACCCGACTGTTCAAGGTGAAATTCCTAATGGCCGCACCGAAATTTCAGGCAACTTTACTGTAGAAGATGCAAAGGATCTTGCCAATATGTTGAAATCCGGTAAAATGCCCGCATCAGCACGAATTGTACAGGAAGAAATTGTTGGACCAACATTGGGTCAGGAATCGATTCAGAGTGGTATGATCTCATTCATTGCGGCATTTGCTCTGGTTCTTGTTTATATGTTCTTTTTCTATAGCAAAGGTGCAGGACTTGCCGCAAATGTTGCTCTTGTAGTCAATCTTTTTTTCTTGATTGGTATTCTTGCTTGTCTGGGTGCAGTTCTTACACTGCCTGGTATTGCCGGTATTGTACTCACAATGGGTATGGCTGTTGATGCCAATGTGTTGATTTATGAACGAATCGAAGAAGAGGTTCGGGCTGGTAAAGGTGTCCGGCTCGCTATTAAAGATGGTTTCAATAATGCTTATTCTGCTATTATTGACGGTCAGGTTACAACGCTCCTCACAGGTATCGTATTATATATGTTCGGTTCAGGACCAATCAAAGGTTTTGCCACTACTTTGATTATTGGTATTATTACCTCGCTTTTCACTTCCATATTTATCACACGTCTGATTTTTGAACGCTGGCTTGATAAAAATAAAAAAATCACTTTCGTATCCGATATGACCAAAGAATGGTTACGCCATACGGCAGTTCCTTTTATTCAGAGCCGTAAAGTTTTCTATTATTTTTCTGGAACGCTGATTCTTATTTCAATATTGTCATTGACTTTTAAAGGATTAAATTATTCGATTGACTTTAAAGGCGGACGTACTTATGTTGTCCGATTTGATAAAGATATTCAGGTCGAGTCAATTGCAAATGCCTTAGCACCTCAATTTGGTACGGCACCTGAAGTTAAAACCTATGGTGGCAACAATCAGGTTCGTATTACCACCGATTTCAAGATAGCAGAAGAAGGTGAAGCTATTGATTCCGAAATTGAGGGATTACTGTACAAAGGTTTAAAACCTTTCCTGGGTGAAAATGTAACCGAAGATCGATATCAGTCTGCTTATCAGTTGAGTTCACAAAAGGTGGGACCTACTATTTCCGATGATATTAAAAAGGAAGCGGTGTTGGCTGTTTTCTTCTCTTTGTTGATTATCTTCCTCTACATTGCTGTTCGTTTCAGAAATTGGGCCTATGGCTTGGGTGGCTTGGTTTCTCTTGCACATGATGGGATCATATTGCTGGGTGCTTATTCACTTTTGGATGGTTATTTGTCCTTTTCACTTTCGGTCGATCAGTCTTTTATTGCAGCTATCCTAACGGTATTGGGCTACTCGATTAACGATACCGTAATTGTTTACGACCGTATCCGGGAGTATCTGCACCTTCATCCAAAACAGGAAACCTTGAAGACTTATAATGACGCCATGAACAGCACACTGCGTCGTACCTTTAGTACTTCACTTACTGTATTAATCGTTTTGGTTGCGATATTCCTGTTCGGCGGAACCTCCATCAAAGGGTTTATCTTTGCGATGTTGTTCGGTATTTTTGTTGGAACCTATTCCTCGGTATTTGTTGCTACACCAATCGCATTCGATTCTTTACCTAAAAGCAAGAGAATTGAATCCGATAAAAAATAGTTGTAAAATATAATTTTAAAACCCGTCATTGATATAGTGACGGGTTTTTTTTTAATGAAGAAAATCTATTTCTTTTTAAATCGAAATAATTTGATGATATTTGGAAGGTTAAAAGTTAATCGTAACCTCACCATTTTTCGGAAATCGAAAATGGTTTTATTGATTGATTAATAAGTTCTTAAATAATATTCATTATAATTTTATTCAATGATATTGCTACTTGAACCCGCAGTTGGAATTTCGTACCTTGATCTTTTGATGAAGGGCGGATGGTTGATGTACCCATTATTTTTACTGTCAATTATTTCTGTTTATATATTTTTTGACAGGTACATCTATTTAAGAACCCAAAAAAGGATAGATCCGGCTTTCTTTATTAAAATTAAAGAACTGGTAACAGAAAGTAAAATTGATGCTGCGTTAGCTTTGTGCTCTGCAACCAACAGTTCAGAATCCCGTATAATTAAAAAAGGAATACAAAATTTAGGCAAATCCTTAGGTGATATTCATGACCAGATGGAGATGGAAGGGAAACTGGAAGTTTATAAATACGAAGGGAACATGTATTTTCTTGGTGTTATCGCAGGTGTGGCTCCGATGATGGGTTTTATCGGTACTATTTCTGGTGTAATCAAGATATTTTATAACATCTCACTGGCCGATAATATCAGTATCTCATTGATCTCAGGAGGACTATATGAGAAATTAATCACCTCAGGTGTAGGTCTTAGCATTGGAATCATAGCCTATGTATCGTATCATTTTTTAAATAATAAAGTCAATAAACTGGTTCAGAAATGGGAATATCAAAGTGTCCGGTTTATTGACATGATCAACATCACATCAAGATGAATTTAAGAAGTGCCAGGAAAACGAGTTTTGAAATATTTTCAAATTCCTTCAGCGATATCATGTTTTTTCTGATGCTGTTCTTCCTGATCGCGTCGACTATGATAACCCCCGGAACGATTAAGCTGATTCTTCCTCAGGCGAATCAAACACAATCGATGAACAAACCACCCAAAGAAATTGCGATTTCTGTGACTAAAGATTTAAAATATTACCTCGATAACAAACAAGTTCAATTCACTGAAATTGAGCCTAAATTGCGTTTATTAAAGACTGAATTCAGTGATTTGCACGCTATTGTCCGGTGTGATAATGCAATAGCAGTTCAGTCATTGGTAGATGTATTACAAATTGGAAGTAAAGTTGAGGTGAAAATGGTATTGGCAACAACACGAAAAGATAAAGCAAATTAATATGGCACATATTGTACTCTTTTTTAGTGGTGGCGAGATAATATTTATTGTTTTTGCTGTTTTACTTCTGTTCGGAGCCGATGCAATTCCTGGCCTGGCGCGCACTGTCGGAAAAGGAATGCGCGAATTCAATAAAGCCACAGCCGATCTTAAGAGCGAATTTGAAAGTCATACCGCTGATATCAAGCAAGATCTTAATAAGATAACCGATAAGCTTGAAAAGGGAACCTCGGAGGTGAAGCGCAAGATTGAAGATGAGCTTAAAGATTAAATTTATTTTCCAGTTCTAAATATTGATATCAAACCGGATAGATGCTTACCGCGGAGTTATTGATTAAATCGTTTGGCGACCTAAAGGTTTTAAAAGGAATCTCACTGCATGTAGACAAGGGCGAGATTGTCTCAATTGTCGGAGCCAGCGGTGCCGGTAAGACAACCTTGCTTCAAATACTCGGAACACTTGGAAAACCCGATTCCGGGAAAGTATGGATTAATCACAAAGATGTATTTACCTTAGGAGAAAGAGATCTGGCGCATTTCAGAAATAAAGAAGTTGGTTTTGTGTTTCAGTTCCACCATTTATTGCCTGAATTCACTGCATTCGAAAATGTTTGTATTCCCGGATATATAGCCAGGCGAAGCCGCAAAGAGGTTGAGGGGAGGGCTAAAGAACTGCTGCAGATTCTTGAATTAAGCGATAGGCTTGATCACAAACCTTCCCAACTTTCAGGCGGCGAAAAACAAAGAGTAGCGGTGGCGCGTGCCTTAATTAATAATCCTGCCATTATTTTAGCCGATGAGCCATCCGGAAATCTTGATTCTCATAATCAGGAAGAACTATACCGCCTGTTTTTCGATCTGCGCGAAAAATTTGGTCAAACGTTTATCATTGTGACTCATGACGAACATTTTGCCGGTATATCCGACCGTATGATCCACATCCGCGATGGGGTGGTAGAAATCTGATTTATTGAGAATGGTTAAATTAATCCTGTTGCTGATGATCGGTATTTGGTGTTTAGCTGCTTCTGCAGCGGAAATACCCTGGAGTACCCTTGAGCTGGTCCAGAAAGGAAGAATTGATGCAATTGCTTATTTAGGCAATGGTGTTGTTGTTGCAGGAACCCGAGACATAAATCCATCACTTTTCTATAAGAGTATTGATTACGGACTTACCTGGAAGAAGATTGCCGAAATTAAATCAACGGAAAAGAGATCCGGAATTACGTGCATTGTTTCAGGAGGAGATAGCATATGTTATTTGTTAAATGAAAGTTCGGAGTTTTTCAGATCATTGGATTTGGGTGACACCTGGCAAAAAGTCGCCAGGCTTTCAAATGGAGTGAATGAGCAAGGACATGCTTTATCTTATGGAATATGTGTTACCAATAATGGGAGTGTTCTGGTTAGTGATTCCAATTCATCAGGAGGTTCTGTCTATCGAAGTACAGATAAGGGCCTTACATTCTCCAGGCTTGGCGTCATTTCAAATAAAGGATTGTACCGGTTTACTTTATTAGAGAATAAAATAATTGTGAATGGCTGGGAAGGAGTTGTTTACGCAAGCACAGATGACGGTCTTGGCTGGGAGAGATTGGCCGAAGCAGATAATTCGCCTCTTTATGCTACTGAATCTTTAGATGCCGGAGAATATATGCAGGGGACACAATCCGGAAATGTTTTTATTGGAAACGAATCTCTTAAATCCTGCAAATTTCTGGGAAAACCAGGAGGTGCTGCCGACGATTTTGTTTATTTAGGATACGGTGTAATTATTTATACAACCTATACTGAAAGCAAAAGTGTTTTTATTTCGTATGATAAAGGAAATCATTGGATCGATGATGGCGTAATCCCAACCCCTAAAAATATGGACTGGCTTGATCATGTTATCAGGATCGAAAAGACAGATTCTGTTGTGGCAATTGGTGGAACAAACAAAGGTTATATCGTCCGGGCATCCTATTCGAAAAAATATTTGAATATGAAAAGACTGGCAGCAAACCCGAATTCGAAATCAGAATTTTTCAAAAACCCCTAATCCAAACAGCGCAAAATCATACTTTACCGGATCAGCCTTGTCCATTAACCGCAAATGACCATCCAATTCGGCAAGTGATTTGGCATCGTTTTGATTTCTCGTCAGAAGACCTAATTTGCGGGCTACATTTCCTGAATGCACATCAAGCGGACATGAGAGCTGAGCAGGTGAAATGGATTTCCAGATTCCAAAATCCACACCACGAGTATCGCTCCTGACCATCCACCTCAGGAACATATTGATTTTTTTCGCGGCTGATCCTTTGTCGGGATCTGATATGTGCTTGGAAGTTCTGTCAGGATGCGGCAAAGAAAAAAAATCTTGTTTAAAAGCGTGAATTGCTGGTTGTGTGGAATTTTCAGTCACAGATCGTGCAAATACAATTTCCAATCCCCCTTTGTTAATGTACAGGTGTTTTAATGCTTTCAGGAAGTACACCAGATCAGTTTTATTAAACGTCCGGTGTACAAATCCGTCGAACCGGTCCAGATGATGCTCCCGATGGTTTATGATAAAATCATAAGGTGAATTCCCCATCAGATTCATTAATTTGAAACCATTTTTCAGGATCATCGTTCGGTTGCCCCATGCAATTGCAGCCACCAGGAATCCTGAGATTTCTATGTCTTCCTTAAGCTCATACTGATGAGGAATGCTTATTGGATCTGATTCAATAAACTGCGGATTGTTATATTTGACAACCATCTCATCCAAAAAATCCTTTAATTCGGGGCTAATGCTATTCAAATTGA
>CAYHDA010000223.1:0-7266 GCA_964355145.1 uncultured Mariniphaga sp.
TCGGCATAAATATCTAAATTACAATAGAAAAACAAATTGGAGGGCAATAAAGAAAAAATCAAGAATATTTTCTTTCAAACTCTTTCTGCAAATTATCAAGCACTTCAAGACTTATTTCATCTGATTTGGCCTCATAACTGCCATCATATTCAAAAGGATCTTCCATATCCTTGATCAGTTTAAGAATGGCGAATATCACGAAAGTAAAAATACAAACCAAAATCAAATAATGAAATGTTATCTTAACGATGCCGGCAAACAAGACGATTGGCAAAACAGAAATAATCAGGTGATATTTACTTTTTTTGATTTTTTGGATCAAGGACATTTCAATAAATTTTTGAGGTGTACTCTGCAATATAAAACAATTTCGAGAATTACAGAAATTATTTCGCAGGAAGGCATTTAAGTAATAGAAATAAAATAATGTCGTGCTTTCTCAATCGACTTTTAAAAAAAATAAAATTAAAAAATGCCACCATCCGTCAGCTGACGGACACCAAACCGTCATACGACGGACACCAAAGTCTACGCCAAAGCCTTGGTGCCATTTTTGGTGACTTGGTGCTTTGGTGGCAAAAAGGATTTTCATAGATCTCGGGTTTAAAACTGAAATGCGACTTCAATTTATTCGCATTACTTAGTACCTGTACCTGAAGTCTTAAAGTCTGGGATTTAATTTTTCGACCGAAGCCTGATTATACGGAAATTACCATTGAAATCGGCAGGTTGATCCGATTCTGTCAATAAACCGGTTTCAGACACTATGGTTTCGAAACGGCGGGTAATATCGCTGAATAAAAAAGTGGTCAAAGGATTGAATATTATTCTCCACACAGACAATTTCCGGCCATTTGGAACAAACTTATCGAAGACAGTGATTCGCCCGCCAGGTTTTAAGACTCTTTCGCACTCTTTTAAACAAGCAACCGGATCTGGAATTACAGCCAGGATTAAGTGGAGAATTATTTTATCGGATGATTTGTCCGGCAGGTTCAGGAGCTGCCCATCCATCACTGCCACATTTAGATTACGACAATATCGAAGATTTTTTTTCAATGTTTGAGTAATCATTGCGGGTGTAATATCTGTGGCTGTGATCTGGCAATCTTCGGTTATGAATTCCAGATCAAGTCCGGTGCCTGCACCCACAATAAGCACTTTGTCGCCCGCATTAATTCCGAGTTCCCTGATCGATTTATTTCTGGATTTGGAGAATATACGCCCGGCAATATCATAACCGGGAGCATAAAGAGAATATCGAAATCTATTCCACCGATTTGTGTTTATTAAGGCAGATAAATTCATTGCAGAATGGTTATTACAGATCAGACTTCGCGGACACAGAATTTCTTAGCTGGCTTTTTCGAATGCCATAAGTAAAATAAATCAGTAAACCGAGGGCCATCCAGATAATCAGTCGCAGCCAGGTGTCGAAAGGCAGAGAATACATCTGAATAAGGCATATTCCGGCTCCAAGAACAGGTACAAGAGGTACAAGCGGAGTTCTGAAAGGACGTTTCAGATCAGGTCTTTTAACCCGCAAAAAAATCACACCGATACAAACTATCGCGAAGGCCAGTAAAGTGCCAATGGAAACCAGTTCCCCCAAAATATTTATTGGCAAAATTCCCGCAAAAAAGGCGGCAACCGATCCGGTTATAATGGTGCTGAAATAAGGGGTTTTAAAACGAGGGTGAATTTTTGCAAAGCTTGGCGGAAGTAATCCGTCTTTCGACATCGCATAAAATATACGGGGCTGGCCAAGCATCATCACCAAAATGACTGAGCTAAGACCAGCAATTGCAGCAATTTTAATTATTGGCCTGAGCCAGAAGAGGCCTTTGCCCATAGCATCAACTCCAACTGCGATAGGGTCGGCTACATTTAGAAAGGTATAGCTTACAATTCCAGTAAGAACGATTGCAACCAGAATATAAAGTACAGTCGAAATTCCCAATGATCCTAAAATTCCGACAGGCATATCCCGCTGGGGATTTTTTGCTTCCTGTGCCGCGGTTGAAACGGCATCAAATCCAATATAAGCAAAAAAGATAACTGCAGAACCTCTGAGTATCCCACTCCAGCCGTAATGACCCCATTCGCCGGTATTAGGCGGAATAAACGGATGCCAGTTCACTTTATTGATAAAGAAAAATCCAATTCCTATAAACAACAAAATCACAAATACTTTGATAATCACCATCACATTATTGAAACTGGCAGACTCTTTAATTCCGATGACCAGCAGAACAGTGATTGCCGCAATAATAAACATTGCAGGAAGGTTTAAAACTGCCGTGATATGTGGTAAATTACTTGTCAAAATCCCCGTAGACGCAAGATTGTCGGTAAGCTGTTGGGTGAGAGGTTTCCATCCGACATTCGGAATTTCGACCAGAATGGTATGCCATGCAGCTGTAAACTGAGGTGGGATATAAATTCCGAAATCTTTCAGAAAACTAACCACATAACCCGACCATCCCACTGAAACTGTTGATGCTGCAAATAAATATTCCAAAATTAAATCCCAGCCAATAATCCAGGCAATGAATTCTCCTAGTGTAGCATAGGCATAGGTATAGGCGCTTCCCGAAATGGGAATCATCGATGCGAATTCTGCATAACACAGCCCGGCAAACAAACACGCCAGCCCTGAAATTACAAACGATATTACGATGGCCGGCCCTGCATATTGAGCTGCAGCTTGTCCGGTGAGAACAAAAATTCCCGCCCCAATAATTGCACCTATTCCCAGAGTTGTAAGGTTGGTTGCACTAAGCGCCCTTTTCATCCCAGTATCTTCACTGGTCTGACGCATTAATTGGTTTAAAGGTTTGGTAATGAACAATTGAGAAAACCTCATCGTAGGGCTATAAAAAATTGGACAATAGTCATAATGAGATAATTATATGCAACTAGCTGTCGTGTTCAACAGAATCTGTCCTTTGATAAACCTCCGGTTTATTGGTCCATTTTCCATTTTTCGACTCTCCCAGAATAACCACTTCTTTTGTTTTCTCATATTCTTTTATGGCGAGCATCATTTCTTCTTTGCTCTTCCGAATGATCTTAATTCCAGTTAAAGATCCTTTATTGCGAACTTCGATATAAAAACCATCTCTGTATTCTTTCGCTCTTGTTGGTGGTCTACCCATTTTTTACAATTTATTAATCGTTGTTTCCGCTCCTTCAGCTAAGTCAATTTTGCTAACTTAAGGTTCATTTAAACTCCTCTAAGGCGCTTATATTGTTAGCTTTCCCTGAAGTCTGATGAAAGACGAACCCTCTTCATTTCCAGTTATCAGAATGAATACAGACCATCCGGCAATTGCCAAATATATAAAAAATAATGGTTAAAAAACATTATCTGCAAAAATCCTGCTATAAAAATGAATTTATTGTTGCAAATTGAAAGTAAAAAGCAATAATTAAATCTCTTTTTCTGTAAATGCACCAATCTTTAGATAATTCTTATAAATCAAGGCGTATTTAACCGCATTTTCGGGATTAGGAACATATTCCCTTTCGAAACCTTTGCCCATCGCTTTTTGTGCATCTTCAACTCTTGGGTAAATACCTGCGACAACTGAAGCAAACATGGCTGCACCAAAAGCACAGGTCTGCTCGGTTCTGGCAACTTTTATTGGCATATTTAAAACATCAGCCAGAGTTTGCATCACAAAGGGTGATTTTTTTGCAACACCACCGAGTCCGATAATCGCTTTAATCTCGACTCCTTCGCGTTGAAATCTTTCAACAATGGCTTTTGACCCAAATGCAGTCGCTTCAACTAATGCACGGAAGATTCTTGGAGCAGATGATCCCAATTTCAAACCTGTCAGAGAACCGGAAAGTTCTTCATTGGCATCCGGCGACCGACGGCCATTCATCCAGTCAACGGCAATGATTGTTGATTCTTCAATAGGAATTAAAACTGCCTGAGCCGATAATTCAGGGATAATCTGATTCATTGTTTCCTCAATCAGTTTATCACGGGTTTCAGAATCGATCACTGTTGATTTGGCGAGGATATTCTCAAGAGGCCAGGCAACAACTTTCTTAAACCATGCATAAATATCGCCAAATGCCGATTGACCCGCTTCAAGTCCGATGTAACCCGGAATAACCGATCCATCTACCTGACCACAAATTCCCGGAATTAATTTGTCTCCAACCTGATCGTATGAAGCAACCATAATATCACAGGTTGATGTTCCAATAGCTCTGGCCAGAACATTGGGAGTCACTTCACCGCCAACGGCTCCGAAGTGGCAATCAAATCCGCCCACGCCAACAGCAACACCGGTTGACAAACCAAGACGTTCAGCCCATTCGGCAGTTAAGTAACCTGCTTTTACATCACTGGTATAAGTTTTGTCGTATAATTTTGCCCGATAACCACTTAGAAGGGGATCAAGAGCAGTGAGAAATTCTTCGGACGGAAGACCATTCCATCCTTCAAACCACATTGATTTATGACCTGCAGCACAGCGGCTCCGGTAAACTGCCTCAGGCTTCGTTCCGCCTGTTAAAAGTGCCGGCATCCAGTCGCAATGTTCTATCCAGGAGTATGCCGCTTTCTGAACCTTTTCATCCGATCGAAGCGCATGCAGAATTTTTGCCCAAACCCATTCTGATGAATATATACCACCTTCATATTGCGTGTAATCGATCCCCCAGCTCTTGGATAATTTATTTATTTCGCCAGCCTCTTTAATGGAAGTGTGGTCTTTCCACAAAATATACATAGCGTTTGGATTTTCTTCGAATCCGGGAGTCAAAGCCAGCGGAACCCCTTTTTCATTGACCAAAACTGGTGTACTTCCGGTGGTATCGAATGAAATACCAGCTATACTATTTGCCACTTCTGTCCCTGCCTTTTCCAATGCATCTTTAACAGTAAATTCCATCGTTTCGATGTAATCAAGCGGGTGTTGACGGTACTGATCTTTCGTCGGATCACAGAATTTTCCGGCCGTCCATCTTGGAAATGCCTTTACAGAGGAAGAAATTTCATCCCCATTCATTGCGTTTATAATTATTGCTCTGGCAGAATCGGTTCCGTAATCAATTCCGATTACGTATTTTTTAGCAGTCATATTTATTTTATTTAATGATTAATAAGATCAATTTTTTAGCCTGAAAATGTTCTGATTTATTTTTGACCATAATAGGCATCAGTACCATGTTTACGCTCAAAATGCTTTTCTGTCAATATGTTATTCATTGTAAAATCAGGATTAACCGCACGTGTAATACAGGCCATTTTAGCAATTTCCTCTAAAACAATGCTATTATGAACTGCCTCAACGGTATTTTTTCCCCAGGTAAAGGGACCGTGATTTTTCACTAATACCCCTGGTATATGGTTATAATTTAAATCTCTGAATCTTTCGATGATAACAGATCCGGTTTCCTGTTCATAGTTTCCCATTACTTCCTCGTGGCTCATGTCGCGCGTACATGGAATGTTGCCTGCAAAATAATCTGCATGGGTAGTGCCAATAATCGGGATGGCAGTGCCAGCCTGGGCCCATGAAGTAGCGAAAGTTGAATGGGTGTGTACAATACCTCCAATTTGACCGAAGGCTTTATAAAGTGCCAGATGGGTGGCGGTATCTGACGAAGGTCGTAAATTACCCTCTATCACATTGCCTTCCATATCAACAACAACCATTTGATCTTCTGTCATTTCATCATATTCAACACCACTTGGCTTGATGACAACAAGTCCCTTTTCACGATCAATTCCACTCGCATTACCCCAGGTAAAAAGTACAAGCTTGTACTTTACCAGATCAAGATTTGCTTTGAAAACCAATTTTTTTAATTCAGCTAACATTGCAGTAATATAAATATTTGTCTTAATTCTATCCTTTAAAATTACCAGAAATAGATGTAGAAAAAGGCACAGGCTAAAACTACTCCTAAAGAAGCAATTACATCCCACTTATTCCAACTATTTCTCAAAAGGGTTTTATAATCGCCAGTGAAGGTGATAAACTCAATCTGTTGTGCAGTTGGCTTCGGGGTGAAAAACGATACTAAAACCATCATCACCATAATAAAGACAAGCAACCATACTTCAAAGATAAGCCAGTTGGTATGCCAAAACCAGTGGGTAGATTCCCAGTACCAGCCCGTCATTACATTTTTACCTGTATTTGTAAAGATGTTGGTCAGCAAGCGGGCCATACCAATCAGAAAGCCCACGATCATCCCTGCTTCACCTGCTTTGGGTGTAATCCTTTTGGAAAATATACCCATTACAAATACCGCTACCATCGAAGGGGCGAGCAACGATTGAATGCCTTGTATATAGTCGTAAAGGCTACCAAGACTCATCATGATAGGTATCCATATAATTCCAAGTATCACGACAACAACGGTGGCAATCCGGCCTACTAAAACATATCTGGCCTCGCTCTTACCTTTGAACATCGGCTTGTAAAAATCTTCGGTATATAGCGTAGCACATGAATTGAAAAAGGCTGCCAATGAAGCGACTAATGCCGATATAAAACCGATAGTTACTATTCCTTTCACACCGGCGGGCAATACAAACTTAACCATTGAGCCAAACGCGGTATCGGGATTTTCCAGAGTAAATCCACTCCCGGGCCGTGCCGCCAGTGCAGCAGCGACCATACCTGGTATGAGAAACATAAATACTGGCAACAATTTAAAATAGCCTGCAGCGATAGTGCCTCTGCGCGCACGCATCATCACTATGTCGCTGGACTCCCCTTTTCGCTGTCCGAGCACACGTTGAACAATATGTTGGTCCGTAGCCCAATACCAGAGACCAATAATTGACGCTCCCAAAAACACCCAAATACCAGGATATTCATCATATAACGGGTTGCCTGTTTCGAAGTGGAACAAGTGGTTTGTTCCGTATGCAACACCATCTGCTCCTACATTTAGTGATTTGGTGTAGTCTATCATTGCACTCCACCCATCAATAACGCTGCCGCCGCCCAGTGCCGACAAACCCAGGAACAGAACAAGGAATGAACCAATGATAAGAATGGGTGTTTGAATCGCGGACAAGGTCATCACACCCTTCATACCACCCAGAACGGTAAAGATACCCGTTAACACGATCAATCCGATAGCTCCATACCAGAAAGGCAAGCCAAGAAGACTCTCCATGAAGATCCCACCGGTAAACGCTGTTACACTCACTTTGGTAAGTACGTATGCGATCAGTGTAACGATAGAGAGCCACGAACCGGTGCGAGGGGTGTAACGGTTTTTGAG
>CAYHDA010000224.1:0-7258 GCA_964355145.1 uncultured Mariniphaga sp.
TTCCCCTTATTTAGGGGTCGGGTTACTATTCGTCAAACAATAAAAATTATAACAATAATAAATGTGTACATTGAATTATTTATTAATCAGATTTGTAACTTCTTCAATTTGACGCGCAAAATAAACACTTTTTTCGGGATATTTCAAACTTAATTTATCAAAAGCTTGAATTGCTTTTTCATAAAGACCCTGTTTGACATAGATCCGTGCCAAAGTTTCAGTAATAAATTCATCATTATCATTGTCGCTGTCTGCCTGTTTACTGAATTTTCCGGTAGTTCCGGAATTTTCAGGCTGTTTAACAGTGAAGGCCGGATTATCTTTTATAAAACGATCAATGAGATCAGTATTTTGAGAAGTATCTTTCCCCTTTCCATTCGATGCTGCAATATGATTGATATCTTTAGCTAATTCCGAGAGTGGTTCTTCTGTTTCATCCTCAATTTCTTCAAGTGTATAGGAAGTTTCTGAACGCTCAAAGTTCAATAGATTTTGATCAATCAGTTGTTTCTGTTCAGCCCCGGTATTTAAAAGATGATAGAGAATAGTCCGGTCGGTTGCATACACCGCACCCGTTTTCAACTGGCTTGCAAACCGGAAATTACTTTCATTCTGCAAATTACGAACATACAAAAGATGAGCGCTTTGGAAGTAAGGGTATTCATCCAGAATTTCACGGAGTTCTCCTGATGTCCTTTCATTAAGCATTGACGGATCAGCAAGATATTGCAATAATTGATCACGGGTCATCGACATAGGTCACTCTCTTTTAGATAATACAACTTCAGCAAAGTTACCAATTTGCTACCGATTTATTAAAAATATCATCAACCAGTTGTTCTGCAATTACACCTACTGCATCATTTTCAACTTCGTTTAGTGAACGGGTACTTTCCCAGTCGTAATAGGCTGAAAAAGAAGTGTTAAAGTCTTGTTCGTGATCCTTGTTATTCGTAAATACCACCTTAACGGTTATTGTTAGCCGGTTCATAGAGGCAAAATCCCTGCCCTGATCACTTTGCTGGATCGACAATGGCCTCACTTCATATCCTGTTATCTCACCTGAGAATTCAAGATCACCTTGTTCCCGCTCCATGGATAATCCTGTTTCGTTCACAAACTTATCCTTCATTTTTTCGGTGAAAGTCTGGCTTAACATTGGATTCACTACCCTTGCCCTGTTCGCGAAAAAGTCAATAAAAACTGTTTTTACGGAAGGGGAAATAGAGGCACCCGTAAAAGAATAGCCTATTTTGCAGGCATTTAAAACAACAAAAAATGCTAAGATGCCTGTGAACAGGGAGAGTAATTTTATGGTTTGCTTTGTCATCGGTTAACCAATATTGTATTCTTTAATCTTTCGGTAAAGCGTTCTTTCTGATATACCCAGTTCACGTGCGGCCAGTTTGCGTTTACCATTATGTTTGTCAAGTGATTTTCGGATCATCTCTATCTCTTTATCTTCAAGTGAGAGAGACTCCTCAACGAACTCTTCCGTATCCTGAATATTGTCATTGCCTGTACTTTTTAGTATGACAGGTGCAGAATATGCCGACTGGGAAGAATGATAATTATCAGCTTCCTCCTGATGTAATTTCCTTATTAATTGAGCATTATCTTCATGAATATTTGGATTCTGATTGTCCGGTATCAAGCCATGAACCAATTTCTTCAGGTCGTTCATATCCTTCTTCATATCGAAAAGGATCTTATAAAGGATTTCACGCTCACTGCTGAATGTTTTCTCATCCAGACTTTTATTATATAATGCGGGTAAGATATCAATATTTTCAGATGGCAGATAATGAATCAGGCCGGCAGCAGTTATCTCCCTTGCAGTTTCAATGATAGATATTTGTTCGGTGATATTTTTTAATTGTCTGACATTTCCAGGCCAACGGTAATTAAGCATCACATTCTGAGCTTCTTCAGTGAGCCTGATGGAAGGCATCTTGTATTTTTCGGCAAAATCGGAAGCAAACTTGCGAAATAACAGCAGAACATCATCCGATCGTTCACGGAGTGGCACAATCTTTATTGGAACTGTATTTAAACGATAGTATAAATCTTCACGAAACTGCCCTTCTTTGATTGCTTTTGTCAGATCAATGTTGGTGGCGGCAATTACCCTCACATTGGTTTTCTGAACCTGTGACGAACCCACGCGGATAAATTCGCCGGATTCCAAAACTCTTAACAGCCTTACCTGAGTTGAAACCGGCAGTTCTCCTATCTCGTCGAGAAACAGCGTTCCTCCGTCAACCATTTCAAAATATCCCTTTCGATCGGTTAATGCTCCGGTAAAAGAGCCTTTCTCGTGTCCGAAAAGCTCAGAATCAATCGTTCCTTCCGGAATTGCACCGCAATTGATAGCAATATATTTCCCATGCTTACGATGCGAGAAACTATGTATGATTTGAGGGAAAGCCTCTTTTCCCACGCCGCTTTCGCCACTTATCAATACCGACAAATCGGTTGGCGCAACCTGGATAGCCACTTCAATAGCCCGATTTAAATCGGAAGCATTTCCAATGATTCCAAAGCGTTGTTTTATTTCCTGAACATCCATCTTACCCGTTACAAAATTTTGGATTACAAATTTAATATTAATCCCGCAATAATCCTGATTTATCTTTCTGCCGGATATTAAGGATAAATTCAATTTAAATCTATAAAAATAGGGTAACATGACCATAATGATTGATCTATCAACTATTTTTGAAAAAAATTAGCAAAATCAGAAAATGAACTTTATAGGAATTATACCTTCACGCTACGAATCTACCCGCTTTCCGGGAAAGCCGCTGGCTGATATCTGTGGAAAAACGATGATCCAACGGGTGTATGAACAAGCGACAAAGGCTTTGGACGAGGTTTGGATCGCAACTGATGATGAGCGGATTGTTGATGCGGTAAAAGCATTCGGCGGGAATGTGGTGATGACCTCAACAAATCACCGTAGCGGCACTGACCGTTGTGCTGAAGCTGCCGTAAAGGCAACCAGAATAACAGGCAAAACCTACGACGTAGTTGTTAATATACAGGGAGATGAGCCATTTATGCAGCCACATGAAATTGAGCTGATAATGGAATGTTTCATTGCAGCTCCAAATACTGAAATAGCTACTTTAATTCAGCCGATTCTTAAAAACGAAGATATTTTCCGTCCGGATATGGTTAAGGTAATTCTGGATAATGAACAAAATGCTGTTTATTTCAGCCGATCGCCTGTTCCCCATATTTTCGGTATTCCTGAATCAGAATGGCTCGCCAACTATCCATTTTACGGTCATGTGGGACTTTATGCCTACAGGTACAACACCTTGCAAAAACTGGCCGGCCTGTCAGAAGTGTTACTCGAAAAAGTGGAGTCTCTGGAGCAATTGCGATGGATTAAAAACGGATTCAAAATTAAAACCAATATCACCGACTCTGATAATTTCGGTATCGACACACCTGAAGATCTTGCACTTGCAATAGCAGGTGGGATAGAAAAGTATTACAGATAAATTCATTTCAGTTCATGGCAGCGCCAGGTATGGATTAAAGAAATCAGGCAAACTGGCTTTTAACCAACTTATACGGAATCGAAATATTAGTGCTATTCAGATGTTGGAATAGCAAAATAAGTTCGGATACTTTATTAAATTTGTGAGAATACTGCCAGTAAAAAATAGTACTATGAATACTCCGGAAATTGTTAAGAATGACCCTTATCTGAAGCCTTACGAAGCTGATTTTATCCGATGGAAGGAAAAATTAAAAGTGAAGGAGGCTGAAATACTGCATGGAAGGTCGCTCCACGACTTTGCTTCAGGTCACCTTTATTTTGGTCTTTTTAAAGATTACCGTGGATGGATTATTCGGGATTGGGCACCGAATGCAACTAAAATCTATGTAATTGGATCGTTCAATAACTGGCAGGAACAAAGTGAATATGAGCTAAAAAATATTGGAAATGGCTGTTGGGAATTGCAACTTGAGGAGTTTAGAATTTCTCATGGGGATTTGTACGCTTTTTCTCTTTATTGGAATGGCGGAAACGGGAAACGCATCCCAGCATGGGCGCAACGTGTAGTTCAGGATCCTGAAACTTTGATCTATAACGCACAGGTATGGCATCCGCCTTATAATTTTAATTGGAAAAATTGGGAATTCAGCCGAAATCATGAGGCTCCTATCATTTATGAAGCCCATGTGGGTATGAGTGGTGAAGAACCCAGAGTTCACACTTTCGACGAATTTCGGATTTCTATACTTCCAAAGATTAAAGAAGGCGGCTACAATACCATTCAGCTGATGGCAATTCCCGAGCATCCTTATTACGGAAGTTTTGGTTATCATGTCTCCAGTTTTTTTGCTGCTTCGTCACGCTTTGGAACTCCCGAGGAGTTAAAGCAATTAATTGATGAGGCTCATGGTATGGGGATTTCGGTTATCATGGATCTGGTCCATTCTCATGCAGTAAAAAATGTCGTCGAAGGATTGGGAAGTTACGACGGAACGATTTATCAGTTTTTTCATAAGGGAGGAAGGGGAGAACACCCGGCCTGGGATTCATACTGTTTCAACTACAATAAAAATGAGGTACTGCATTTTCTGCTCTCTAATATCCGGTTTTGGCTTGAGGAATATAAGTTTGATGGTTTCCGTTTTGACGGAGTTACCAGCATGCTTTACTTCGATCACGGACTGGGTAAAGCATTTTCCAGTTACAGCGATTATTTTACCCCAAATATTGATGATGAGGCAATCGTCTACCTGAAACTTGCCAATCAGCTGATTCACGAAATTAATCCGAATGCATTGTCTATTGCAGAAGATATGAGTGGTTTACCTGGATTGGCGGCTCCGCTTTCTGCGGGTGGCCTTGGTTTTGATTACCGGATGTCGATGGGAGTACCCGATAATTGGATTAAATTAATTAAGGAACAAAAAGATGAAGAATGGAATGTCGGACAGATATTTCATGAACTGACCAGTCGCCGTGCTGATGAGAAAGTAGTGAGTTATGCCGAAAGTCACGATCAGGCCATGGTTGGAGATAAGACAATTATTTTCAGACTGCTGGACAAAGAAATGTATTACAGCATGCGCAAGGATCAGCCCAATCTTGCTGTTGACCGTGGCATTACACTTCATAAGATGATCCGGTTGGCTACAATTGCCTGTGCCGGAGGTGCTTATCTCAATTTTATGGGTAATGAATTTGGGCATCCCGAATGGAGTGATTTTCCGCGCGAAGGTAATGGCTGGTCATACCAGCACGCCCGGCGCATCTGGAGTATCGCTGAAAATCCGGAACTTCGGTTTCACTGGTTACTTGATTTTGACCGCGATATGATCAATCTGGTGAAAAACGAGGAACTGCTGAATGAGCCTTATATTCAGTGGATTACTGACAGTCCGTCGGATCAGGTTCTTGCCTTCAGGCGCAAGGAGCTGCTATTTATTTTTAATTTTAATCCTTCCCAGTCTTTTGAGGGATATGGAATTCAAATACATCCGTCCAAATACAGGATTGTCCTCCAGACAGATGCTCATGCCTACGGAGGGTTTAACCGGATCGATGACAGGATGACTTATTATTCAATGCCTGAGGGTGGACTAGGCTCAACTCATTATCTGAAAATTTATCTCCCATCGAGAACAGCGCTTGTTTTAAAGAGTCAACCTTACAGGAGCATTCGTTAGAACGGTGGCGTCAATAAAACGTACATTAAATGAGAATTTTCACAATTGGCGAAACGACCTACGATATTCTGTTTCGCGATAATCTCCCTGTGGGCGGATGCAGTGGAGGGAGTGCCTATAATTCTGCAATTTCGCTCGGAAGATGTGGATTACCTGTAAGCTTGATTTCGACTTCTGGAAACGATGCTATCGGAGATCTTGCCCTTGCATTTTTAGAGAAGAACAAAGTAAATTGCGATTTGATTAAAAGATTTGAAGGCCAATCGCGTATCGCCTTAGCTTTTTTCGATGCCAGCAATAATGCCGGTTATTCTTTTTATCCTTCCTCAGTGTCTGTTTATCCTGAATATCCGGTTCCTCGCAAAGGCGATATCCTATTACTCGGTTCATCATTCGCGTTACAGGAAAACGGCCGGGCTCAACTTCTTAACTTTTTACAACTGGCCAAAAATAGTGAATGCATCACGATTTATGATCCGAATGCCCGTGAGTCGGTGGTTGATAAACCTGACATAGTCGCTAAAATCTTGCAAAACATGGCATTAGCCACTATTATTAAAGGTTCGGATCAGGATTTTAAAAATATTTTTGGTCTTGCTGATGGAAAAAATGTCTGGTCCCGACTATCGGAGTCAGGAGATAAAGTGCTTATTTACACTAGAGGAGTTGAGGGTGCCGAATTATTTATTCGTGATCTTCATTTAATCAATAATTCCAAAGCAACGGTTGTGATAAGCACAATTGGCGCAGGTGATAATTTCTCTGCCGGAATTGTTTATGGATTATTTAAGTACTTAAATAACAATCTGTTGTTCAGTGAATTAACATCCCTGCAATGGGAAGAGATTATGAATTTCGGAACTCTGTTTGCTTCTGCAGTTTGCGGATCATCAGACAACTACCTTCCTGAAAACTTTTCGTATCTTGGAGCTGTCATTTAACAATCATTAATACAATAAATACCATGAAGAAAAACAACGAAAAAACGAGTGTTCTGTTTCTCGAAAACGGTCCCATTCAATTAACGGGTGCTATTCAGATTTCGGGACAATATGGAGAGAAAGAGACTGAAGGAGCTATCTATATTTGCCGCTGCGGTGAATCTAAAAACAAACCCTATTGCGACGGTTCCCATAAAGCTTCCGGATTTAAGGGTTAATTGCCGTTTTCAGAAAGAATACAAAATCAAGTACTGACTTCAAAAACAACCCTGATTTCGCCATTGACTTTGGAATTGGGTTAGAAAACAGTCTTAAGTATTTTATTTTTGCACCAGAGATAAGATATTCTTTGGGTCTGCTAAACGTAAATGAAAATCCCACTTTTCAAACATTGAATTATCATAATATATCACTGGTCTTGAATTTCAAATAATAGAATATTGTGGGTAACAGGCGGTATGTTTTATTGTCGAGATAGTAAGAATTTAAGCGTTTCTGCATCTAATAAACTTTTTTGTAACTTGACAGGACATTGCTTCGAAATCGGCAACAAATACATACCGCCAATCCGTTAACACCCATAATAATCGCAACTGACAAAGTAATCTATTTTATGAAGAAGA
>CAYHDA010000225.1:0-7152 GCA_964355145.1 uncultured Mariniphaga sp.
ATGAAAAGCTTGAATACCTAAGCGATGCAATGTTGGAGCACGGTTAAGTAAAACCGGATGCCCTTTCATCACATTTTCCAGAATATCCCAAACTACAGGATCCTTACGGTCAACGATTTTCTTGGCAGACTTAACTGTTTTCACAATTCCCCGCTCAATCAGTTTCCTGATTACAAAAGGTTTGTAAAGCTCAGCAGCCATATCTTTAGGAATACCGCATTCGTGCAATTTCAAGTGAGGACCGACGACAATTACCGAACGAGCGGAATAATCGACACGTTTTCCCAACAAGTTTTGACGGAAACGACCTTGTTTCCCTTTTAAAGAATCGGAAAGAGATTTTAAAGGACGGTTATTATCCGTTTTTACAGCATTTGATTTCCTGCTATTATCAAATAATGAATCAACAGCTTCCTGTAACATACGTTTCTCGTTGCGGAGAATTACTTCAGGAGCTTTGATTTCTATCAATCTTTTAAGACGATTATTACGGATAATCACCCTGCGGTAGAGGTCATTTAAATCCGAAGTTGCAAAACGGCCTCCATCCAATGGAACCAAAGGACGTAAGTCAGGAGGAATAACCGGAACAACTTTCACAATCATCCATTCGGGTTGATTTCTCCCTTTGGATGCACGGAATGCTTCAACGACATTAAGACGTTTAAGCGCCTCATTTTTACGCTGCTGCGATGTTTCGTTTCCTGCTTTATGCCTTAGATCGTAAGAAAGTTCATCTAATTCGAGCCTTTCCAATAATTTATGAAGTGCAATTGCACCCATATCGGCAATGAATTTATCAGGATGTTCATCGTCTAACTGCTGATTTTCTTTAGGTAAGGATTCCAGAATATCGATATACTCTTCCTCCGTCAGAAAATCGAGGTATTTAACGCCGTCATCACGTTTTACGCCGGCATTAATGACCACATAACGTTCGTAATAAATAATCATGTCGAGTTTCTTAGTTGGAAGACCCAACAAGTAACCGACTTTATTTGGTAATGATTTAAAATACCATATATGAACAACAGGAACCACCAGAGAGATGTGTCCCATCCGTTCGCGACGTACTTTTTTCTCTGTAACTTCTACTCCACAGCGGTCGCAAACGATGCCACGATAGCGGATACGTTTATATTTACCGCAATGACATTCGTAGTCTTTCACAGGTCCGAAAATCCTTTCACAGAAAAGACCGTCACGCTCGGGTTTGTATGTCCTGTAATTAATAGTCTCAGGCTTAAGAACTTCTCCATGAGAACGTTCAAGTATTTCCTCTGGTGACGCAAGACTGATACTGATCTTGGTGAAGTTACTCTTAACCTTATTATCTCGTCTAAATGCCATAATTTTTTGAAAAAAATGTAAGAATATAACAAATTTTATTCTCAACGATCAAATTGAATCTTGTTCAGCAAGCTGAAAAAGATTCAATTTGAACTTACTATTCCAGGTTTACGCTTAATCCCAGACCTCTTAGTTCGTGCAACAGCACGTTGAGAGATTCCGGAATTCCGGGATGTGGAAGAGGATCGCCTTTCACGATTGCTTCGTAAGCTTTAGCGCGGCCAATCACGTCATCCGACTTCACAGTAAGGATTTCCTGAAGAATATTTGCTGCACCAAACGCCTCAAGCGCCCAAACCTCCATTTCACCAAACCGCTGACCACCGAACTGAGCTTTTCCACCCAGTGGCTGTTGTGTAATCATTGAATAAGGTCCGATCGAGCGGGCATGCATTTTATCTTCAACCATGTGGCCCAGTTTCAGCATATAGATCACGCCTACAGTTGCAGGCTGGTCAAATGGTTCACCGGTTTCGCCATCATAAAGATTTGTTTTCCCGAAACGTGGAATCCCTGCTTTATCGGTATATTCTGAGATCTGGGTTAATGTTGCTCCGTCAAAAATTGGGGTTGCAAAAGTAAGACCCAGCTCCTTCCCTGCCCATCCGAGTACAGTTTCGTAAATCTGTCCAAGGTTCATACGCGAAGGTACACCAAGCGGGTTGAGAACAATATCGACAGGAGTTCCATCGGCAAGGAAAGGAAGATCTTCATCGCGCACAATGCGGGAGACAATACCTTTATTACCATGACGACCTGCCATTTTATCCCCGATCTGGAGTTTACGCTTTTTGGCAATGTAGACTTTTGCAAGCTGCAGTATTCCTGCAGGGAGCTCATCTCCAATGGTTACATTGTATCGTTTACGACGTGCTACAGCTTCTGCTTCCTTGAATTTCATGATGAAATTATTCACAAGAGCTCCAATCATATCGTTCTTATCCTTGTCTGTAGTCCACTTATTTGGATTAACATTCAAGAAATCAATACCTTGTATTTGTTTAAGCGTAAACTTATTTCCTTTGGTAATTAAATCACTGTTAAAATAATCCTTCACTCCTTGTGATGTTTTACCATTCACAAGATTGAAAAGTTTATCAATAAGAATTTCCCGAAGTCTGCTGGTTTCATTTTCCAGTTCAACATCAATCTGCTCGAGCAACGGCTTTGTGGCCATTTTACCCTTTTTCTCTTTCACTACACGGGAGAAAAGCTTTTTGTCGATAACAACACCGTTCAAGGAAGGTGAAGCTTTTAATGAAGCATCCTTCACATCGCCGGCTTTATCACCAAAAATAGCACGCAGAAGTTTTTCTTCGGGTGACGGGTCAGATTCACCTTTAGGGGTGATCTTTCCGATCAGGATATCGCCTGGTTTAACGATTGCACCAATTCGTATCAGTCCGTTTTCGTCAAGATTACGAGTTGCTTCTTCGCTTACATTAGGAATATCGGATGTAAACTCTTCGGCGCCACGTTTTGTATCGCGAACTTCGAGTGAGTATTCATCAATATGGATGGAGGTAAAGATATCGTCACGTACAATCCGTTCGGAGATAACGATAGCATCCTCGTAGTTATAACCCTGCCATGGCATGAATGCTACTTTCAGGTTACGGCCCAAAGCCAGTTCACCTTTTGCAGTAGCATAACCATCAGTCATTATATCGCCTGCTTTTACCCTTTGTCCTTTACGAACAAGAGGTTTTAGATCGATACAGGTACCCTGATTGGTTTTTTTGTATTTCGAAAGGTTATAACTCTTATAATCGAGATCAAAACTAACATACCGTTCTTCTTCGGTCATATCGTACCGGATAACGATTTTGGAAGCATCGACATATTCAACGACTCCTGGACCTTCAGCGGTAACGTTAATACGTGCGTCACGGGCAATATTGGCTTCAAGACCGGTTCCGACAATCGGAGCCTCAGGTCTTAATAACGGTACTGCCTGGCGCATCATGTTTGATCCCATCAATGCACGGTTGGCATCATCATGTTCGAGGAAAGTAATCAAAGAGGCTGCAATAGACGCGATTTGATTCGGTCCGACATCCATCAGATTAGCTTCTTCTTTATTTGCAAGAGGATAATCGGCATCAAGACGAGCCTTTACTTTTGCATTTATAAAATTCCCTTCCTCATCGATTACAGCATTGGCCTGGGCAATAATTTTGCCTTCTTCCTCTTCTGCAGTGAAATAAGAAACGTCGTTATTATTTAAGTTGACTTTACCATTGACCGCACTTCGGTAAGGAGTTGAAATAAAACCAAGATCATTGATTTTAGCAAACACGCAAAGAGAGGAGATTAGTCCAATATTTGGTCCTTCGGGAGTTTCGATCGGACAAAGACGGCCATAGTGAGTATAATGTACGTCACGCACCTCAAATCCGGCACGTTCACGTGAAAGACCGCCCGGTCCCAGTGCTGACATACGCCTTTTATGGGTCATCTCAGCCAATGGATTCGTTTGATCCATGAATTGCGACAGTGCATTGGTTCCGAAGAAGGAATTGATCACCGACACAAGGGTTTTAGAATTGATAAGGTCAATAGGCGTGAAAACCTCATTGTCCCTGACATTCATACGTTCGCGGATGGTACGGGCCATACGGGCCAAACCAACTCCAAACTGTGTGAACATTTGTTCTCCGACAGTTCTAACACGACGGTTCGACAAATGGTCGATATCATCGACATCTGTTTTCGAATTTATCAATTTGATCAGGTACTTAATAATCTCGATAATATCAAGTTTGGTAAGTACTCTGGTAGTCATATCAATATTCAGACCTAATTTCCGGTTAATACGGAAACGTCCTACTTCGCCTAAGTCATAACGCACTTCAGAAAAGAACAGCTTGTCAATTACATCGCGTGCTGTTGCTTCATCAGGCGGTTCCGAGTTACGAAGCTGCCTGTAAATATGCAAAACAGCTTCCTTTTCAGAATTACAAGGATCTTTCTGCAGCGTATTGTAAATAATGGCGAAATCACCTGAACCGGCTTCTTCTTTGTGTAAAAGAATAGTTTTTGTACCGGATTCCAGAATTTCTTCCACATGATCGTTAGAAATAATAACCTCACGGTCAACGATTACTTCATTACGTTCGATAGAAACAACTTCACCTGTATCTTCATCCACGAAATCTTCAACCCATGTTTTGAGCACACGTGCTGCCAGTCTCCTGCCTACATATTTTTTCAATGCAGTTTTAGAAACTTTGATTTCGTCAGCCAGGTCGAAAATTTCAAGGATATCCTTATCACTTTCGTAACCAATAGCGCGAAGCAAGGTGGTAACAGGCAATTTCTTTTTCCGGTCGATATAAGCGAACATCACATTATTAATGTCAGTTGCAAATTCGATCCATGAACCTTTGAATGGTATTACCCTTGCGGAATAAAGTTTAGTCCCGTTGGCGTGGACACTCTGTCCGAAGAATACGCCTGGAGATCTGTGAAGCTGAGAGACAACAACCCGTTCGGCGCCATTTATTACAAATGATCCGGTAGGAGTCATATATGGTACAGTTCCAAGATATACATCCTGAACGACTGTATCAAAATCTTCATGCTCAGGGTCTGTACAAAAAAGTTTAAGTTTCGCTTTAAGCGGAACGCTGTAAGTCAAACCACGTTCGATACACTCATCGATATTATAGCGGGGAGGATCGACCTGATAGTCGATAAACTCCAGAACAAAATTATTTCTTGTATCGGAAATCGGAAAATTCTCCTGAAAAACCTGGTAAAGATCTTCATTTTTCCGATCTTCGGGAGAGGTTCCAAGCTGGAAAAATTCTTTAAAAGATTTAATTTGCACCTCCAGAAAATCGGGGTACTCAAGTTTGCTTCTGGTGGACGCAAAACTAATCCTTTGATTTATGTAATTTGAGGACATTATAAGCCAAGATTAAGGAACCAAAAATATAAACATGAAAAGGTTTAGAATCCCTTGACGGGATTCTAAACCGCATATAACCTTGTAGTACAGGCTCAAATACTATTTGATTTCAACTTCTGCGCCTGCTTCTTCCAATTGAGCTTTAAGAGATTCTGCCTCTTCTTTAGAAACTTTTTCTTTGATAGCTTTTGGTGCACTATCAACTAAGTCTTTAGCTTCTTTCAGACCAAGACCAGCAAGTTCCTTAACTAATTTTACAACGGCCAATTTCGACTGACCACCAAATTTGAGAATTACATCAAATTCAGTTTTTTCAGCAGGTGCTTCAGCTTCTGCTGCTGCTGCAGGACCTGCAACCGCAACTGCTGCTGCAGCTGGCTCAATACCGTACTCTGATTTAAGGATACCTGCAAGCTCATTAACTTCTTTAACAGTCAGGTTAACAAGTTCTTCTGCAAGTTTTTTAAGATCTGCCATTTTACTTGAGATTTAAATATTAATTGATTCTTATTATTACACTAAAATTTAACTATGCATTACGCTCTTCCAAAGTTTTCAAGACACCCACAATTGTTTGTCCCCCTGATTGCAGAGCAGACATAACATTTTTAACAGGAGCCTGAAGACTTGCGAGAATACTGCCAATCAGTTCTTCTTTTGATTTAACATTGATCAGTGCTTCAAGTTGATCAGCACCTAAATAGATGCATTGCTCAACATAAGCAGCTTTCAATACCGGTTTCTTATTTTTCTTGCTGAACTCTTTAATAAGTTTTGCAGGAACGTTTCCGGAATTCGAAAACATGATCGATGTGTTATTTACGAGTACATCATAAAGTTCTTCAGTATTCTTTTCAGAATTTTCGAGAGCTTTACGGAGGATGGTGTTCTTAACTACAACCAGTTTAACTTCCCGTTTGTTGCACAACCTTCTGAGGTTACTAGTAACATCAGCATTAAGGTTTGAGATGTCGGCAAGGTAAAAATGGCTGTATGAATTGATCTCTTTGGTCAATTGTTCAATAACCTGTAATTTTTCTGATCTTTTCATTTCGACATTATTTACTTGTCCAGGCAAGTTTTAGGTTCAACCTGGATGCCGGGGCTCATAGTACTTGATACATAAATACTTTTTATGTATGTTCCTTTAGCAGCAGCGGGTTTTAATTTCTGAATAGTGTGAACAAATTCCTTGGCGTTTTCCACAATTTGTTGTGGATCAAACGATACTTTACCAACGGAAGTGTGTACAATGCCGAACTTGTCAACTTTAAAATCGATTTTACCCATCTTTACTTCTTTGATGGCCTTCCCGACTTCCATAGTCACAGTTCCGCTCTTTGGGTTAGGCATAAGACCACGTGGTCCTAAAATACGGCCTAACGCCCCAACTTTTCCCATAACCGGGGGCATAGTAATAACAACGTCTACATCTGTCCAACCGTTTTTGATTTTATCGATATAATCGTCGAGACCTACAAAATCAGCACCAGCTTCCAGCGCTTCGGCCTCCTTGTCGGGAGTAACCAATGCGAGAACGCGTACTTCTTTTCCGGTACCATGGGGCAAAGTTACTACACCACGAACCATTTGATTAGCTTTACGAGGATCGACTCCCAGCCTTACATCAATATCCACTGAAGCATCGAATTTAGTAAAAGTGATAGTTTTTACTAATTCAGTAGCTTCTAGTAAACCATAGATTTTTCCAGCTTCGAGTTTCGCCAATGCAGCTTTCTTATTCTTGGTAACTTTTGCCATTTCAACCTTAACTTTAATTAGTTAATAATCGGTGATTTGCCTGTTACGGTAATCCCCATGCTTCTTGCAGTTCCGGCCACCATACTCATTGCTGCCTCTAATGAGAAGCAGTTTAAGTCTGGCATTTT
>CAYHDA010000226.1:0-7087 GCA_964355145.1 uncultured Mariniphaga sp.
CATCTCCCACAAATTTAATCTCCATAACGGCATGGCCATCCATTACTTTGGTTCCGCGCATTGCCCAATTCGAAGCGTAGGTCGATTCTTTATCGAATTCATCCGGATTGGTTGTTTTATCAATGATTGGTTCTCCCGTAAGACATGATTCATCGATTTGCAATGAAATTGCTTCAAAGAGCTCCCCGTCAGCAGGGACTTCTTCCCCTGTTCCCAATAAAACGATATCACCTACAACTATGTCTTTCTTAGGTATTTCGCTCACATTTCCGTTCCGAACAACTTTAATCAGCGTGTCGTCATTTACCTGATTCAGAATGTCAAACTTTTTATTGGCATCCATCTCAAACCAGAAAGCGACACCGGTTGCAAGGAAGATCGCGCAAAAAATACCAATTGTTTCAGCAAACTCGTTGTGAACAAATGCAATACCCAACGACAGAAAGGCGGCTATTAAAAGAATCCTGATAATCGGATCCTCAAATTTTTCGAGGAAAAGTTTCCACAATGACTCACGCTTTGGCGGAGTAAGCAGATTACTGCCATATTTTAGACGACTTTCAATTACTTGCTCTTTATTGAGTCCCGTATAATGTTTTTTGTGTTCCATTTATTCTTGTGATTTAAAATGCTAAAAAAGGAGTCTGAAGGTACTCATTACTGAAAATCAGGCTCATGCCTGAATTACGAACTAGTTAAATGTTCAACCAGACATTTTTGGGCGGTTGCCAGATTGAGGAGGGGATTCTGGAAATCAGAATACAATTCTGCGGAATACTAATCTGATGTACATAATCAGATCCAGAAAAAAAATCTGAAATTTGATTGATTTGTTCATCATCAAAAAAATCAACATCCGACAATGAATAGTTCTCCCCACAAATGTCAACAGCCGGCAGCATTATGATGGGCGACTGTATATTGCTGTTGGAATACATGTTTTTTGAAGGACTGAAGAGAACTGCCAGCAAAAAAATAATCTTGAGTAATACTTTACTTTCTCTTTTCATTTGAAACAAGAGTAATATTTTTTTTTATAACTTTGATAATGTGCATATTAAATTATTCTTAATAAATAAGTCATAAAATAATTTGAAAAGTCATATTTATTCTGACACCAACGTCTCAATTGCCTTCAAGTTGGCAGTATACTCAGAAAATTTGTAGTATTCATTTCCCAATGCCTTGTAATATAATTCATTGATGAAAGTCTGGCTTTGTTTTTGAAGAAACAAACGACAAGCCACAGGATTACTGTTCAGAATATACTTAACAATCCGGGTATTTAATTTAAAATCATCCTGATTAATAATAGAATAGAGATCAGATATATGCTTAACAAAGAAATGGTTCAGATAGTTCTCTGTTTTGGGGCAGATTGCAGGATCTGTCAATTCAGCAAAATAGAGCATATAACAATGATTCTGTATGCCAAAATCATCTAACATCTTAATAATAATCCGCTCATGCGTTCCTGTAATTTTTATATCGTCCAGAAAAATCAGGATTTTGTTCTTGAGGAGCGCTTCATCAACGTGGAACTTATCTCCTTTGATCAGATTATAACGTTCTTCAGCAGTCATCTCACCATAGTCTTCACGATAGGTGATGCTTCTGCTGATTTTTCCTGTTTCAACCGGTGAAAATCCGTTTTCATAAAGAAACTGATTGAGTTTATCTATAAAATGAATTGTCAAAAAGTAGGAGGCGGTTGGAATATGTGAATAGGCGCTTGGTAATACTACGATGGGCTTTCCACTGTAACTGAATTTAAACAATTGATTGATAAAACGATCAGCAAGTGCATATCCAAATTCGCGGGCCACATTTGTCGATCCGAATTTGAATTTCGAATATTTTTCGGCCGGGAAATCGAAATTTTTTGGGTCTGAAACCTGGAATGCACTAAACTTCTCAATCGTTCTTTTGTAAGTGTCTTTTAATATCATTAATTGTATATTGTTGATTATTAATGTGTAATGCTTTAAATCCGTAATTTACAGCTCCTTCATAATCGGCCTTGAAATTATCGCCGACATGAAGCACCTCCCACTTTTCGAAACTTGTTTGCTCAAATACTTTTTCGAAAAATCTGGGTGAAGGTTTCGAGAGCCTGATTTCGTCAGAGAAAATACAGAACTCAAAATATTGAAAAATGTCTAAGTTTTTCAATGTGGCAACGATCGTTGTTCCTTCAATGAACCCCGTGTTACTGCTAATGTTTAAACGATACCCTTCGTCTTTCAATGTTTGCAATATCGGCTGAACTGAACCATTCAGAAAATCAGGTGGATATGTCATAAACAGTTCGTTTACTTTTAGTTTGATTTCGGTGCAAACGTCATCTTTGACATCATTCGGATCGTATCCAAGTTTGTGCAAAATCCGACGGTACATCCATTCAGCCGGAACTTTTTTACCGTTAATCTCATTCAGTCTGTCGCTGACTTTGTCGACAGATTGCACTATTTCCATTATTTTTTTCGCAGAATAGCCAAATGGATTGAACTCTTTTTGCAGAAATTTTGCGCGTCGTTCCTTGAATTCGGGATGGGATTTTATCAAGGTAAGCCAAAGATCAAATGAGATATGTTTTATCAAATTGAATTTTTTTAATTTGTTGTTGATCTAAAAACTGACAGAATACCGGTGTTTTTATAGATTTCACCAAAGTCTGATCGTCTTTGGCCTAAATGCTTTTTATCCTGTTACCAGCTGAACGATAATTAACCTGCCACCCTCTTCCTTCGACAGTAAGATTTGTTTGCCATCTGTAAGTTCAACGGCCTGATTGATTGGAATTACCTTACCCTCGCTTTTATCTTCTAAATCGTTTAGCAGCTGATTGATTAACAACCATTTGTTGTTGTGAAAAACAAAATAACCGACCGGCTTTTTTTGCTCCTCAGTCAGGCGTTCATTTGGTGAGATATTCCTGTTCACATGCCATTGATAGAGATATTGGTTGTTGTATACCATAAGCCGGTAATTGTCGGGCGTAAAAGTTCCCGCACGCCGTGATGAATAGAGGTTAAGCACAGGCAACTGACCTTTAAAAACTGCTCCGCAGAAGGGACATTTGGGTTGTTTCGTATTATCGAAGATAAACCATTTATGCCAGCATACTTGGTTTTGACAAGGTTGCATCAAATCTACCGTTTTCAACAGTGCATCTTCCCATTCATTGGCAGTTGGTCTGGCAGCCGGGTTGTGAAGTCCTTCGATAAATGCTTTGTCAAACAGTGTTTTGAGGTAAGGTCCACAAACTGTATAAGGGGTTTTATTCGGATCGCCCTGAGGCAACTGACTTGGATTCAGTTGGCTAACCTTGACCTGATTGCTTTTGTCGGTCGGATGCTCAATAAACAAAGCCTTGGAGCCCATTGAGTACTCTTCATCCTTGGCACAATCGAGGTCGTTTACTTTTCCACCCCTTAGCGGATGACGGTAAAGCAAGTACATATAAATCATCACTGCAAGTGCATGACGGTCGGTTGCTATGCTTGGAACCTTCCGGGCTGGATCCGTAATTTTAAGATGCTGTGTTTCTATTACTTCCGGAGCTATAAAATCCGGAGTTCCCAACACATCCGGCGGATATTTTCCGGGAACTACCAAGCCGTCGATATCAATAATTGCGGCCCTGCCTGTTGCAGGATCGATTAAAACATTTTTATACGAAAGATCAGAGTGGGCAAGTCCTGCAGCATGAAGGCGCTTCACTGCCCGGCTGATGCGGATGCAGATCTGAAAATATTTAAACCAGTCGCCCTTCTCTTCGGGAGCCAAAAATTTGTTTTGGTTTTTCGCCGAAGCAAACCATTTTCCCTCTTTCTCCTTTCCTTTGATTCCCAAAAAATCGTTGTTGACCGATCCTTTGGAGAAAAAGAAATGCTTTTGATAGGTTGGACAGACGAGTCCCAGCTTGCCATTATACTCCACAATTTTTGTGGGCCAGCAATAGAGGTCCTGCCAATAGTCACCACCTTGCTGATTAAATATCCGATCGCGGTAAACTCCTGTAATATTCTGCAGCCGGTCTTTGGCATTAAAATCCTGCTTGTCGCGGAAAAATGCCACTACATAACTCTTATCAGGACTAAAATAGACATCTTTCATTCCTCCGGAACCGATCATTTCGTCCACAAATTCGATGGGAGCACCGTCGGTTGCGTTGATTTTAATTGTTTTGGCCATAATCAGAATAGAATTGCAATTGTTCGGTCGTCGTGATTTCCCGGTGACCAGAAGTCTAACCATTTCAGGAGTTGTTCTGCAGATTTCTCGTTATTGTCTTTGAATTCAACCTCTTTTGAAAGATCGGCCCATAACTCCTCCCACTTTTCAAACTTTAGCAGATTAGCATCGGTTTCGAATTTTGGATCGGTAATGCCGTCCGTCATTAGGATTAAAGCCGTGAATTCATCCACAATATCGAATCTCAACCGGCGATAAAGCTCAGCAGGCTGGGTGATTTCAGGCATTGTAAGAAAACGGGTCTGCCCTGCAAATTCACCGCCATCAGATTCTCCGAGTACTTTTAAGAATTTGGTATCTTTATTATAAATCCCGATTCCGCCATCGCCTACCCAAAAAGCACCTACGAACCAGCCAAATTTGAATTTTTTGCAGATAGAGACAATCAATGTTGTCGAAAAATCTTTTACTGCCCTTCCGGATTTAGTGGCCTCTTCTTCTATATTTTTATAAGCTTTAAAGACTGCTGTTCCAACAATTCCGTAAAGGGCATCGCCCATTTTTTTACGATTTGCGTCCGACCTGTCTTTACTTAACTCCTTAATAAGATGCTCAAAATCTTTATGCTGACTTTCGAGTTGTGCTTTGCAAACATTCACAACTGTCTGACATGCTATTTGAGAGCCCTTACGGGATGCTTTACAGGAACCTGCACCATCAGCTACTGTGATGATGTACCAGTTCGTATTTTTATCGTAATCCATTCCGAAATCGTCATCTCTGAAAATTCCTTCATGAGCGTGCGAACGTCCTCTCTGACTGGCAGCAACGACATCTTTTCGTTCGGTTTTCAAGAGTATCCCGGTTGATTCTACTTTAAGAAACCGGGAATCACTGTCTGGTTTCCAGTATGGATCGTTTTTGTCTGATAACTTGTCTTGCCAAAGAGAGCGAGGGTCAGGATTTACTGTCAGGGTGAGTTTCCGTTCGAAAATCGGTTTCCCTTCAGTCCACCCTTTCCGTTTTAGAAACAGCTGAATTGATTGTTCTCCTGCCACCTTTGGTGTTCCAGTAATTGCATCGGTCTCGGGGTCAAATGAAAGTCCAATCGGTTCAAGATCGGCAAACCAAAAATCCTCGATTTCAGCAAGCCCAATCTTTTCTGTGCTGAACACAAAATTGTAGGGTTGTCCTACTTTTCCGTTTGGCAACGTGATGAACTTATTCTTGATGAGCAATGCCAGTTCTTCGTTTTGAGCTTTTTCCTTTAAATCCTCTTTCGGAGAATTATCCACTGGTGCGTCGGCTGGGATTGTCATATTTTCATTATCAGGTAGTTCTATTTCCGAAGCTGCCACGCTTTCTTCATCAGAGACTAATGGTGTCTTTTGTATTGCAGGTTCTGTATTCTGAACTATGTCAGTGGGTTCTGACTGCGATTCAGAAAGAGACACACGGCCGTGCATCGCTGCAGAACCGTGGGTATCTGCAACAGCAATTGTTTTTTCATTTTCAGTTAAAATGAAATCATCCCATAGTTTTAGAATGTTATCGTGCAAAGCGTTTCCTTTTGAGGCAAGAAATGCCTTTACCTGAACTTCATCGGCTCCAGGGAGCTCTATATTTGTCAAATACTTCGTAATATCCATTATAAGAATTTAATTAAAGTCAGCAAGATGACCAGCAGAATAATCTGCGACATATCCACAGCAATTCCGTTTCCAACCTGCGCAGGGCGGGCCATTGGCCGGAAAATGGCAAGGATTGGATTAAATATCTTATCGAAAAAATTAAATGTCTTCAGGTAATTACCGGTGAGCCGATCCTTATACGGCGTAAGTTTGGAGTACAGGAATAGTCCTACGACCAGAACATTCACGAAGATATAAAGTAATAATCTCATTTTGTATAAGTTTAATTATTGAATAATAAAGCTTTAATAGAAATACAAATTTTATACCTGGTGATCACGGATCATTTCAGGGTGTGCGCAGATTGACCGAATTAATATAAACAATGCCGGGCCCGGTAATCTCGACAAGCGAAAACCCTTCGCCGGAGAAGATATTTGACGCCGACATAGATGATTGAATCTTTCCTTCGAGGCTAAGGCTGGTGCAAATAAGGCTTCCATCATCAACCTGGATCGTTTGTCCGAACTGCAAATCGATCCTTGTGGGTGAACCAATTGAATCGAGAAAAACAGTGCCGTTTCCGGTGATTTTCTGCAAAACCAATCCCAATCCGCTGAAAAGACTTCCTAACGACATTTTAAAGTCCACTTCTACCTGCTGACTGGAAGCAACATAATATCCCTTTCTGCAAAGGATTCCGCCTTCCATTTCAGTCAGATTGACAGAGAGCATTCCGCCTTTACCTGCGACAACCATCTTTTTGAGATCGCGGCTTGTATTCTTATAAACGACAAGGATGATGCTTTCGCCTGAAACGCCCCTTTTGAGCATTCCCCAAACACCATTTTGAAGGACTCTCATCTCTCTTTCTATTCCTTTTTCAAGGTAGATCAGCGAACCTCTTTCTGCAAAAAACTCTTCCCCGGGGTTGAGAACAACCTCGAGGCATTTAAGGTCATATCCTACAAATTTACAATTCATTTTATTAAACTTGATTATTCTAATTCTATTTTTGATTTAAAGTCTTCAGCAAGGCGGTATACTCCTGACTTTGAGGCACCTTCAAAGACAACAAATTGATGAGCTTTTAATAAACCCATATCCCGTTGCATTGTTGCACGTGCTACATCAAATGCAAGCATTAAATCTTTTAGGCTTTTGCCATTATCTACAAGGAGAAGTAATACTTCATTAACTAATCTCTTAATTACAGCATCACTTGCAGCATCATTTACAGCATCATTTACAGCATCATT
>CAYHDA010000227.1:0-6995 GCA_964355145.1 uncultured Mariniphaga sp.
TGCCAGTTTGTCGCCGGCACTGATATCAATTCCACCACGACCCATACTTTCAATAGTACACGAGTGGACCAGATGAGCCTTTCCACCCGCGATTTTAATTCCAAGACCGGAAGTATTCTTTACGGAACAGTTTGTTACCGTTAAATGGCTGCAATTTTTAAAAATCATTCCGTCGCCGCGAATATATTCAAGGTCTAATCCGTTAATAGTAAGGTAATCGTAGTTTTCTGCCTGGATTGCGGTACCTCTCATGCTTAAAATATTGTTGTCTGGTTTAAGATTGTTATTGGGAATATACCAGATTTTACCCTTTGCAACAGAGATACACCATTCGCCGGGAGTGTCGAGCTCCGAAAGGGCATTGACAACATGCCATTTGCTTTTTGCGAAGCCATAATTGTTAACCGGGGGTGCAATCTCAATGGTTGAATCTTTCAGGGATATTCCACCCAATTTTTCATAAGCATCGGCCCATAAATGGAACCAGTAACCATGCAGCCAGACATCCTGATCCAGAGCCCACCGGAGTGCGCGGCTGCTTTTAAAATCTTTCAGGGCAACGGTAGTGTCGCGGTCATTTGGCCAGCGCGCCATACGCTGAGGTATGCCATCACTGAACAATTCCGGAACCGGAAAAGTGTTGAAAGTCGCACCTCCGCCGGCAGACCGTTGGCTTGAGTAGCCTCCAAAGACCAGGCTGTCGATACCGGTGACGTTGTTCTCTTTTAAATCAGCCACCCAGACATTAGAAGATACATTTTCCGGCAATAACGCCATGATATCGGGATTGAGCTCTTTCTTCCAGATTTTTAAAGCTTGTCCGCCACTGATTTTTATCTTTTTGCCGGATGCAGGGCGGATAATGACCGGATTTTTTTTTGTGCCGGAGTTTTGGGCACTTAGTTTAAACGGTGTATTCTGATTATAGTACGCTCCATTAAAGACTATTTCTATTGGTCCTTCGGGTAGATTTGGATTCTGAAGTTTCTTTGAGGCGGCTTCCAGCGCTTGCTCAAAAGACTGAAAAACACTGATGTCAGGCCTATCTCCTTTTATATTATCAGGCATTGATGAAACATAAAATGAAGCAACAGCCTTCTTGTTTGATGGAATCAGCGTATGTTTTATTAACGGAATACCCTCCAGTTTCTTCGTTAACTCTTCCATTATCAGTTGGTGATGTGGCGGCAGAACGACAAGTGTTTTTACCTTCGAAAGTGTGTTTCTGCAATTCTTAAAATCTTTGACGGCAAATTGTGCCTGGGCAATCCTCAGGTAAATCAGGGATTGATATTCATTGGGAATGGAATCTTTTTCAAGAATCAGTTGATATTGTTGAATCGCCTGGCTCAGTTGATTGCTCTTCCATAATTGATCCGCTTTTTGAATATTACTTTCCAGCGATAGTTCTCCGGCAGTCGCATTTGTAAAAAGGAGTGTTGAAAAAAGGCAGAAAATCAGATGTAATCGTTTCATGGTATTTATTTTGAGAGAATTATAATCTTCGCGTCAGTTAATCCCAAAGATATGGCTTTTAAGATTGTGTCCCCTTTTTTACCTGTACTTTGAACAATCACCTGGCACATTCCGCTGAAAGTTCGTCGTTCGTGCCCCTTTGCCGGCTCAAGACTCATCGCATTTCCATTGGCAAGACCAACGATCTTCCCTTCACCGGAAATTTCAAAATGAACAAGGTTATCTGCATTCGGTTCTAAAGTTCCCTTTTCATCAGTAATTTTTACCGTGATATATGAAAGGTCCTTCCCATCCGCTTGTATTGTCGTTCTGTCTGCTTTTAGCTCAATTTTTGAAGCTTCACCAGCTGTTTTAATGATATCGGTGGCAACAAGTTTGCCGTTTTTGTACCCTTCGGCCTTTAGTGTTCCGGCAGTGAAAGGCACTTTCCAGCGGAGGGATAATTTTTTAGTCGCAGAGAAATTTTTAGTTTCCAACGGTTGATTATTGAGGTAGAGTTTTACCTCGTCGCAGTTGGTATAAGCAACAACATCAATTATTTGACCTTCTTTCCAGTTCCAATGGGGGAGCAGATGAACCATTGGATCTTTTTTCCATTGGCTTTGGTAAAAATAGAAGGCATCTTTGGGAAAACCACAGAGATCAAAAATTCCGAAATAGGAGCTGACGGCAAGTTTTTCATAAGGCGCCGGTTCTCCCATATAATCAAATCCTGTCCAGATGTACATTCCCGACATATATGGCCGTTCCTTGACCGCCAGCCAGGCTTCTTCATGCGTCGTTCCGCCACCTGCATCGTCGAAGGCTGAGGTCTGGCAATCGGGAAATGTCTTCACTAATGTATCAAGTGTAAAATGGTATACACCCCGACTGTCGAACTGAGATGTGGTTTCGCTTGCGATATAAAACCAATCGGGGTGTTTTTGCTTTATTTCATCGTATGCATCAATGGAGTAGTTAAATCCAACGACACCAACAGCAGCGGTCATCCCTTTTTTCTCCGCATCACGTATAAAATTAAAGGCAGAAGTGGTATATCGTGTCGGATCATTTTTTTTAACAATACCTACAAGTTCTCTGGCAATTTCACCGCCATTGGTGCTGCCCGGAAACCACTGTTCTTTGATCTCGTTTCCAATGCTCCATAAAATAACAGACGGATGGTTCCGGTCGCGCAGCACCATATCGGTTATTTCGCGCTCGTGCCATTCTTTAAAATAGTTCTGAAAGCCAAATGGGGCAGCATCCTTGCCAATATACCAGCTGTCGAAAGTCTCATCCATAACCAGAAATCCCATTTTGTCACACAATTCCAAAAGTTCAGGCGCCATCAGGTTATGACTGCACCGGATGGCATTGCAGCCCATGGATTTCAATAATTCGAGCTGTCTTTCAAGAGCCCGGTCGTTGAGGGCAGCACCTAAACTGCCAAGGTCGTGGTGATTGCATACTCCTAAAATCTTAGTGTTTTTTCCGTTCAGGAAGAACCCGCTGTCGGCTCTGAAAACAAGAGTACGTACGCCAAAATCTGTAATGTACGTATCTTTTAGCACTTTGCCCTGATAAACGGAGGTGACTAATTTATAAAGATTTGGGTTCTCCACATCCCAAAGTTTTGGTGTGGTAATCTTAATAGTCGTGTTTAATTCAAGTTTAGAGTCAGGCGTTGCTTTTCCCGACTGACTCTGTGATGCAACTTCTTTTCCGGTATTATCAATTATTGAGGAAACAATTTTTAGATTGGTCAGCTCCTTGGTGTCGTTGGCAATTGTGGTAACAACATTTACAGTTGCTTCTTTACTTGAAACCTTCGGCGTGGTAACGAATGTCCCCCACTGGCTGACATAAACGGGTGATGTGGTATCAAGCCAGACATGCCTGTATATTCCTGCACCCGTGTACCATCTGGAGTCGGGCTGTTTCGAGTTGTCTACTTTAACAGCCAGAACATTCTCTCCCTCTTGAATATATGGGGTCATGTCGTACTGAAAAGTGGCATAACCATAAGGACGCAGGCCCAGCAGATGACCATTGATATAAACTGTGCTGTTTTTATAGGCACCGTCGATGACAATGAAATATTTTTTTTCTTTTATTCCTGAAAGGCTGAATGACTTACGATACCAGCCAATCCCTCCGGGCAGCAATCCTCCCTGATGTCCGGAGGGATTATCGGGTCTGAAACTTCCTTCAATGCTCCAGTCATGAGGCAGGTTTAGATTGCGCCATTTCTGGTCGTCAAAAGATGATTGTTCGGCATGTGGCAGATCGCCAAGATGGAATTTCCAGTTTGCATCGAAATTCTCACGTCCAACGGACTGTGCAGAGCCCCTTGTGTTGACAAGGCAGCATAACAGGATGATTATAAAAGTTATTGTTTTCATATCAAAAAAAATATTTGCACTTATGTTCTTCGTGGTTAAGTAATTGTCAATTAATAATCTTCATTGTTAATACTCAATATTTCAGCAAAAAAGAATTACGACAATAAATCTTTCCGATTGTTTGAAACGGTTCAAATTTAATTAAAAACAAGATTGAACCCACTTCGGGGTTCCTGATTAATTGTATTCCAATTCCTCCGGTTTCCCCGGAGGTTATTCATATTCAAGTCCTTCAGACTTGTATTCAAATAACCCTGAAGGGGTTAGATTTCAATAGCCGTGGGTGCAAACCCACGGGAAATGAGAGTAACAAAACCGCAACCCGGAATGGGTTGAACATTAAAATTTACAAACAAAATGAAATTTAATCAGTCTCTTAAGCCTTTAATATTAATTAGTTTGCACCGTTATTTTTTCATCAGGCAGACCCAATGATGATGCTTTTAAAATGATTTTCCCTTTATTAAAAGTGCTTTGGATAACCACCTGGCACATTCCGCTGAAGGCACTACGCTCTTTCCCTTTTGGTGATTCAAGACTGATGGGATTGCCGTTGCTTACACCCACAATCCGGCCTTCACCTTCGATGTCAAAATGGATGAGATTGTCAGCATTTGGAACCAGCGTACCTTGGCGATCTTTAATTTTAACCGTTATGTACGACAAATCCTTTCCATCTGCCTTTATTGCAGAATGATCCGCAACCAGATCTATTTTACCCGGATCATCTGCAGTTTTCACTATATCGGTCGCAATCAGTTTTCCGTTTTTATACCCTTCAGCCCTAAGGGTGCCGGGAGAGAACGGAACTTTCCAGTCTAACGATAATTTTTGTCCGTCTCCAAGATTAATCACTTTATCCCATTGCAACGACCGGTAGGTGATATTTGTGTTTGCAAATATCTGTGAACCAATAAGTTTATCGTTTAAAAACAGCTTTACCTCGTCACAATTAGTGTAGGCAATCACATCGATGATCGCTCCCTCTTTCCAGTTCCAGTGAGGAAGTAGGTGAAGGACCGGCTCTGCTGTCCACTGACTCTTGTAAAAATAGAATACATCTTTTGGAAATCCGCAAAGGTCCACAATACCATAACTGGATGAAATGGAAGGGTAAGGATAGGCCGGTTCTCCGTAATAGTCGAAACCTGTCCAGACAAACAGTCCGGCAACATAAGGGGTTTCCTTAACTGCTCTCCAGGTGGTTTGTGTGATCATCGTCCCCGGACGGTCGTAATAGGTGCCACGATTATCGAACGAGGAGCAGTGCATATCAGGAGTCGGTCTCATCGCCGAATCTGCAGGAAAGTGGTAGATTCCTCTGTCACTGAGCGATGACGTTGTTTCGCTGGCGATAAAAAATCCGTTGGGATGTTTGGCTTTTTCCTCCGGATACCGCTCAACGGTGTAATTAATTCCGATCACATCTACCTTATCCGACATAAAAGTGGTGTCGGCACGCCAGACTCCGGCAAAGGCAGAAGTGGTAAAGCGGGTTTTATCGTATTTTTTAATGATCCCATCCAGTTCTTTTGCGATTGCTGCACCCCCGTATTTAGTGTGATTTTTTTCGGGTATTTCATTGCCGATACTCCAGAGAAAAACAGAAGGATGATTCCGGTCCCGTATCACCATGTCGGCTAAATCCCGTTCATGCCATTCTTTGAAGTAGATGTGATAGTCGTACTTCATTTTTTCCAGGTACCAGACATCAAATGCTTCATCCATAACTACAAATCCCATCTTGTCACACAAATCAAGCAGATCGGGTGACGGCGGATTATGGCTTGTCCGAATACCATTGCAACCCATACTTTTTAATATTTCCAACTGACGGGTTAACGCTCTTGTATTTGTTGCAACACCCAGACAACCTAAATCGTGATGCTGGCAAACCCCTTTTACTTTAACACATTTATTATTCAGAAAAAATCCGCTATCCGATCTGAACACTATCGAACGTATTCCAAATGTGGTGAAATAAGTATCCTTCAGTTCTTTTCCAACATATATCTCACTCGCCAGCCTGTATAAATTGGGTTGCTCAATACTCCAGAGTTGGGGTGCAGCAACCTTGATTTTTGTATTGATTTTCAGTTGTGCATTTGGTTCAATTTGTTCGGTCTGCACCTGACTGGCGACTTTGTTCCCATTTTCATTTATGATTGAAGATACAATTTTGAAGGTTATTTTTTCTTTATTTTCGTTCGTTATGCTGGTTTCGACCTGAACAAGCGCTTCTTTTTCTGAAATTTTTGGTGTTGTCACGTAAGTGCCCCATTGACTCACGTGTATTGGAGATGTAGTGCTTAGCCATACGTGCCGATAGATTCCCGAACCGGCATACCAGCGGGAATTGGGTTGCTGGGAATTGTCAACTTTTACTGCGATCACATTCTCTCCTTCTTTCAGAAAGGGTGTCAAATCGTACTGGAAGGTCGAATAGCCAAAGGGCCGGGTACCAAGTTTGTGGCCGTTGATCCAGACCGTACTGTTTTGGTAGACACCATCAAACATAATAAAACGATGTTTTGACCGGGTATCTGAAACCGTGAAGTTCTTACGGTACCATCCAACGCCGCCAGGCAGTGCTGCTCCTGAATTGGTCGCCGGATTGTCAGGTCTAAAGCTCCCTTCGATGCTCCAGTCATGCGGCAGATCCAGACTTCTCCATTCATGATCATTATATGTAGCAGACGCTGCCGCAGGTATATCGCCTAAATGGAATTTCCATTTAGCATCGAAATTCTCTCTTCCGGCTGGTTGTGAAAAACCAGGAGTGCAAAGAAGGAAAACATAAAGAAACAGATGGGCAATTCTGACTGTCATTTCTGGGTATAGTTCGGATTATTATTTAACGTTGATCCAGTTTAAGTACCTCAACGGCATTGTCATGAAGGATCATCTGTGCAATTTTTATTGCCTCAATTTCACTAAAATAGCCATCCCTTACTTTTGCGATCAGAACTTTCGAAACAATTTGTTTCGCGAATAACAGATGACCGTAAATATTCTCGACATTTCTGAAGTCGCCTCCGAATGCCATGATTTTATTGGCCGGTATTGTTTCGAGCCATTCGTGCAAATACCTTTCACTGTATGAAGGTGAAATGATATACAACCAGCACAGGTCGA
>CAYHDA010000228.1:0-6993 GCA_964355145.1 uncultured Mariniphaga sp.
ACACGAATCTGATTTTTCCGGCCGGTCTCGAGTTTAACCTCAACCAATGAGATTTCATCGCCACGCCGAAGTACCTTATAATGAGTTATCGCCTCATCTCCTTCTCCCGGAACCTTGGTCGAATACATTATCAATGCCTTGTTCTCCTTAAGAAAGGAGCGAATCGTTCCTTCATCTTTTTCCACGACTCCTTCTACCACCGCGACGTAAGTCCGCTCAATTACTGCCTCCTGCCATGCACGCTGCATTGCAGACTGCACTTCTTCGCTTTTGGCAAACATCATTATTCCAGAGGTGTCGCGGTCGAGACGATGAACTACAAATATCCTGTTATTCGGATTTTCGCGTTTTACATGTCCGCTAAGAATACTATAAGTTGTAAGTAATTTTTCCTTCGCTGTTGCGATTGAAAGCATACCAGCTTCTTTCTCTATCACAATAATATACGGATCTTCGAAAAGAATCCGCAACCCTTTGTATTTGATTACCTCCTGAGTTTTTCCCATTGTAATGGTTACCTGCTGACCTTTTAAAACCGGATAATCAAACTGCGTAATCGTATGATGATCGACCGCAACCTGTCGGTGAGCAAGTAATGCTTTAACCGTGGTACGGCTTTTCCCTTTTAGCTGTTCAATTAAAAATTTCAGCAATTCCGAATTTTCCTTCACGTCAATCTGGATTTGTTTCGGAGTTGACTTTTCGGAAGTCGAAGATTTTTGTTCCATAATAAATTTGTTTTTAAATCATAAGCAATTCAATTGCTTTGTCAATGATACACTTTTTCGAGCAGAAAGGAATCTACCCGCTCGCTATAAATAAAATTTGTCGATTTTAGCAGTTCAAGATAGGCTTTCACCAATTCAGAACTTTTGCCTTGAGGGTATTTCAATAAAAACGATTCAAATGACATTTTTACACTATCCTTCAATAGATTCGTTGACCGATCAAATACTCTAGAATTATCCATCCCAGCTAGAAAAGCACTCATATACTGAGCATATTTATCTTGCGCCATCCTAACAGAGATAAAATCAGGATAGCGTGACATAAAGTCCTCCCATGTCATGATACGGGAAATCAGTGAATCCGCCGGGATAAGGATTGCACCATCTTCCGCAAACCGCACCTTCTGCTCTTTGCTTAGGATGGTGAGGTAATCCCGATAACCGGATGAAAGTTTTGATCCGAAATTTTGCAGCAAATAATCATTTTGAAGTTCAAGGTAAAAACTTCCTTCTGAAGAAACAACGAGAATTCCATTGGAATAAAGTCTGTTTTTCAATTCATTAACAACTTCTGTTGAGGGTGAATTTTCGAATTGCGCCTTGATGACTTCGTTATTTTCGAGATAACCTGCTGCGACAAGGTTGAAAAAATCATTAAACACAATAAACATTGAATCACGGGAAAGGGTGTCGGCCTTGCTATTTTCAAATAATATTTTAGCCACATCAATAGACGCAAGATCACCATGATCGAGTCTGTCGAGTACTTGCCTGTATTGATCCGGATTAGTCAATTTCATCCCGGATAATTTCTCAATATCCACAATTGAATCGTTTATGATTAACGAATTAATCTCTTTATTCTTTGACTGATTAAAATCACAAGAAAACAGAAGACTAATAAGGAACAAAAATAAAATAGTCCGCATTGTCGGTTATTGTTATTTGGAATTGAATGGTCGATTTCGAACCGAGAATTTGAATTCCCCTCCGCTGGATTCTGACACAAAGAATTTACCTTTTCTTGTCCCTTGAACTTCTTTGCCATCAATGAACAAAACCGGATCGGTTAGTTCACGAACAGGGATATACACCACCATTTTCATATTCGCCGGGCTTGAAACCAGAAGATCAAATTGTGTAGTATTATCTGTATTAAATTCACAATTAATTGATCCTCTGATCGTAGGAACCCTGATTTTTGAAGAGATGAGCCCTCCTGTTTGTGGTTTGATCTGTACAGTACCGAAACCTGGAGTAAGTGGAATTATTCCCCACAAACCTCGGGCAACCACATTTGCAGGAGCCGAACCCCAGGCATGATTCCAGTCCAGATTTGACTTATATTTTATGTCCCAGGCTTCGAGCGTAATTGTAGAACCCGCCCTGATCATATTCCACCAGCTCCGGTCACCTGTTGCGCACATCAAATTAAGCGCTGCTTTATCTTCGCCGGCAGCATAAAGTGCTTCAAGCAGAAACTGAGCCGCATAAACGCTGCAAGCCATCCCCTTCGAAACAATGAATTTTGCTGTTTCAGGGGCAGATTCATCCGGCACAAGCCCGAAGGCCAAAGGGAAAATATTCGCATGAAGCGATGAATGGGCAGATCCTTCACCATCAACATATTTCCGACTTATTTTATCGAAAAGTTTTTGGTTGATAACATCTTTCACTGCAGCTGCCTTTTCTTTATAGAACAGTTCATCATCAGAATTTTTCAATGCGCTCGCGATCAACGACATAAGTCTTAGTGATTCGTAGTGAAAGGCATTGACTACAGTGCTGACTTTGGGCATTTCATTTCCATCCCGCTCTCCTGCAGGCCAGTCGACAACATCGCGGATAGGTACTTTGATATGAATCCCGTCAAGAACGGCTTCATTTAAGAGACCGGTTTGTGTACTGATTAAGCCATCTTCGCGCGCAAGAGAGAGCAAAGTTTTATTTTTCAAATCTTTATAGAAATGCCTCAAGGATTCGGTGTCTCCGGTATAGAGATAATCAGCATAAGCCATCATAATTGAATGCATGATCCATTCGGTTGGCCAGGTCGGATTAACCATCAGGTATTCATGCGAATAACGGGCCATACTATATTCGCGATCGGTACAATAGTGGCCAAGCTGATTAATATATGCATCGGCCTCATAGGGAATTCGCTCGCGGTCGCCATCGACATAAACGCCACAGAAGGTAGTCGCTTTGATGCTGTATTTGCAAAGATCCCAGACTTTGGTCAGCACCGTATCCGAACAGGAAAAACTGCTCTGAGTGTCATCCCAGTAATAGTTGACCGCAATCTGTTCGACTGATTTGCATAGCGTTGACTCAGATCTGGATTCAATTTCACAATAGCGAAACGGGATGACTTCTCCAATATCTTCAGGCATCACAATTGCAGGATATTTAGAATTACGGGCATCATGGGGAATGGTAATTGTAACTGATTTGATTCCCTTTTCCACCGGAATAACAATCCGTCGATAACGGATTCTACCTCCAGGAATACGGTCAATTACATCTGGAGCAGATAGTTTCTCCCCAAGATGAATGATAATGGAATCGTTTTTTTTGCTGTCGATCTGAAGGCGTAAGGTGCCAAAGGCTGCTTTTCCAAAGTCGGCAAAATAGTTACCCTGACTATTCTTTTTCGTAATCAACTGAGGATGAATAGTATTTTTCGTCAAAGGCATTACAGAAGTCTGATACCCTTTTTTGAACGATCCGGTTTTGAATTCCTGAATCTCTGATTTCATCCCCTTTTCTGACCGACCGATCCAAATCATCACGCGCCAAAAATAACGGGTATTTGGATTTAATGGGAGACCTTTAAATTTAACCCCAACCGATTGATCAGATGCTACCTTCCCACTGTCCCATACATCTCCGACACCTGCTTCCAGCTGTTTGCGCGAAGCAGAAACCAGTATCTGATAGCTCTTTTGTGAATTCCCCTTCGAACCACCTGCTATCCACGAGAAATTCGGCAGTGGATCAGAAACAAGGCCACCTGAAGGATTACGGAGAAAATCAACCATCAAACCGGTTGGATTGGTCAGGCAATTTCCCGTGAAAGCAGCCAAATACAGCAAAAATAATAAAATCGTAAAACCTTTAATTTTAACCATCACACAACAACATTCAGATATTGGTCGCTACTAAAAAACATAATTTTGAGGTTACTAAGATACAGAATCATCTGGTGTTTGATCTCATTTATTTCCCGATCAATTCAAATAATTCTTCAACCCTGATCTCAAAGTATCTTGCCAATCTTAACGCCAATATTGTTGAAGGAACATAAATTCCATTTTCGATCGTATGGATTTTGTTTTCTGGAGGTTAGTTTACGACATTTACACTGGACACAGGCATTTTTCGGAGATAGCTGAAGCAAATCAGGAAGCACGCTGTCGTTTTCAAAACTCAATTATTTTTCAAAGGAAACTGAATCCCTAACGCATGTTTTTGCATTACAGCAGTACTGGTAAATTGCTTTGTAATTTTGCAGATTCTGACTCCCTGTTGGTAAATGAATGATCACTAACCGGAGTGCCGTATATCAATAGTGAATCTTTCATCTTTTATCATCTGGTAATATGCAACATAATACAATACTGAGAGGTGTAAAATTATGCCGTCTTTTTGAAATAGCGGCAATAATCTAACAGACAGCCTTATGACAACTTTAATGGGGATGAATTTAATTCTTTTATTTGGAATAAAACAATTAAATTCACCCATCACCATCCCCCTCCACTTGGAGGCGCTGCCGGAGATGTCTGCGCTTGCGCTTTGTTTGTACTCAGCAAGATCAGCATCGTAGCTGCCGCGATATAGCCCGACTTCTTGATCGCCTGCTTGCGATTCATCTTCTTTATATCAACAGTGGTCGTCTTTTCTTTGGTATTTGGTTTCATATCTTTTGTTTTTTCGTTATTCGTAGTTATAAGGATATACAGTGTTACGCAGAGTTATAAAAGGAGTTACGGGTTACTTTGGTTACAGATTATTTCGTAATTCCTTCTGCCAGGCGGGGAACCAAATTCGTAATTCATAATTGACCTTTCGTAATTCGTAATTACTCATTCCTAATTGACTATTCGTAATTTGTAATTCGAAATTCCATTATCTTCAACCGACAGGATATAAACTCCCGGTTTAATATTGGTCAATGGAATCACATTCAGTATTCCTTCGTTGAGTTTTTGAATCGCAACTGCTCTGCCAAGTACATCGTAAAGGGTAGCAACCGCCTTGCCCGACACCTCTCCTACCACACGAATCTCGGTATTACCTATTGCATAAGCATTTAACTTACCCGACAGAATACTCTGACCTATTGCACCGATAGTAGCGGTAGAAGTATGCAGCTGGAACCGGTCGGCGATCGTGCTGTTTGGAAGGATCGCTGCTTTGTACACATTAGCCGACAGATCGGTAAACGTTTTGGTCAATTTATCTTCCAGAATCACTTTACAATTGGATGGCAGGTTCAGGTTTTCGGAAGAGAAAGTGACGTCGCCACCGGTCTTGAAGTCCAGTCCGACGGGGATGACCATGTTGGCGAAATCGTTATCGGGCAATGCCTGGATTGCAAATGGAATGCCATTGTCCTTAACCAGTTTGGTGTAAACCAACAGATCGGAACCACCCTTGAGCAATCCTGCATCGTAGGTTGGGTCCAAACCTTTGGACATGCTGCTATTAAAGGCAATGAGGGTAGAGGTGGTCTGTCCGCTTACCGTGGCAACAAGCTTGATGGCAGGCCAGGGAGTTGGCGCTGTTTTTAATGCTAAAGCCGAACTGTGAAACTGCATCTGAGACGTGAAGCTGACCGATGTCTTGCTTGCATCCGTTAACACCATAAAGGCCTGTCCTTGCTGAACGTCAAATGAAGCATTATAAGTTGGCGTATTAGAGATGATAGTGTAATGTCCCCATTGTCCGTTATTGGCATCCGGATTATCCCAAACATAGACGGCTCCATAACTTGGATCAAGATTGCCAGCATTTACAGTTATAAAATTATTAGTTGCACCACTGCTGCTTAAGTTGTTGATCCCGATAGCTGAAGAATAGGGGTTACCGATACAGTTCCACTTTCCGCTGGTAAGACCACTTGCCGGTTGGGTTCCTGCCTGAAGTGCACCTGCGAAGGTAACAGCAGCATCATTTGTGACTGGTATTAAGCCCGCCAGTCGCAATGAGAATCCTCTGCCTGCGCCCAGATTTCCGTTAGTGTTTCCGTTAGTAAAGAAGGCGTTCCAGCTATTTGATGTCGGGTCATAATCCATCATCCCCCTGGAAGAACCATTCGTTGCTACATTGGTATTTGCAGTAAGGAAGTCGGAAACCGTTTGTACTACAGGTGAGGAGACCAGATGCCATGAGCCTGCAGTCATCCAGCGCTGCGCGGAGGTAGTTCCGGATCCAGCTACTGCATTAACGATCAGAGAGCCGGTGCCTGTGGCATCGCTCTGGATTACTACACCACCGGTGCTGTTATTGGTGAGGGTGCCATTTACGTTTAGCGATTTTTGAGAGGCGATAGTCAAAATCGCACCGGATTCAATAGTTAGATTATTACATACTGCAGATGTGCTTGTAATAATGGGCTGATTAGATGGAGTACTTGAAATAAATACATCTGTCGTCGTACCGGGTACTCCATTTGGACTCCAGTTAGTGGCCGTATTCCAGGCGGTTGAAGTAGCGCCTGTCCAGGATGGAATAAAGGTAAATCCTGTCAATGTTGCCTGACCCCCTGGGGTTGTAACACTTACAGTTCCTGTTGTTCCGCTTGCCACAACAGCTGTAATGCTGGTGGCACTTACCTCTATAAATGATGCAGCTGCCGTACCACCAAAGCTTACGGCTGTTACACCGGTAAAATTGGTTCCCGTTATGGCTACTGTTTGACCTGTACCCGTTGATGTTGGAGTAAAAGAGGTGATGGCTGGAGTCCCGATGAATGAAAATGCTGTCGCCGAAGTGGCTGTTCCACCTGCTGCTGTTACAACAATGTTCCCTGTTGAACCCAAACCTATTCTTGCAATAATCTCGGTGGATGAATTTACTGTAAAGAAACTCGCAGGGGTACCACCAAAACTTACTTCCGAAACACCGTAAAAATTGGTGCCGGTAATGGTAACGTCGGTCGATTGAATTCCTGATTCCGGAGTGAAAGAGGAAATGGTTGGTGCCGCCAGGTTGACGGTCAGATCCTGATACACGTTTGGCGCCGGATTCCAGCTGCCAT
>CAYHDA010000229.1:0-6957 GCA_964355145.1 uncultured Mariniphaga sp.
AAACCACATTCATAACCTTTGGCAACATCTTTCACGTCATCTTTAAATCGTTTCAATGATTCAAGATCGCCGGTAAATACAACAATACCATCGCGGATGAGGCGGACTTTCGAATTTCGAACGATCTTTCCGTCACGTACGATACAGCCGGCAATTGTGCCAACCTTGGTAATGTTAAAGACATTGAGAATTTCGGCAGTTCCCTTAATCTCTTCTTTGATTTCAGGAGCAAGCATTCCTTCCATGGCCGATTTCACCTCATTGATTGCATCATAAATGATGGAATAAAGTCTGATATCAATTTCCTCTTTCTCGGCCAGCTTTCTGGCACTTAAAGAAGGACGAACCTGGAAGCCGACAATAATTGCATTGGAAGCAGATGCGAGCATAATATCGGATTCGGTGATCTGTCCAACAGCTTTATGAATCACATTAACCTGAATCTCACCAACAGAAAGTTTAATCAGGGAGTCAGAGAGCGCTTCAATTGATCCATCAACGTCACCCTTCACAATGATATTCAGTTCCTGGAAGTTTCCGATAGCAATTCTTCGGCCAATTTCATCAAGAGTAATATGTTTTTGAGTACGAAGACCTTGTTCACGCTGCAATTGTTCGCGTTTATTTGCAATCAACCGGGCTTCGCGTTCACTCTCCATTACATTAAATTTATCGCCGGCCTGAGGAGCTCCGTTCAGACCCAGAATCAATACCGGCTCAGCAGGTCCTACCACCTCAACACGTTGATTGCGTTCATTAAACATCGCTTTAATATGACCAAAATGGGGTCCGGCAAGTATTACGTCACCAACCCGCAGTGTACCGTTTTGAACAAGAATTGTAGCGACATAACCTCGGCCTTTATCCAGTGAAGATTCAATAACAGAACCGACAGCACGTTTATTCGGATTTGCTCTCAACTCAAGCATATCGGCTTCGAGCAACACTTTTTCAAGTAACTCGGCCACACCTTGTCCGCCTTTAGCAGATACGTCCTGCGACTGATATTTACCACCCCAGTCTTCGACCAGGAAGTTCATATTAGCGAGTTGCTGTTTAATTTTTTCAGGGTCAGCGGCATGCTTATCAACTTTGTTGATAGCAAATATGATCGGAACCCCGGCTGCAGTAGCGTGGTTTATTGCTTCAATCGTTTGTGGCATCACATCGTCATCAGCTGCGACAATGATAATGACAATATCTGTAACCTGAGCACCTCGGGCACGCATGGCGGTAAAAGCTTCGTGACCCGGCGTGTCAAGGAAAGTGATTTTCCTCCCGCCTTCAAGCGTAACATTATATGCACCAATGTGCTGAGTGATTCCTCCGGCTTCTCCGGCAATTACATTTGCTTTACGGATGTAATCGAGAAGGGATGTTTTTCCATGATCGACATGTCCCATTACTGTTACAATCGGAGGTCGTGACATCAGATCTATTTCCTGATCTGCCTCTTCAATAATAGCTTCCTGAACTTCGACAGAGATAAACTCAACTTTAAAGCCAAATTCATCGGCAACAACAGCCATAGTCTCAGCATCAAGACGTTGATTGATAGACACAAATAATCCGAGCGACATACAGGTTGCAATAATCTTTGTCGGCGGAACATCCATCATCGATGCCAATTCGTTAACCGAAACAAATTCTGTTACCTTGATAATGCTCTTGTCCATTTCATCGCGTGCACTCTGCTCAGCCATTTTTTCAGTAAAGGCAAGTCGTTTATCGCGACGGTATTTCGAGCCCTTCGTCTTCTGACCTTTCGTAGTAAGACGGGCCAGGGTTTCTTTTATTTGTTTCTGAACATCCTCATCTTTAACTTCCTGTTTGGCAGGAGCCTTTTTCTTAACGACTAAAGATATTTTTTTCTTAAGCTTGTCTGATTTCTCGGGTTTTTCCTTTGAAGGTTCAAATTTCTTTTCAGCAAGTTCTACACGCTCTTTACCATCTTTAGGTACCCGTTTTCTCTTCTTTTTATTACGGGATTGCAGATCCTCAATGCGGGCGGGTTTTTTCTTCTCTTCAACAGGAAGCTCAATACGACCAATTACAGTCGGACCGGAAAGTTTTTTCCGATCCAGTTTAAATATCTCATCCTGACCATCTATTTCAGTTGGAGCAATATCCTTAACTCTTTTTATCTCAACCTTAACCGGACTCTCTCTGTCCTGTTGTGGTCTGGATGTCTCTTCCGATGCTCTGCGCGTCGTTAATTTCTTCTTAATAATTTCTCTTGCAGGCCTTGCTGATGATGAAGGCGGAGTAAGATCAATTTTACCAATTACCTTTATTGTGTTCTCAATCTGAGTGCGGTTTGAAACCATTTCGGTTTTATTCTCAGTCTTTTCAATTGGTTCAGGCCGGACCGGAACCTCAACCTGCTCAACGGCAATGTGTTGATCTGAAACTAGAAGAACTTCCGGTTTTGGCGTTTCAACGACTACAGTTGGCGTAGCTAAAGGCTGTTCAACAACTGGCATCTCTTTTGGAACCGATATTTCAGGTTTAACTTCTTTCGCTTTAGGCCGTCGGGTGAGACTTTCAAGGTCAACCTGACCAACAATAGTTACCTGAGGCTTTTCCACCTCACTGACAGGAGCAGCTTCAATTTTTGGAATTTCGACAACTTGTTCGTGCTTAACGGGAGGAGTAACAGGTTCACTTTTGGGCGTCGGGATAACCTGATCTGAACGTTTTTCTTCTTTATAGTGATGCAGACTATGATCCTTTATCATAATGGAATCATCATCGGCATCCGAATCTTCCGGCTCTTTTTTAACTGCCTGCAAATCATCAATAGACACCGCTTCGTTTTTGGCACGATGATGGCGAAGATTGACCTTGTCTGCTTCAATTCGGGCTTCATGATCCTTCCTGAACTGTTTTTCAAGAAGCTCATGCATATCAGCCTCAATTTTCGTATTCGGATCAGTAGAGATTTTGAAGCCCTGCTTATGAAGGAAATCTACCAACGTAGTGATTCCCACATTTAATTCACGAGCTATTTTACTTAATCTTGATCCTTTTTCCCCTGTAATCATATCTTCCCAAACAGTTAATTATGCTATCGTCCCAACCGAGTTTAATTCATTTTTTCACAAAAATAATTATTCAAACTCAGCTTTAAATATTCGCAACACCTCGTCAATTGTTTCTTCTTCGAGGTCGGTGCGTTTGATAAGGTCTTCACGCGAAAGGCTTAATACGTTTTTCGCCGTATCGCAACCAATTGCTTTTAGTTCGTCGATGATCCAGCCTTCGATTTCATCAGAGAATTCATCCAGGTTTACATCTTCTTCATCTACAGCTTCGCGATCGCGGTACACATCAATATCATAACCGGTAAGCTGGCTTGCCAGTTTAATATTCAGACCACCCTTTCCAATAGCAAGCGAAACTTCTTCGGGCTTGAGAAAAACTTCAGCCCGATTTTCGGCAGCATACAATTTTATTGAAGAAATTTTTGCCGGATTTAAAGCCCGCTGTATGTAAAGCTGCAAATTATTCGTGAAATTAATAATATCAATATTTTCATTTCTGAGTTCCCGCACAATTCCATGGATACGGGAACCTTTCATTCCTACGCAGGCACCAACCGGATCAACTCTTTCGTCATACGATTCAACCGCAACTTTGGCGCGCTCACCCGGGATGCGGACAATTTTTTTGATTGTAATTAATCCGTCAAATATTTCAGGAACCTCAAGTTCGAACAGCCGCTCAAGAAAAACAGATGATGTGCGCGACAGAATGATATAAGGACTGTTATTTCTCATTTCAACCCGTATAATCACTGCACGTACGCTGTCTCCTTTACGGAAAAAATCGGTAGGAATCTGTTCTATTTTTGGCAATAAAAGCTCATTCCCCTCATCGTCGAGCAAAAGTAATTCGCGTTTCCATATCTGATAAACTTCGCCGGTTACAATCTCTCCGATTTTATTCTTATACTTGGTATATACATTATCTTTCTCCAGCTCAAGAATACGAGTGGCAAGATTTTGGCGAAGGTTAAGAATTGCCCTGCGTCCAAAGTCCGAAAACTTCACTTCGTCAGTTACCTCTTCGCCAATATCATAATCACCGCCATTTTTATTAGCGATAGATAACGGTATTTGGAGGTTAGGATCAGTAAATTCACTATCTTCAACAACTACTCTGTTACGCCAGATTTCAAAGTCTCCCTTATCAGGGTTAATGATAACATCGAAATTTTCATCTGTTGTAAACTGTTTTTGAAGAACACTCCGAAAAGAGTCTTCAAGAACACTCATCATGGTGGCACGGTCGATGCTCTTCAGATCTTTAAATTCCGAAAACGTGTCAATCAAGTTCAGGTTGTCCATATCTTCAGGATTTTATTTGAAAGAAATTACTATTTTAACTGTCTTAATTTGATCAAAATCAAAAGCCAGGGATTTAGTTACTAAAACTTTTGCCCCATCAACTTTTTCTTTTTCAATTACCTCTAATTCAAAACCTGCTGAATGGGCAGATTTTAAAATTCCCTTTTGTTTTTCACCATTCTTAGTCACTACTTCCACTTCGCGTCCTATATTTTTAAGGTACTGACGTAGAACTTTAAATGGGAACGAGAGCCCCGGAGAAGAGACTTCCAAGGAAAAATCTTCCTCTTCACGATCCAGACTATTCTCAATATGGCGGCTGATTTGAACGCATTCACCAATGCTTATACCGGCATCACTATCGACATAAACCATAATTGCATTCGTAGCACCCACCGTAATATCAACGATATACATATCGTCCGACAGTACTTCTTCGACCAGAATCTGAACCTTCTCTTTAGTTATCATTTTTAATATCAATAAAATAGGGGACTTTCCGTCCCCTAATCCTTCGATTATTCTCCGCAACAAAAGTAATCCTTTTGTCTTAAAAAACCAAATATTTTTCACTCGTAATTTCAATAGGTTTTTTTAAATGAGCAAGTTGTGAAAATAGAGAATAAAAAAAGCAGAACATTTCTTAGTTTTGACCTTTCATCTCATTAAGAATCTGACATTGAAAAGCTCAAAAAACAAAATAGTGAATGATCCGGTTTGGGGGTTTATTGAATTGGACTACGACCTTCATCTCGAACTGATTGAACATCCTTATTTTCAGCGGTTAAGACGAATCAAGCAATTAGGATTATCATCGTTGGTATATCCCGGGGCAAATCACACCCGATTTGAGCACGCAATCGGCACAATGCATTTAGTGAGATCCGCGATTGATGTCCTTAAGAAAAAAGGAAACAAAATCACTGAAGATGAAGAAGAAGGTGTTATGGCAGCACTTTTATTGCATGATATAGGTCACGGTCCATTTTCGCATGCACTGGAACAGAGTATCGTTCTGGGAGTGTCGCACGAAGAATTATCCCGTATTTATATGGATGAATTGAATCGGCAAATGGATGGGCGCCTCACTTTGGCAATTGATATTTTCCTCAATCATTATCCGAAACAATTTCTCCATCAGCTGGTGAGCAGCCAATTGGATATGGATCGCCTTGACTTTTTAAAGCGCGACAGTTTTTATTCCGGCGTTTCTGAAGGTGTAGTATCATCCGAACGGATAATTAAAATGCTCAATGTCAAAAATGATCAGCTCGTTATTGAGGTTAAGGGAATCTATTCCGTTGAAAAATTTCTGATCGCACGCAGATTAATGTACTGGCAGGTTTATCTGCATAAAACGGTGCTTTCTGCAGAACATATGATGATCAAGTTATTGCAGCGCGCCTCCGATCTGGCATTAGCAGGAAAAGATGTACCGGCTACCAGCCATCTGGCACTTTTTTTAAACCGTGGGATCAAAGCCGAAGATTTTCGCTCCAATGATCTAACAACCAGAAGACAAGCACTTCATGCATTTGGTTATCTTGACGACGCCGATGTGCTGTGTACAATAAAGGGATGGATGGAAAATCCTGATCCTATTCTTTCGAATCTCTCACGCGCCTTGACCAACCGAAAACTTTTTAAGATTAAACTTTCCAATTCTCCTTTTCCTGAAAGTAAAATAAACAATCTCAAACACTTAACAACCAATAAGTTCGGAATAGATCAGTCTGAAGCAGGATTTTTTGTTATAGAAGGAGAAATTACGAACAATGCTTACGATGCAGAGGCAGAAAGTATAAATATACTTTACAAAAATGGCAAATTAAAAGATATCAAAGAGGCTTCAGACATTAATTTAGAAGGATTAACGAAGACAGTACGCAAACATTTTGTGTGTTATCCCGGAGAAATCATAACAAGGTAATTATTTTATTATTTTTGCAGCGTAAAATTTAAATACGAACGAATGGAGTTTTCTGCAAATGATATTGCAGCTTTGCTTAACGGTGAAGTTGAAGGAGATGGCAATATTAAAGTGAGTAATATTTCTAAAATAGATCAAAGTATCGCTGGTACATTGACTTTTCTTTCAAATCCTGCCTACACTAAATACATTTATACAACTACCGCATCCATTGTAATTATAAATAAAGATTTCAGCCCTGAAAATCCGCTTTCATGCACACTGATCCGGGTTGATAATGCCTATGCGGCACTTGCTAAACTCCTCGATTTTTATGTGAAAATGAGACCTTCGAAAATTGGGATCGAACAGCCGTGTTTTATCAGCAGTTCAGCTAAAATCGGAGAGAATGTTTATATCGGGGCTTTTGCTTATATCGGCGATAATGCTGTGATTGGCAATAATGTGAAAATATATCCTCATACTTACATTGGAGACAATGTAAACATCGGTGATAATTCAATACTCCATTCAGGGGTGAAAATATATTTCGATTGCAGGATTGGTTCTTCATGCATCATTCATTCAGGTGCTGTGGTCGGTGCCGATGGTTTTGGTTTCGCGCCTAATCCTGATGGAACCTATACGAAAATAGAGCAAATCGGCAATGTTATTATAGAAAACAATGTCGAAATAGGC